>CANHHG010000010.1 GCA_947460615.1 Bacteroidota bacterium
ATAATCTCTATTATTCCAATTCTCGGCGTAAGCACCTTTTTTTTAACGGTTCTTTCAATAAAAAGAAAGCTGAATTTACCAATTATGATTGCAATAAGCTACATTTTGTGGCCTATTCAGTTATTAATGATTATTCCTTTTATAAATATTGGAGAATTTATTTTTTCAATTCCTCAATCCAATCATTCGGCTCAGGGAATTATTGCTTCTTTTCAGGAGAGTTTTTTTGGGACACTTTCCCATCTTTCCTTTGAACTGCTTTGTGGTTTTGGAGGATGGTTGCTAACGGCAGTTCCTTTATTTACTTTAGTTTATTTGGTTTCAAATTTCTTAATCTCAAAATTTTCTCCATCGAAAACACCGTAGGTAAAATAACCAATCCAATCCCCTAAATTCACGTATTCAGAGTTTTCTCCAACGGTAATTTTCATGGGTAAATGACGGTGGCCAAAAACCAAATAATTGTAGTGTTTTGTTTCTAATTTTCTTTTGGAATATAGTACCAACCATTCGTTTTCTTCACCCAAAAATTTCACGTCTTCATCACCTGAAATCAGTTTATTTTTTACAGACAGGTATTGACCTAATTTCACACCAATATCAGGGTGGATCCATCGGAATAAAGCATTTGAAAGGGAATTGGTAAAAACGCGTTTCATTCTTTTATAACCTTTATCGCCGGGACCCTTTCCGTCTCCATGACCAATTAGGAAAGTTTTATCGTTAAAAGTAAATTCTTGATTATCGCGGTAAACAGGGATATTGAGTTCCTTTTCAAAGTAGTCACTCATCCATAAATCATGGTTTCCAACAAAGAAATAAATTGGGATTCCGCTGTCGCGAATTTCGGCCAGTTTGCCTAAAACACGAACAAACCCTTTAGGAATAACGGTTTTGTATTCAAACCAAAAATCGAATAAATCGCCTAATAAAAATAAAGCTTCTGCATCACCTTTAATTTCGTCAAGCCAAGACACAAATTTTTGTTCTCTAGGAAAACTCAATTCCGCAGTTGGCGCCCCAAAATGTTGGTCAGAGGCAAAGTAGATTTTTTTATTTGAAGATAGTTGCATGCTAGTTATTTGAATCAAAGATATAAAATGCGAAACAAATAGAAATATTATTATTTCAATTCATAAACATTGTTGTCTTTTTTCACGTCGGCCATAAAGCCACTCGGGTCAATTATGATTTTTTTTATGTTGGCTTTACTAGTTGGAATTTTAAATTGATAGTTTGGATTTCCCCAAGCCCAATCGTTCAAAATCGTTCTTTTAGTAGCAGGATTTGGATTGTCTTTTACATAACTCATCATTCGTAAAGGCACATAAAAAGTTTCTTTATTTCCACCAACATATTCTACCTCAAGCTCTATTGGCATTGGCATTCTGCCTATTCTTTCCAAATTAATTATTGTTGCATCACCTTCTTCAATTACTGATTTAATCCCGTAATCAATCGTATTTGTTGTAAGCGTCCAATCGGTTAAATACCAATCCAATTCTGCACCCGAAACTCGTTCTGCCGTTCTTTTAATATCATTTGGCGTAGGATGTTTGAACTTGAATTCGGAATAATAGCGTTTTAATGTTTTAAATAAATTTTCCTTTCCGATAAGGTATTGAAGTTGTGCCAAAAAAACTTCGCCTTTACTATAGGAAGTAATGCTATAAACCCTGTTTTCATCAAATCGATCAGCATGAGTTCCTTGCGGTTGTTCTTTGCCAGAATTGGCCATATTAATGTAGCTTTTATAACTTCCTTCAAATGGGTTTTCCGATTTTTTTTCAGCCAATTCATTCATTCCTAAATCTTCTATAAATGAAGTAAACCCTTCGTCCATCCATCCGTGTTTGCTTTCATTAGAAGCTAGAATGTGTTGGAACCACGAGTGTCCCATCTCATGAGCAATAACTCCAAGAAGCCCGTCATAGTTGCCTTCTCCCAGAATTAATGTACACATTGCATATTCCATTCCGCCATCGCCACCTTGAATTACAGAATACTGTTCATAAGGATATTTCCCAACGGTAGCATTATAAAACTGCATCAATTCAACAGTTTTAGATTGCACTTTTTTCCAGTTTTCAATAATTTTAGGATTGTTTTTATATAAGAAATGAAGTGTTGCACCATTAGGAACTTGCGCTATATCGTGAAGATAATTTTTATCGGCGGCCCAAGTAAAATCGTGTACGTTTGGCGCTATAAAATGCCATGTCAGAGTTTTCGTTTTCTTTGGGTAAACCACATTTACTCCCGCATCTTGATAGCCGTGACCAATTTCGTTTTTGTTTTGTAAATACCCAGAACCTCCCAAAACATAATTTTTATCAATGGAGATTTTTACATCAAAATTTCCCCAAACTCCATGAAATTCTCTTGCAATGTAGGGGTCGGCATGCCATCCTTCAAAATCAAATTCGGCCATTTTTGGATACCACTGCGCCATTGAAAGTTCCACTCCTTCTTTATTATTTCTCCCAGAACGACGAATTTGAACCGGAACTTGTCCATCAAAATCTAAAGTAAATGTTGCTTTTTCTCCAGGCAAAAGGACTCTCGCCAAGGTTACTTCTAAAATAGTTTCGACTTCTTTTGCAGAGGCAGGAACGCCATCTTGTTTGAAATTAGAAACATGTAAAAACCCAATTTCATTTGGCTTCAAGCTTTTTATTCGACTTTCTTTAACTTCTTTGTCGCCTACTTTTATTTTGGTTATCATTCTTGCATCTGGATCTTTGATATTTTGCAATCTCATGTCCATTTCGCTTCCAGGCTGAAAAGCGTTATTGAATAAGTGATAATATACTTTTTTTAGAGTATCATTGGAATTATTGGTATAAACTAATTCTTGTTTTCCTTTATATAAATAGGTTTTTACATCTATGGAAACTTCCATTTTGTAGTCTACTTTTTGTTGCCAATAGGTAGTATTTTGGGAAACAACATTCCCAATATTCATCATAATTAGAGAAAGCAAAAAGAATTTTTTCATAAGGGACTAATGAAATTAATATTAAAAAATAAGCTTGCCGAAATATATAAAATTCCAGCAAGCTTATAGGTAAGTTGATTTATTTTATCCTTTAATTTTCACTGAAGCGGGTTTTTTAGCTAATTTTTCAGCCATTACCATAGCATTATAGGCGTTTACCATTCTTCCTGATTGAGATAACTCAGAAAATAGACGACTTTTATCTGGGTCACCACCAACAGCTACGCTTGTTGAAATTGCTGTTCCAGAATCCATTAAAATATTTTTTACCTGTTTAGCAGTTAATGTTGGGTAATAAGAACGAATTAAAGCCGCAACTCCAGCAACATTTGGAGCCGCCATTGAAGTTCCTTGTAAAAACTGGTACGTATCTTTTGGTGTTGAAGCATAAATTTTTACTCCAGGAGCAAATACGTCTACATTTAATTTACCATAATTAGAAAAATCGGCAACTACATTGGTTCCATATTCATAATTCAAAGCACCAACAGTGATCATGTTATCTGCAAATTCTGTTTTTTTATCATCAGAATCATTAGGGTAATTGTCCTCTTTATCAATGTCTTTAGCGTCATTTCCAGCAGCATGAACGATTAGCACATCTTTAGATTCAGCATATTTTATGGCATCATAAACCCATTGTTTATGAGGTGAAAACGCTTTTCCAAAACTTCCGTTAATGACTTTAGCCCCATTATCGACCGCATATCGAATACCAAGCGCAATATCTTTATCGTACTCGTCACCATCAGGAACCGCACGAACAGTTAATATTTGAACATTATTAGCAATTCCGTCACCACCCATTTTGTTGTTTCTCACCTGTGCTACAATTCCCGCAACGTGAGTTCCGTGAAGTGTATCTTGTTTGTCTGGCCCCATAACATTATTATCACCGTATTTGGTATCTTTAATATCATCAGGATTATCTCCCACTACTTTTCTATAATTGGTTTTTAAATTTTCACCACTTTGAATTTTAATATAAGATTCCAATTCTTTCTCAATTTCTTTTTTCAAATCGGCAACACTTAAACCATAAGCAAGCATTTGCTTCATAATAGCAATACTTTGAACTACTTCTTGATCTTTTGATTCAATTGCGTCTAATTCTTCAGCAGTATATGTTGGTTTACCTAATAATTTTGTTAATGTATCATCTGCTTTTTTAGTTCCATTTAAAGCGAGTTCAATTTGAAATTTCGTTTGATTGGCTTCTTCAATTTTTCCATCATTAATTGCTTTTGCTTTTAAATAAGTAGCCTCATCAACTAATTTTTTGTTATTGATAATTCTCTCGTACTCGTAATTTTCTTTGGTACTATTCCCTAAGAAATTCCAACCATTAATATCATCAATATAACCATTTTTATCGTCATCAATTTTATTTCCTGGGATTTCTTTTTTGTTGGTCCAAATCACTGATTTTAAATCTTCGTGTTCGATGTCTACACCTGAATCAACAATTCCAACAATAACTGAAGTTGAAGTTTTTCCTTTTAATAATTCAGAATATACTTTATCGACGCTCATTCCGGGAATACTGTCTTTCACTAAATCCAGATGACTCCATCTTTTCAGCTCATTTTCAGTTAAAGCTCCTTTTTTTGCAACAGCAACTTTTTCTGTAGATTGCGCATTTGCTGAAAGCGACAAAGTTAATGCGGCAATTAGCGATAAATAAGTTAATTTAATTAATTTCATGTTGGTTTTTTATTAAAATTTCGATTCAAAAATACTTTAAGATATTCAATTTTACGATATTGATTAACACTATTTTAAGATGTCATTACAAGAAAATACGTCTTTCAATCGAACTCCTTTTTCAGTTTTTTCGACCGTAATAATTTCATTGTGGGCATCGTGTTCTAAAAATAAATAATAGTTATTATCTGCGGCAGCATTCATAAATTTTGCCTTTTCGTCTAATGTTATCAGGGGTCTTGTGTCATAACCCATTACATAAGGAATTGGAATGTGCCCTGCTGTTGCCAATAAATCAGCGCAAAAAACAATCGTTTTGTCTTGGTATTTTACATGAGGAATCATTTGTTTTTCGGTATGGCCATCGACAAAGAAAATCCCAAACCCAAGTTCTGACTTTTCAATAAAATCGCTGTTAGGTTTTTCAATAAAATTCAACTGTCCACTTTCTTGAATTGGAATAATATTTTCATGTAAGAAGGAGGCTTTTTCTCGAGAATTTGGCTTTGTTGCCCATTCCCAATGCTTTTCGTTAGTCCAATATTTCGCGTTTTTAAAAGCAATTTCATAGCCCGTTTTGTTTGAATTCCAATTGACACTTCCACCACAATGATCAAAGTGCAAGTGAGTCATAAAAACATCGGTAATATCCTCTCGATGAAAACCATATTTCGCCAAAGATTTATCGATAGAATGGGTTCCCCAAAGGGAGTAATAACTGAAAAATTTCTCGGATTGTTTATTTCCCATTCCCGTGTCGATCAAAATCAAGCGATTGCCCTCTTCAATTAGTAAACACCTTGCGGCAATATCAATTAGGTTATTTTCATCAGCAGGATTGGTTTTATTCCAAATGGTTTTTGGCACTACACCAAACATTGCACCTCCATCCAACTTAAAATTTCCTGATTCAATGGGATATAGTCTCATGGTTTTTTGTTCTTTAATTTATTTCGTGTTGCAATTTATGAAATATCAACGGCTTTATTCCGATGAAAATCTATTTTTATACTAAATAATTCGTTAAAAAGTATTGAAGTAATTGGAGAAAAACATTTTATTGTAATATCTTTGCCCTTTATTTAGACAAAATCAAAATAAGGAATTTTCCATGGGTTTAATTTTCAAAATAAATTAAAAAATGATACAAGTTTCAGATACAGCGAGTAAAAAAATTGTCGACATGATGCACGACGACGGATTTGACGCAACCGTTGATTATGTTCGTGTTGGCGTTAAAAGCGGCGGTTGTTCAGGATTGTCCTATGAATTAAAATTTGATAAAGAAATTGGAGATACCGACAAAGTATTTGAGGTAAATAATGTTAGAATTGCCGTTGAAAAAAAATCGTTTTTGTATTTAGCAGGGACTATTTTAGAATTTTCGGGCGGTTTAAACGGAAAGGGATTTGTATTTAATAACCCAAATGCAAGTAGAACTTGTGGCTGTGGGGAATCTTTCTCACTGTAAATCTTTAAATTAAATGAGTAAATATACCGAAGACGATTTAAAAATCGAGCTCGAAACTAAGGAATACGAATATGGATTTTACACTGATTTAAAATCGGAAACATTTCCAATTGGTTTAAGTGAAGACATTGTTCGCGCTATTTCCCTTAAAAAAGAAGAACCTGAATGGATGACCAACTGGCGTATTGAGGCTTTTCGTGCATGGCAAGAAATGATCGAACCAGAATGGGCAAATGTGAACTATCCAAAACCCGATTTTCAAGCCATTTCTTATTATTCTGCTCCCAAAGCAGTAGATCCCAACAAAACTTTAGACGACGTAGATCCAGAACTTTTAGAAATGTATAAAAAGTTGGGCATCTCTATTGATGAGCAAAAGATGATGAACAATGTGGCAATGGATATTGTGGTTGACTCCGTTTCTGTAGCAACAACATTTAAGAAAACATTGGCCGAAAAAGGAATTATTTTCATGAGTATTTCTGAGGCAATTCGAGAATATCCAGAATTAGTTCAAAAATATTTAGGAACAGTAGTACCTCAAAAAGACAACTTTTATGCCGCATTAAATTCGGCTGTTTTCTCTGACGGAAGTTTTTGTTATATCCCTAAAGGGGTAAAATGCCCGATGGAACTTTCAACTTATTTCAGAATTAATCAAGCAGGAACGGGACAATTTGAAAGAACACTTTTAATTGCTGACGAAGGAAGTTATGTTTCGTATCTTGAAGGGTGTACGGCGCCTAGCCGTGATGAAAATCAATTGCACGCTGCTGTTGTAGAATTAATTGCAATGGAAGATGCCGAAATAAAATATTCTACGGTTCAAAACTGGTATCCTGGAAATAAAGAAGGGAAAGGTGGGGTTTTCAATTTTGTAACCAAAAGAGGAATTTGTGAGAAAAACGCAAAAATATCTTGGACACAAGTTGAAACTGGTTCTGCAGTAACCTGGAAATACCCTTCGGTAGTATTAAAAGGAGATAACTCAGTTGGAGAATTTTATTCCATAGCCGTAACCAATAATTTCCAACAAGCCGATACAGGAACTAAAATGATTCATATTGGTAAAAACACCAAATCAACTATTATTTCAAAAGGGATTTCAGCAGGAAAATCTCAAAATAGTTACAGAGGTTTAGTAAAAATTGGCCCTGGAGCCGAAAACGCTAGAAACTTCTCCCAATGCGATTCGTTATTAATGGGAAACAATTGTGGCGCTCACACTTTTCCATACATAGAAAGTAAAAACACAACAGCCAAAATAGAACACGAAGCAACTACAAGTAAAATTGGAGAAGACCAAGTTTTTTATTGCAACCAACGCGGAATTCCAACCGAAAAAGCCATTGCATTAATTGTAAATGGTTTCAGTAAAGACGTTTTGAATAAGTTGCCAATGGAATTTGCCGTTGAGGCGCAGAAGTTGTTGGAGATTTCGTTAGAAGGTTCGGTTGGGTAAGGATAATTTGAAAATTTTAATATATCATATTTAAACAAGAAAGATTTTAAAGACACTTAGTTTCAGAAATAAGAGAACTTTAAACTTTAAAAAAACAAAACAAGATGTTAAGCATTAAAAATTTACACGCATCAATAGGCGACAAAGAAATATTAAAAGGGATTAACCTTGAAGTGAAAGCGGGAGAAATCCATGCCATAATGGGTCCAAATGGTGCTGGTAAAAGTACACTTTCCGCAATTATTGCAGGAAATGAAAACTACGAAGTTACCGAAGGAGAAATCTTTTTAGAAGGAGAAGATATCGCAGATTTAGCACCTGAAGAAAGAGCGCATAAAGGGGTGTTCTTATCTTTTCAATATCCTGTTGAAATCCCTGGAGTTTCAGTAACCAATTTTATTAGAACGTCTATTAACGAAACTAGAAAAGCAAATAATTTAGAGGAAATGCCCGCTAATGAAATGTTGAAAGTAATTCGGGAGAAATCGGAATTATTGGAAATTGATCGTAAATTTTTGTCTCGTTCTTTAAACGAAGGATTTTCTGGTGGAGAGAAAAAGAGAAATGAGATTTTCCAAATGGCAATGTTAGAACCTAAATTGGCAATTCTAGACGAGACCGATTCAGGGCTTGATATCGATGCGCTTCGAATTGTTGCTAACGGGGTAAACAAATTGAAAAGTGACAAAAACGCCATCATTGTAATTACGCACTACCAAAGACTTTTGGATTACATTGTTCCTGATTTTGTTCATGTATTATACAATGGAAAAATCGTGAAATCTGGAGATGCCTCATTGGCATTAGAATTAGAAGAAAAAGGATACGATTGGATTAAAGCGGAAAACTAAAATGGAATTAAAAGAAAAATTAGTATCGTCTTTTATGGCTTTTGAAGAGCAAATTGATGTGAATTCAGATTTACATGAGTTGCGGACTTTGGCAATAAAGAACTTTGAAAATAAAGGTTTTCCAACTAAAAAAGAGGAAGCTTGGAAATATACGTCTTTGAATTCGGTGTTGAAAAATGACTTTTCAGTTTTTCCCAAAAATGAAAATAATATCGAATTTGCCGATGTGAAAAAGTATTTTCTTCACGAAATAGACACCTATAAAGTAGTGTTTATTGATGGCGTTTTCAGTTCATTTTTATCTTCTACAACTCATGATGGAATTGATGTTTGCTTGATGTCATCCGCTTTAAATAAGCCGAAATACAAAATGGTAATTGACAATTATTTCAATAAAATTGCCAATTTAGACGAAAGTTTAACCTCTTTAAATACGGCTTTCGCCAATGAGGGCGCGTACATTAATATTCCAAAAAGCAAAGTCGTTGACAAGCCAATTGAAATTATGTATTTTTCTACAGGAAGCGAAGCGGCACTTTTGGTTCAACCAAGAAACTTGGTCGTAGTTGGTGAAAATTCTCACGTGCAAATTATTGAAAGACATCAAAGCTTGAATGAAAATCCCGTTTTAACGAATTCGGTGACCGAGATTTTCGCACAAAAAAGAGCTATTGTAGATTACTATAAAATCCAAAATGATAATTTGGAGGCCAACTTGATTGATAATACCTATGTTTCTCAAAAACAAGAAACCAATGTTTCTATAAATACGTTTTCATTTGGTGGAAACTTAACTAGAAATAACTTGAATTTCTATCATTTTGGAGAACGAATTGTAAGTAATTTGAATGGGATTACCATTATTGGCGACAAGCAACATGTTGATCATTATACCTTAGTTCAGCATTCGACACCCAATTGTGAAAGCCACCAAGATTATAAAGGGATCTTTTCAGATCGTTCCACGGGGGTTTTCAACGGGAAGATTTATGTAGAAAAGGAAGCTCAAAAAACCAATGCCTTTCAAAAAAGCAATAATATTTTATTAAGCGATAAAGCCACAATTAATGCCAAACCACAATTGGAAATTTTTGCTGATGATGTAAAATGTTCTCACGGATGTACCATAGGACAATTAGATGAAACAGCCATGTTTTACATGCAACAACGTGGAATTCCTAAGAAAGAAGCCAAAGCATTATTGATGTATGCCTTTTCAAATGCGGTGATTGAAAGCATCAAAATTCCAGAATTGAAACAACGAATTACTAAGATTATTGCCACTAAATTAGGAGTAAAATTGGGGTTTGACTTGTAGTTTATTAATGTCATATGACAAAATAAAAAAATAAAATGAGTTTTAATATTGATGCTATTCGTGCCGATTTTCCAATTTTATCTCAAAAGGTAAATGGAAAACCTTTAGTCTATTTTG
Organism: Bacteroidota bacterium; assembly: GCA_947460615.1. Lineage (GTDB taxonomy): Bacteria > Bacteroidota > Bacteroidia > Flavobacteriales > Flavobacteriaceae > Flavobacterium. Next base: position 9,922 of record CANHHG010000010.1, read on the forward strand.
ACAATGGGGCAACCTCGCAAAAACCTCAGGTTGTGATTGATGCAATTTCAAAATATTATCAAGAAATTAACGCCAACATTCACCGTGGCGTTCACACTTTAAGCCAAATGGCAACAGATGCTTATGAAGCTTCTAGAGGGAAAATCCAAAACCATATTAATGCAAAATTTGCTCACGAAGTACTATTTACTTCTGGAACAACGCATGGAATTAATTTAGTAGCGAATGGTTTTGCATCCCTATTAAAATCGGGAGATGAGGTTTTGGTTTCAGCATTGGAACACCATTCTAATATTGTGCCTTGGCAAATGTTATGCGAAAAAACAGGTGCTATATTGCGAGTGATTCCAATGGATGAAAATGGAGATTTGATTCTTTCTGAATTTGATAAATTACTTACCGAGAAAACCAAAATAGTAACGGTAAATCATATTTCTAATGCTTTGGGAACAGTCAATCCTATAAAATACATGATTGATAAATCCCACGAATTTGGAGCTGCAGTTTTGATTGACGGGGCGCAAGCAGTTCCCCATTTGAAGCCAGATGTACAAGAATTAGATTGTGATTTTTATGTGTTTTCAGGGCATAAAATCTGTGGGCCAACAGGAACTGGGATTTTATATGGTAAAGAAGATTGGTTAAACAAATTACCGCCTTATCAAGGGGGAGGGGAAATGATTAAAGAAGTGACTTTCGAAAAAACTACTTATGCTGAATTACCTCATAAGTTTGAAGCTGGAACCCCAAATATTGCAGGAGGAATTGTACTTGGAACGGCAGTTGATTACATGAATCAAATAGGTTTTGATAACATCCAAATTCAGGAAAAAGAATTATTGGACTATGGTACCAAAAGGCTTTTAGAAATTGAAGGGATGAAAATTTATGGCACTTCCAAAGAAAAAACATCGGTAATTTCATTTAACATTGAGGGAATCCATCCCTATGATATTGGAACTATAATTGACAAATTAGGAATTGCAGTTAGAACTGGTCATCATTGTGCTCAACCAATAATGAATTTCTTCAATATACCGGGAACTATTCGTGCTTCGTTTGCATTTTACAATACTAAAGAAGAAATTGATATCTTTGTTGAAGGTGTCAAAAGAGCCAAATTAATGCTATCGTAAATATATTTATATGAGAATTTTATCTTTATTATCAGTATTATTATTTGTTTTAGGAAGTTGCAATAGCCAGAAAAATGGGGTTGGGTCGAGTATTGAAATGAAAGATATTGAGATCCAATATGAAGCAAATACAAGAGGCTTTTATCAAAAATTGGTTTTAAAAAATGCTGCTGTTTCTTCAACGAATGATAGAGATGGTAAAGAAAATCCAATTGTTCAAAAAGTTTCTGATGCCGATTGGAATACTTTAAGGGAGGAAATAAATAAAGTAGACTTAGAGAATTTACCCAATTTAATTGCCCCAACTGAAAAGAGATTTTTTGACGGAGCGGCAATTGCCAAATTAAAGATAATTTATAAAGGAAACACCTATCAATCCTCTGATTTTGATCATGGATTTCCTCCAATGCAAATAAAAAGTGTTGTTGAAATTGTGAATTTATTATTTAAACCAGAAGAATGACAATTACAGAAATACAAGACCAAATTGTAGATGAATTTTCTATGTTTGACGATTGGATGGAGCGCTACGAATACATTATTGAATTAGGAAAAAAATTACCTTTAATTAATGAGGAATTTAAAACTGAGGAAAATATTATCAAGGGTTGTCAATCTAAAGTTTGGTTAAATGGAGAACAAAATGACGGTTTAATTGTTTTTACTGCGGATAGCGATGCAATTTTAACCAAAGGAATTATTGCGATTCTAATTCGAGCTTTTTCGAATCAAAAGGCGGAAGATATTTTAGCCGCCGATATGGGTTTTATAGATGAAATAGGACTGAAAGAACATTTGTCACCCACTCGCGCTAATGGTTTGGTTTCAATGATAAAAAATATTAAAATGTATGCCTTGGCATTCGATTCAAAAAAGGAATAATATGGAAGAATTTAACGATACAATCAATTTAGGGGATAATGTAGTTAAAAAATTAAAGGGTATTTACGATCCTGAAATCCCAGTTGATATTTACGAATTAGGACTTATCTATGATGTGATGATTAACGAAGACAATGAAGTTAAAATATTAATGACCTTAACTTCCCCAAACTGCCCAGTTGCTGAGTCATTACCTCGCGAAGTAGAAGAAAAAGTACAGACAATTGATGAAGTAAAATCATGTGAAGTAGAAATCACATTTGATCCACCTTGGAGCAAAGATTTAATGAGCGAGGAAGCAAAATTAGAATTAGGAATGCTTTAAAAATCTGTTTAAAGTAAAATGGACGAAATCATAAATAAAGTTGCCAATAGTTCTCTGGAAGTTTTCGATTTAGAAGATTATTATCCTATTGGTAATCGTACACAAATCGATATTTCGCAGTGGCTGACTGATGGATTTATTTTAAAAGAAAAAGATTTTCGGGAGCATTTAAAACAACACGATTGGACAAAATACCAAGATCATTTTGTAGCCGTATTTTGTAGTACCGATGCGATACTTCCTGCTTGGGCATCAGTCTTAGTTACCGTCCATTTGGCGCCTTTTGCAAAAAAAATTGTCGATGGTAATTTACAGGGATTAGAGACTTTTTTATATCAAGAAATACTTCCTAAAATTGATTATTCCAAATATGAAAATAAGGCGGTGATAATTAAAGGGTGTTCAAAAAAACCAGTTCCAATTAGCGCCTATGTGGCTGCAGCACAATATTTACAGCCTTTCGCAAAAAGTATAATGTATGGCGAAGCGTGTTCGGCAGTTCCATTATACAAGAAAAAGAACTAATTAATCTTCTTCTTCTTTTTCTATTGCGTCTTTAAAATCGGGATACAGAAACTTATTGTAGGGAAATCTTGAGATGTGAATTTCTCGAACGGCTTCATAAACACGCTCTCTAAATTCTTCAAAATTTTCTTTATGGGTAGCGGAAATAAAAATTGCTTTTTCCTTACCTACATTGTTCATCCAGGTGGTTTTCCATTCTTCTAATGTGAAATGTTTTTTAGTTTTTTCAGTTATTAAATCGTCCTCATCTATGGTTAAATGTTTGAAAGCATCAATTTTATTGAAGACCATTAGGGTTGTTTTATTATTGCTTTTTATATCTGCCAATGTTTGATTTACCGATTCAATATGGTCTTCAAAATCAGGATGGGAGATATCTACTACATGTAATAGTAAGTCGGCTTCACGAACTTCATCGAGTGTACTTTTAAAAGAATCTACTAATTGTGTAGGCAATTTTCGAATAAATCCCACAGTATCTGAAAGCAGAAAAGGCAAGTTTTTTATTACCACTTTTCTCACGGTGGTATCTAAAGTGGCAAACAATTTATTTTCTACAAAAACATCACTTTTGCCTACCACATTCATTAAAGTTGATTTTCCAACGTTAGTGTAACCCACTAACGCCACTCTAACCATAGCGCCACGATTACCTCGTTGAACTCCCATTTGCTTGTCTATGGTTTTTATTTTTTCTTTAAGTAAAGCAATTCTATCTCTAACAATTCGTCGGTCGGTTTCAATTTCAGTTTCCCCAGGCCCTCGCATACCGATTCCTCCCTTTTGACGTTCTAAGTGGGTCCACATTCCTGATAACCTTGGAAGTAAGTATTGGCATTGTGCTAATTCAACCTGAGTTCTTGCGTATGAAGTTTCTGCCCTTTGGGCAAATATGTCGAGGATGAGATGTGTTCTATCGAGAATTTTACAAGCAATTATTCTAGAAATATTTTTTTGTTGCGAGGGAGAAAGTTCATCATCGAAAATAACGGTTGAAATATCATTTTCAATCACAAAATGATTTATTTCATCAATTTTTCCTGTTCCCACAAAAGTTTTAGGGTTAGGTCGCTCCATTTTTTGTGAAAATCTTTTAACGACTTCACCGCCAGCAGTATAAGTTAAAAAAGCCAACTCATCAAGGTACTCATTTAATTTATCTTCGTCCTGTTTTTGAGTAATTATACCTACAATTACGGTTTTTTCAATCTTTTTTGTGTCTTTTTCTAGCATATTAAAATATATAATGCAAAGCTACTTTATTTGCATGAAAAATCTAGATTTACTTATTTATAATTAATAAATTTTAAAATTCATTAGTTAAAAATCCAATTAAAAGTTATTTTTTAATTTTTTTTGTTAAATTTGAAAGCTAAATTGCAAGTTAAATTACCGATTATAATCTTAAATTTTCATTTTATGAAAAAAATTACACTATTATTAATTACACTATTATTTTCAATCACGGGATTTTCACAAGCCTTACTTCAAGGGTTTGAAACCCCTTCAACACCTTTTGGTATCCCAGCAAACTGGGCAAGATTTCAAAGCGGATCTGGTTCAGAAAGTTGGTTTACAGACGGAACAACTCCCCGCACTGGAACGAAACATGCGATGCTATTTGGAGAAAATCTAGGGATTGGAAATTCAGCAAAATATTATTTAGCTTCCCCAGTCGTTACCATTCCGTTGAATGGTCAATTGCGTTTCTGGGTAAAAACGAGCCAACAAGGAGACCAAGGTGGAGTTTTTAAAATTAAAGTTGCCTCAGCTGCATTAGCGGCAAATCAAACTTCTGAAGCAGCGTATACTACTACTCTTCAATCGTATTCAGAATCTCAATTGAGTACAAATGTTGCACCTGCGCCAATTGTTTATGAAGAACAAGTGGTTGATTTTCCGCCAGCAACATTTCCTGCAGGAACACAAGTATATATTGCTTTTGTATCTGAAGTTAATCAAACTTCCCCTTTCCAAGGAGACGATTTATTTTTAGACGATGTTTTGGTAGTTTCAAGATGTTTAGAGCCTAATACTCTTGGGGCTGGAACTTTTACTTCTTCAAGCGCAGTGTTGAACTGGACGAATCCAAATCCATTAACTGGTGCTGGATTAAACACTTGTAATCAATGGGAAATAGAGATTATTCCTGCTACTCAATTAGCGCCAATTGGATCTGGAATTGTTGTAAATACCAATCCTTATACCGCTACTACTTTAACAGTAGCTCCCTTTGCACCTTTGTTGCCATTAACACAATATAAATATTATGTACGTTCATTGTGTGCCTTTTCGGGCAGTATTTGGGCTGGACCTTTTCCGTTTACAACGGCTCCAGGGCCAGCAGTTTGTGGCGGAAATTATGTAGACATTGGAGGACTCTCAGGGACTTATGCTAATAATACAACTGCAGCAACAGGAACCACTGTTATTACTCCAGTTACACCTGGTGATGCCGTTACAGTAACTTTTACTTCATTTGCTACCGAAGTTGGTTTAGATGTACTTAGAGTTTATAACGGAAATAGTTCTGCCGGAACACTATTGGGAACTTTTTCCGGTACATTAACCGGGGCAAATTTACCTGGGCCATTTACATCTACAGATCCTAATGGTAGCTTAACGTTTGTATTTACTTCCGATAATACCGTTACTGCAGCCGGTTGGTTAGCAAACATTACTTGTGCGCCAATTCCTACATGTACTAGACCAAATACATTAACTAGATCAGCAATCACAGACACTTCAGTTTCGGTTGGTTGGACACAACCCGTAAACCCAAGCGGAAGTACCGCAACAGCCTGGCAATATATTGCCTTACCTTGTGGATCTGTAGCTCCAGCAGCTACTTCTACAGGATGGCTTCCAGCAAATTCAAATCCATTTGTTATTACTGGATTAACTTCTGGAACTTGTTTTGATATTTATGTAAGAGCAGCCTGTTCATCAACTGATATTAGCTCTTGGTCATTATTACCTGTCTCAGTAACCACCTTACCGGGTTGTGGCGGATCATTCTTTGATCCAGGGGGACCAAATGCCAACTATGCAAATAATATTACTGCAGCTGCAGGAACAACTACAATTTGTCCTTCTATACCAGGACAAGTGGTAACAGTTACATTTAACTCTTTTGCAACTGAAAGTGGATTTGACTTTTTAAAAGTATATGATGGTAATAATACGACAGGAACTTTGTTGGGAAATTTTTCGGGGACAGCAACTATAGGACCTTTTACTGCTACTACTGCTTCAGGATGTTTAACTTTTGTATTTACTTCTGACACTGTTACTACCGCAGCTGGGTGGAATGCAAGTGTTACTTGTGGACCTCCACCGACTTGTAGTAAACCTAAAAATTTAACAGCTACAACAATCACTCAGTCTACGGCATTACTAGGGTGGACACAACCAGCTAATCCGGACGGAAGTAGTGCAACAGCATGGCAGGTTAGCGTTGTACCTTGTGGTTCAGCAGTTCCTCCAATTGGTTCCGCCAGTTGGGTGAATGCCAATTCAAATCCGTTTTATATTACAGGATTGAATTCGGCAACTTGTTATAATTACTATGTTAGAGCAATATGTTCTCCAACAGATGCTAGTTCCGTAGCAGGGCCATTTAGTTTTAATACATTAATTTCAAATGATGAATGTACTGGAGCAATTGACATTGCAGTAAATCAAAACACCAATTGTTTGCAAACAGTTTTGGGAAGCGTTGCCTTTGCGACAGGATCGATACAAGCAAATTCTTGTGGAGGAACGATTGATGATGATGATGTTTGGTTTAAATTTACCGCGACTGCTACAAGTCATTATATTACAATTCTAGGTGAAAGCTATAGTATAGCTCCAGGAAATATCAACTTTGCACTTTATACAGGAACTTGCGGCTCCCTGACTCAGTTTGGGACTACCTGTTTTACAGTAGCTAACAATACAGCAACTGGATTAACCATTGGTCAAACGTATTATATTAGAGCCTATTCAACTGGAGCTGTTGCCTCAACAACTAGATTTGAACTATGTGTTGGTACCAATGTTGGGACTTGTGGAACGGCATTACCATTGTGTGCTATAAACCCAATTATTATTCCTAACAATGTAGGGGTTCCTACCTTGCCAAATCCTATAAGTCCTTTTTCAACAACAAGCACAACAGTAGGATGTTTAGGATCAGCCCCTTCACCAACTTTTTATTATTTACAAATACCAACCAACGGAAACTACAATTTCTTTTTAGAGCAAAACACTAGCAGCGCCTTTAATGGAACTGGTATTGATGTGGATTTCGTAGCTTGGGGACCATTTACTTCAAATGCAGCTGCTTGTGCGGGTATTTCTACTACAAACGCACCTGCTACAGGAATTGCATGTAGTTTTTCTGCCGCTTTTACTGAAAACTTTGGAGTTAATAATGCTATAGCCGGAGAAATATATATAATCATGATTACCAACTTTAATGGTAGAAAAGGTTTTGTGCGAATAACTCAAACTGCAGGACCTATTCCAACTATTTGTTGTCCATTCGGAAATTTCACTTATCCTAAAAATTTCTTTTGTCAAAACGAAGCCAATCCAACTCCAAGTTTTGTTAGTAACGCTACCGCTGGAACTTTTTCAGCAGTGCCTTCAGGACTAGCAATTAATCCTGTTACAGGTTTAATAAATTTAGCGGGAAGTACACCAGGATCTTATGTGGTTTATAATACTATCGCTCCTTCTGGTACCTGTCCTTCAGATGTGGATTCTTGGGCAATCACCATCACGGTTCCGCCTTCAAATGTAAATATTAATTATAGTTCCGCTTCTTTTTGTAGCACAGATACTACTGTTCAAAATGTTACTCAAACCGGAACAGCTGGAGGTAATTATACCGTTTCACCAGCAGTTGGATTGTCATTAAACACCACTACTGGATCGTTTACTCCAATTACAAGTACAGTTGGAACTTACATTGTAAGTTATAATTTACCACAGTATTTAGGTTGTCCAGGAGCGGTAAGTTCAGCTACTGTAAATATTGTTTTACCAGTTCCTACATTTAATCCTGCGCCACCAATTTGTGCAGGAGGAACTTCAGCGCCATTACCAACAACTTCATTAAATGGAATTACAGGGACATGGTCGCCAGCAATTAACAATACGGCCACTACTATCTATACCTTTACGCCAAATGCAGGTCAATGCGCAACTACTACAACGATGACAATTCAAGTTGGAACAGTAGCCCCTGTATTTACACAAGTAGCTCCTATTTGTGCGGGTGCAACATTAGCAGCTTTGCCAACAACTTCTACTAATGGTGTTACAGGAACTTGGTCGCCAGCTATTAATAATAACGCTACAACAACCTATACTTTTACACCAGCTTCAGGAACATGTTCAAGCAATGCAACCATGACTATCACGGTAAATCCAGCAACAATAACGCCTGTGTTTTTAGACGTTACTCCAATTTGTAATGGAGGAACGTTATTACCGTTACCAACAACCTCTCAAAACGGGGTAATTGGTACTTGGGCTCCTGCATTAAATAACCTTGCCACTACTACCTACACATTTACACCTACTTCAGGCCAATGTGCACTTACAGCTACTAAATCAATTATTGTTAATCCTGTTTTAGGAGTTACTGTAAATAGTCCAACAGTATGTTCAAATACTTTTGCCACAGTTACAGCTTCACCAACACTTCCAGGAAACTACACTTACACCTGGACCGTTCCTGCTGGAGCAACTAATCCAGGGAACGTAGCCTCATTTAACGCCACAGTTTCTGGAGCTTATAATGTAGTAATAACCCAACAAAATAATTTCTGTAATGCAGATTTCGAAAGCAATTTAGCGATTCCATTAGGGACTATGTTATTAGTAAATCAAAATAACTTCCAATGTTGGAGAACTTCTGCAACTGACGGAATTATCGAAGTGTGGACTAACGGTAATGAAAACACATATGCTTATTCAGGAACACAATTTGTCGAATTAAATGCCAATCAAGTATCTACACTTTTCCAAAACATATCAGTTATTCCGGGATCCTCTGTTAATGTATCTTTTGCACATAGAGGGCGTTTTTCTGGAACGGATGTAATGAGAGTTGAAGTAGGACCTTTTGGCGGACCTTACGTGAGTTTAGGCAACTTCTCTGCAACTCCAAGCGCATGGGTATTTAATAGTGTTAATTACACTTTCCCAAATAATGGAGTTACTAATTATACCATTAGATTTGTATCTGTAAGTTCTGGCTCAGGAAACTTAACAGTAGGAAACTTTATAGATGCAGTATCAATTACAGGTCTTGGATGTTCTTCTTTACCAGCTACTAGTAACGTACTAATAGGCACTGTTAGAACACCGACATTTACACAAATTCCAACATTATGTCAGAATAGCGTTGCGCCAGTATTACCAACCTCTTCATTAGATACACCAACAATAACAGGTACATGGAATGCCCCTATTAGTACAACTAATATTGGAGCAACTACTTACACATTTACTCCTGCTCTAGGGCAATGTGCAAATACAACTACGATGAATGTTACCGTTGCTGTATCGCCAGTAGCAACATTTAACTATAACTCTCTGACCTATTGTAAAACAGGAGCTAATCCAATACTCACGTATTTAAATGGTGGTAGCCCAGGAGTATTCACTTCAACCCCAGGTCTTACATTAAATAGTACAACAGGTGCAATTGATTTGTCAACAAGTACTCCAGGAAATTATACAATTACAAATACTATTGCCGCAGCTGGAGGTTGTAATGCTGTTTCAGCAACATTTACAATTACAATAACAGCTCCTCAAGTAGCAACATTTAGTTATACGGGATCTCCATATTGTAAAAATGCAACCAATCCAAGTCCAACATTTACAGGAGGAGGAGTTGCAGGAACATTTACGTCAACTACTGGATTAAGTATTAATGCTTCAACTGGTGTGATTAATTTATCTGCAAGTACGGCTGGAACTTATACGGTTACAAACACTATTGCTGCTTCAGGAGGATGTTTAGCTGTAATTGCAACTGCTCAGGTAACAATTACCAACTTGCCTCAAGCCACTATTGCTTATAGTGACACCTTTTATTGTTATAACAATACAGGTTCACAACCTGTAACAATAACCGGAACAACGGGAGGTACTTTTAGCGCTTCTCCTACAGGACTTTCAATTAGTTCTACTTCCGGGGCATTCAATGTGAGCACAAGTAATGCAGGACCATATACAGTAACCTATACAATGGCTGCTGGTGGAGGATGTCCTCAAGCAACTGCAACTACTTCGTTTACTATTATTCCACAGATAAATGTTCAGTTAACAGCAGTTTGTGTTGGTCCTGATTTTACAATTACTGCATTACCAGTTGCAGGGTCTTTCAATCCTGCAAATGCAACTTATGAATGGAGTGGACCAAATGGATATACCTTTGGACCAACTTCAAATCCTTCAATCGTGATTAGCACTTCAGGAACTTACATTTCAACAGTAACGGTTAATGGCTGTAGATACGTAACAACTCAACAGGTGGATGGAATTACATGTACGATTCAAAAAGGAATCTCGCCAAACGGAGATGGCGATAACGAAGCATTTCTTTTATCCGATGTTAAAGCTTTAAGTATTTTTAATAGATATGGTACTAAAGTTTATAGCCATGGAGAAAATTATACTAACCAATGGCACGGACAATCTGAAAGTGGAAGTGAACTTCCTGACGGGACCTACTATTATGTAATTACAAGAAATTCAGGAAATACGTTTACTGGATGGATTTATATTAATCGATAATGTTAAGATTTTTAAGCGCTGACTAATATCAGCGCTTATTAATTCTAAATTTAACCCTTATGAAAAAAATATTTTTACTAGCTATTTTAATTTTAATGTCATTCCTTGATGTTAATGCACAGCAAGCACCTCATTATACACAATATATGTATAATATGAACATAATTAATCCTGCATATGCAGGTTCTAAAGAGAACCTGTCTTTCGGATTGTTATACAGAAAGCAATGGATTCAAATTGAAGACGCGCCTTCAACATTCTCATTTTCGGGGTCTTCACCTGTTGGTAAAAATGTTGGGTTAGGGTTGTCAATTCTTTCTGACAGAATAGGCCCAGTTGAAGAAAATAACATCTATGGAGATTTTTCCTACACACTTAATTTAGGTGGAGAAAAAAGATTGGCCTTCGGTTTAAAAGCAGGGGTAACATTCCAAAAAATAGGACTAAATAGCATTATTTACCGTACATTGCCCGACGTAAATGACGGTGCTTTCCGAGAAGACACAAACAATCAAAAATTCAATATTGGAACGGGGTTATTTTATTATACCGATAACTATTACCTAGCATTTTCAATCCCAAACATGTTAAAATCAGTGCATTTGGATTATAATGGAATAAAGTATGGAACCGAAACACAACATTATTTCCTTACGGGAGGTTATGTATTTGACATCAATCCCAACTTGAAATTCAAGCCATTTGGAATGATAAAGTCTGCTGTTGGCACACAACCTTCTATAGATCTTTCAACGAATTTCTTATACCAAGAAAAATTCGAGGCAGGAGCAACTTATAGATTAGACGATTCATTTGGACTAATGGTAAACTTCGCTATTAATCCATCTTTACGAATTGGCTATGCTTATGACCATATCGTTTCTGACCTGAATGTAACCACACCTTCTTCTCACGAAATCATTTTATTATTTGATTTATATGTGCCTAAGAAAGTTTCCCATTCACCAAGATATTTCTAATATAAATAACGTCAATAATGAAAAAAATATTTCTGATATTAAGTTTTGTGTTTGTTAGCACAATTTCTGTTAAAGCACAAGACAGTCAAACCGCTTGGGCTGATAAATTATTTAAGCGATTTGAATATCTAGATGCTAGTAAAGAGTATTTAAAACTAGTAGGTACCGGAATAAAACAAAATTACATCTACAATCAACTTGCAGAAAGTTATTACAATATGTTTAATACCACTGAAGCGATTAAATGGTATGCACTTTCTCTAACTCAACCTCAAGAGGCAGAAACGTATTTTAAATATGCTCAAATGCTAAAAGCAAGTGGTAGATATGAAGAGGCAAATGCTCAAATGGCAATTTTTGCAAGCAAAAATCCTAAAGACATCAGAGCAATATTATTTAATCAAAATCCAAATTACATTCCAAAATTACTCATTAAACAAAAAGTATTCAACTTGCAACCGGTTACCATTAATAGTGATTATTCTGATTTTGGACCAAAGTTAGCGAATGACAATACCCTGTATTTCTCAAGTTCAAGAAAAATATCAAAGAAAAAAACAGGATGGAAAGAGGAATCTTATTTAGATGTATATCAAGCAACTCTTTTAGATAATGATTCATTGAGTGCGCCAACGGAAGTGGAAGATATAAATACAATTTGGCATGATGGCCCAGCCTGCGTTAGCTCTGATGGGAACACTATTTATTTTTCAAGAGATAGCCGTGTAATTGATGATTATGAAGACATTAAAAATATAAAAACAAAATTTAGCCAAATGTATCTTTTCAAAGCTACAAAGGTGAATAATAAATGGACCGAAGCTAAACAATTGCCTTTTAACAACAAATCGTATTCTATTAGCAATCCAAGTATTAGCATTGACGGTAAAACGTTGTATTTTAACTCCAATATGCCAGGGGGAATTGGAGGTAATGACATTTGGAAGGTAGATGTTTCGGAAGGCGATGTTTATGGGACACCAGTAAATTTAGGTTCGAAAATAAATACCGAAGGAAACGAACAATTTCCTTATATCACCGATGATAATGTTCTTTACTTTTCATCTGATTCTAGACAAGGTTTAGGAGGATTAGATGTTTACTTTATTAATTTAAGCAAAACAGAGGACGCTCAAAATCTTGGAAAACCTGTTAATAGCGAGAAAGATGACTTTTCTTTTTCTTTTAATACTAAACGTAATCTTGGTTTCTTTTCAAGTAATCGGGAAGAATCGGATGATTTATATATTGCAAAGCCACTTTGTAATGTAGAGTCTACAATTCATGTTACAAATTCAGTAACGGGGGTTGCGCTTGAAGGAGCAACTGTAGTCATTTTAGATGATAAAAAGAATATTATTGAAACTAAAATTTCTGATGTAAACGGGAACGTTGATTTTATTTTAGAATGTAATACGGAATACAATCTTCAAGTTGCTAAAGAAGGTTTCGAAAGCGGCGTATTTAATATCGCTAAAAATAAAGGCGGAAAATTAATTGTTCCGGCCCCACTTAATCCAATTGAGGTTATTATTAAACCAACAGAAATTGTATTAAATCCAATCTATTTTGAATTCAACAAAAGCAATATAACACAAGAAGGAGCTTTTGAATTGGATAAGTTAGTACAAGTGATGAAAGCAAATGACAAGCTTGTCATTTTCGCTAAATCGCATACTGATAATAGAGGTAGCGATGTTTACAATATGAACTTGTCTGAAAGAAGAGCAAAATCAACGGTTCAATATGTGCTTTCTAAAGGAATTGCAGCTTCTAGAATATCCGGAAAAGGATTTGGAGAGAGTGAACCAAAAGCGGATTGTAAAGAAACTTGTACTGAAGAAGAACATGCTCAAAACAGACGTTCTGAATTCCTAATTGTGAAATAATATATTTATTCAACTCTACTAGAGCCGAGTTTGGAAAATTCTAAACTCGGCTTTATTCATTATAATTAACAACGCTAAAGTAAATTCTTTCAAAAACATAACTTTCGAGATTTCACTTTCTACTTTCGATATTATTTTATTACTTTCGCAAAACGATTTAAGAAAAGGACAAAATGAGCACTAAATTTACTGAATATAAGGGACTTGACTTGCCAACCGTGGCCTCAGAAGTACTTGATTTTTGGAAAAAAGAAAACATATTCGAGAAGAGCATTACCACTCGCGAAGGCAATCAGCCATTCGTTTTTTTTGAAGGTCCGCCATCTGCAAATGGTTTGCCCGGGATTCACCACGTGATGGCCAGAGCAATAAAAGATATTTTTTGTAGATATAAAACTCAAAAGGGGTTTCAAGTTAAGCGAAAAGCAGGTTGGGACACTCATGGTTTACCCGTTGAATTAGGTACTGAAAAGGAACTTGGAATAACCAAAGAAGACATTGGCAAAACCATTTCTGTAGAACAATATAATGAGGCATGTAAAAAAACCGTAATGCGTTACACCGATGTGTGGAACGATTTAACGGAAAAAATGGGTTACTGGGTAGATATGGAAAATCCTTATGTGACTTATAAATCCAAATACATGGAATCAGTTTGGTGGCTTTTAAAGCAAATCTATGATAAAGATTTGATGTATAAAGGATATACCATACAGCCGTATTCACCAAAAGCCGGAACGGGATTGTCTTCCCACGAAGTCAACCAACCAGGGAGTTATAGAGACGTTACCGATACAACTGTGGTAGCTCAATTTAAAGCGATAAACGAAACATTACCTAGTTTTTTAAAGGATTTTGGAGAGATTTATATTCTAGCTTGGACTACAACTCCATGGACATTACCAAGTAATACAGCATTAACGGTAGGACCAAAAATAGATTACGTATTAGTTGATACTTTCAATCAATATACTTATCAACCATCAAAAGTGGTATTAGCTAAGAATTTAGTTGGGAAACAATTCTCAAAAGGGTTTTTCGAAAGTAAAGAAGCTTCCGATTTTGATAATTTTAAACCGGGTGACAAACAAATTCCTTTTAAAATTTTAACCGAATGCAAAGGACTAGATTTAGTTGGAATTCGTTACGAGCAATTAATGCAGTTAGCGTTGCCATATCAAAATCCTGAAAATGCATTTCGTGTAATCTCTGGGGATTTTGTTACTACTGAGGATGGTACCGGTATCGTTCATACTGCGCCAACTTTTGGTGCAGATGATGCTAAAGTAGCAAAAGAAGCCGTACCTGAAATTCCGCCAATGTTAGTTTTAGATGAAAATGGTAATTCGGGACCTTTGGTAAATCTGCAAGGAAAATTCACCTCTCACACCGGGGTTTATGCTGGTAAATATGTTAAAAATGAATATTACAACGAAGGTGAAGCCCCAGAGCGTTCTGCTGATGTGGAAATAGCCATCCAGTTAAAAGAAGAAAACAAAGCATTTAAAGTAGAAAAATACGTTCACAGCTATCCACATTGTTGGAGAACAGACACCCCAATTTTGTATTACCCATTAGATTCTTGGTTCATAGAAATTACAAAAGTGCGCGATAGAATGTTCGACTTAAATGAAACCATCAACTGGAAGCCTAAAGCAACCGGTGAAGGACGTTTCGGGAACTGGTTAAAAAATGCTAACGATTGGAATTTATCACGATCTAGGTATTGGGGAATCCCATTGCCAATTTGGAGAACAGAAGATGGAACAGAAGAAATATTAATTGGTTCAGTAGAGGAGTTATATAAAGAAATAGAGAAATCGATCGCATTAGGGTTTCAAAAAACAAATCCTTTTGAAGGGTTTGAAGTTGGAAATATGGTTGAAGCCAATTATGATTTGGTTGATTTACATAAAAATGTAGTTGACGAAATCACCTTAGTTTCTGCATCAGGAAAACCGATGAAAAGAGAATCCGACTTAATTGATGTTTGGTTTGATTCAGGAGCAATGCCATATGCCCAATGGCATTATCCATTTGAAAACAAGGAATTGATTGATGGGAATAAAGCTTTTCCTGCTGATTTTATTGCAGAAGGAGTAGATCAAACCAGAGGATGGTTTTATACTTTACATGCTATTTCTACTTTAGTTTTTGATAAAATATCCTACAAAAATGTAGTTTCAAACGGTTTAGTATTAGACAAAAACGGGCATAAAATGTCCAAACGTTTAGGAAATGCCGCTGATCCATTTGACACTTTACTAGAGTATGGTCCTGACTCGACGCGATGGTATATGATTTCAAATGCCAATCCTTGGGATAATTTAAAATTTGATTTAGAAGGAATTGCAGAAGTACGCCGTAAGTTTTTCGGCACTTTGTACAACACCTATTCTTTTTTTAGTTTGTATGCCAATATTGATAATTTCAAGTATTCGGAAAAAACCATTCCAGTTAATGACCGACCTGAAATAGACCAATGGATTATTTCAGAATTGAATACATTGATTAAAACTGTTGATTCCGCTTATGCCGATTATGAGCCTACAAGAGCAGCCAGAGCAATCTCTGATTTTGTTCAGGAAAACCTTAGTAACTGGTACGTTCGCTTGTGTAGAAGACGTTTTTGGAAAGGGGAATACGGACAAGATAAAATAGCTGCCTACCAAACTTTGTACGAATGTTTATTAGCGATAAGCAAATTAGGCGCTCCAATTGCTCCATTTTTTATGGATAAATTATACAGAGATTTAACATTAGCAACACAATCAGAAAATTTTGAAAGTGTACATTTGGCTGATTTTCCTCAATGCGTTGAAAAGTATGTTGATAAATCGTTAGAGAGTAAAATGGAGAAAGCGCAAACTATCTCTTCATTAGTATTATCTCTTAGAAAAAAGGAAATGATAAAAGTGCGTCAACCTTTACAAAAGATAATGATACCAATACTTGAAGAGAGTCAACGTGCTGAAATTGAAGCAGTTTCCGACTTAATAAAAGCAGAGGTAAACGTGAAAGAGATAGTACTTTTAGACGATGCTTCAGGGATATTAGTCAAACAAATTAAGCCTAATTTTAAGACATTGGGACCGAGATTTGGAAAAGATATGGGCTTGATTGCCAAGGAGATACAAGGATTTTCTTCAGATCAAATTAATAAATTTGAAAGAGAAGGAGAAATTAGTATTATAATTCAAGAAAAAAGTATAATTTTAACATTACAAGAAGTTGAAATATCGTCCCAAGACATAGAAGGTTGGCTGGTAGCCAATTCAAATGGAATCACAGTGGCATTAGATATTTCAATTTCAGAGGAATTGCACCAGGAGGGAATTGCACGAGAATTAGTAAATAGAATTCAGAACATTAGAAAGGACTCTGGATTTGAAGTTACCGATAAAATCAAAGTCCAAATTCAAAGAAATGGAAATTTGGAAACGGCAGTTCTTAACAATGAAGCCTATATAAAATCTGAAACATTAACCGATTCATTGGTTTTTGTAGACCAAATAGAAGGTGGTGTTGCAATTGAATTTGATGAAATAACAACAAGAATAGCAATTAATAAATAAGAATAGAATGGCTGTAGACACCTTAAGATACTCAGATGCTGACTTGGCAGAGTTCAAAGAACTGATAATAAATAAAATAAATAAAGCACAAGCCGATTTAGAATTGATCAAAAGTGCTTACATGAACGACTTAAATAACGGTACAGACGATACGTCTCCCACTTTCAAAGCATTTGAAGAAGGAAGCGAAACCATGTCAAAAGAAGCCAACTCACAATTGGCAATTCGTCAAGAGAAGTTTATTAGAGATTTGAAGAATGCCCTTTTCCGTGTAGAAAACAAAACCTACGGTTTCTGTAAAGTAACCGGTAAATTAATTAGCAAAGAGCGATTATTAGTAGTTCCTCACGCAACAATGAGTATTGAAGCTAAGAATTTACAGCGATAACATTATTTTCATAATAATTTAAACGCTCCTTTTTAGGAGCGTTTTGTATTAAAAATAGTATTATTTTTGTGCAATCAAAATTTACAAAATGTCATTAAAAAAAGCGTATTTACTTATTTTTATTATATTATTAATAGATCAAATTTCAAAAATTTACATCAAAACTCACTTTGTATTAGGCGAGGAAGTAGTGGTTTTTAATTGGTTTAAAATTCTTTTTATTGAAAATGAAGGAATGGCTTGGGGAACTCAAATTCCTGGATCTTACGGAAAAATAATTCTAACCCTTTTTAGACTAGTTGCAGTTACCGGAATTGCTTATTGGCTTTGGGACGCTGTAAAAAAACAGAGTTCTAATTTTTTAATTGTTGCCATAGCACTTATTTTTGCAGGAGCCTTTGGGAATATTATCGATTCTGTTTTCTATGGTGTTTTTTTTGACGACAGTTACCACACTGTAGCCACCTTATTTTCAGATAAACCTTACGGGGAATTGTTTTACGGAAAGGTGGTTGACTTATTTTATTTCCCAATTTGGGAAGGAAATTTACCAAGCTGGCTGCCATTTTTTGGAGGTAAATTTTTCACCTTTTTCAATGCTATTTTCAATGTTGCCGATATGGCCATTTCGACAGGAGTTGGAATATTAATTGTATTCAACAAAAAAGCATTCGCTAAAACTCAAGATTTATAGTAAATTCTAGAATTCATATATTTTGTTTGGAGTAACACAATAATTGAGTTGGATATCTGACGAATTTACATCTGAAATTAATTCTTCAGGTTCAAAAAAGGACAGCCCAATTTTAATAGTATTTGGATTGCATTCCGCTAAAAATTTATCATAAAAGCCTTTACCATAGCCTACACGATTTCCCTTTTGATCATAGGCTAATAAAGGAATAAAAACCACTTCTATTTTATTTGAAGGCACTTCAATTCCATCTACCGGTTCGGGAATATGGTAGTCGTTTTTTTTCATTTTAGTGTTATCAGTCAATAAAAAATGGGTCATTTTTAGGGATTCGAAATCACTTTTTGAAACACAAATTTCTTTGTCTTTTCCAGATAATAAATGTAAAAGATATTCAGTATTTACTTCTTTCTGTTCTTCAATGGGTAGAAAAACATGAAAATAGGTTTTACTCCAAATCGAAAGCAACAAAACCTTATTGGCGATTTCCAAACTCAATTCTTCCAATTGATTTTCAGATAATGACTTCCGAAATTCTTTATATTTTATTCGAATTTCTTTCTTAAACATCGCTTATTTGAGTTGAAATATGATAAATGGCATCACCTTGATACACTATTGGCGCATCATTTACATTGATAATATATCCAGAATTTGGCGCTTTTACTGTAAACTCTATTTTCCCATAGGGATCTGAAATAGTAGCTAACAATTGTCCTTTAACCACATAATTCCCTATTGAAGTATATCCATGAAACATTCCAGAATATTTTGCCCGAATCCAGTTCGATTTTGTGATATAAATAGTTGGTTTTTCAGGATAAGTAACTTCTTTTTTTGGGTTCAGCATTCCAAGATGGTCCAGTACCCTCTTAGTACCTTCTATTCCTTCTTGAGTCACTTCTTCATTAATATTTACTGATTTTCCTCCTTCAAATAATAGCATTTTCACTCCTAATTTATCGCAAGAATTTCTAAAGGAACCAGCAATATTTTTTGAATATAATCCGAATGGGGCTTGAAAAACATCTGCTAATTTTTTTAATTCGGAATTTTTTGGGACAATTCTAATCTGTGGGGCGTTGAATCTGCTAGCGCCTCCAGCATGGAAATCAATAGCATAATCTATGTGTGGCATAATTTCTTTTAAAAGATAAAAGGCAAATCTGCTTGCTAATGAACCTTTTTTACTTCCAGGAAAAACCCTATTTAAATCTCTTTTATCGGGGAATTCTCGTGCTTGATTGACGAAACCAAATACATTAATCACAGGAATGCAAATGATAGTTCCTGTTTTTGGCTTGTTAATATTTTTGGTAATTATTTGGCGTACAATTTCAACTCCGTTAATTTCATCACCATGCAATCCAGCAGAGAGTAGAATTGTAGGGCCGCTGTATTTTGATCTTTCTACAATTATTGGAATTTTTAATTTGGTCATGGTATGCAGAGTTGCAATTTCCATATTGATCGTTTTGCTTTCACCTGGCAAAACAGTTTCCTTAAAAATAGTGATGCTTTTATGTTCTAAACTACTCATAATTTACTTAAAACGTTAAAAGTAGAAAATTATGACTTATAAAATAGAAGTTATGGTTTGTTTTTCGCTTTTAAAAGGTAGATTTTGTAAATTTGAAAGCCAATAAAATTCCTAATTGATTTTTATCTGGATTGAAATAATATATAGATGCAAAATCCTTCTTTACAGCTTCAGATACAAACTTTACCCGACGGACCTGGGGTGTATCAATATTATGATAAAGAGGATAAAATTTTGTACGTAGGAAAAGCTAAAAATCTTAAAAAAAGAGTCGCCTCTTACTTTAACAAAGTTCACGATACCGCTAAAACAAATGTACTTGTAAAAAAAATTATTACCATAAAGCACATTGTTGTTCCTACCGAAACAGATGCTCTATTATTGGAAAACAATTTAATAAAAACGCTGCAGCCCCGTTATAATGTATTGTTGAGAGACGACAAAACGTACCCTTGGATATGCATAAAAAAAGAAGCTTTCCCTAGAATATTTCCCACAAGAAGAATGGTAAAAGATGGATCGGAATATTTTGGACCCTATACTTGCTTTAAAACAGTAAATACTATTTTAGACTTGATTAAAGAACTTTATCCGCTTCGTACTTGTAATTTTGATTTGAGTCCAAAAAATATTGAAAGCAATAAATTTAAAGTTTGTTTAGAATACCATATTGGCAATTGCAAAGGGCCATGCGAATCTCATGAAACGTCAGAAAATTATCAAAAGCAAGTGGATGCTATCCGAGAAATTCTAAAAGGGAATTTTAAAGAAAGCCAAAGGGAGTTTAAAAAATTAATGAATGACTATGCTTCCAAAATGCAATTTGAGGAAGCTCAAAAAATCAAAGAAAAATTAGAAGTTCTAGAGAATTATCAATCTCGCTCTACGATAATAAATCCAAAAATCACCAACATTGATGTGTTTTCAATTGTTTCTGATGAAAGCGCCGCTTACGTAAATTTTTTACAAATTTCTCATGGCTCCATAATCCGTTCCCATACTCTTGAAATAAAAAAGAAATTAGACGAAACAGATGAAGAGTTATTAGAGCTTGCCATTATTGAACTTAGAGATAGATTTCACCTACTTTCAAAAGAGATAATAGTTCCTTTTCCAATTAATTTGGGCGAAAAAATAAAAATTACGGTTCCTCAACTCGGGGATAAAAAGCAAATTTTAGATTTATCAATTAGAAATGCTAAATTTTATAGAATGGATCAATTAAAACAACTTCAGATAGTAGATCCAGAGAGGCATTCCAATAGAATTATGGCGCAGATGCAAAAAGACTTAAGACTTTCTGAAGAACCTCGTCATATTGAGTGTTTTGATAATTCAAATATTCAAGGAACCAATCCAGTTTCTGCTTGTGTAGTTTTTAAAGAAGGAAAACCAAGTAAAAAAGACTACCGCCATTTTAATATTAAAACAGTAGTTGGACCTGATGATTTTGCTTCAATGGAAGAAGTGGTTTACCGAAGATACAAACGAATGTTGGAAGAAAACCATCCACTTCCCCAGTTAATAATAATTGATGGAGGGAAAGGGCAATTGTCATCGGCATTGAAAAGTATTGACGAATTAGGTTTGAGAGGCAAAATCGCGATCATTGGAATTGCTAAACGATTAGAAGAACTTTATTATCCTGGCGATTCGGTTCCATTGTATTTGGATAAAAAATCGGAAACTTTGAAGATAATCCAACAATTGAGAAATGAGGCCCATCGATTTGGAATTACTTTTCACCGTGATAAAAGAAGTAAAGCAGCCCTTAATTCCTCCATTGAAACCATCCCAGGGATTGGTGAAAAAACCATGCTGACTTTAATTCAGCACTTTAAAAGTGTTAAAAGAATGAAATTGGCAACGGAAAAAGAAATTACTGACGTCGTAGGTGTTTCAAAAGCAAAAAAAATCACCGACTTTTACAAAACCAATTAAAGCCAAAAAATGAAAAATAATATCGCCCTTTTTATCTTAATTTTTATTTTAACTCAAAACACCTTTTCCCAAGAGACCATCAAGTCTAGGCCAAAAGTTGGATTGGTACTAAGTGGTGGCGGAGCAAAAGGGTTCGCACATATTGGGGTAATAAAAGTACTTGAAAAAGCAGGGGTTAAAATTGATTACATTGGCGGAACAAGTGTAGGGTCTGTTATTGGAGCTCTTTATGCATCGGGTTATAATGCTGCGCAATTAGATTCTATTTTTAGAGATACCGATTTCAATAATTTGATTACGGACTACATACCTCGGTCTTCAAAGAATTTTTACGAAAAAAGGAATGATGAATTGTATGCTTTTTCATTACCAGTCAAAAACTTTAAAGTTGGAATTCCATTGTCGTTATCAAAAGGGATGTTCAATTATAACTTAATTAACAGACTGACCAAGCATGTCAGGGAAATTGACGACTTTAATAAGTTACCCATTCCTTTTTTATGCATGGCAACAGATATCGAAACTGGGCAACAAGTAGTTTTAAACAAAGGATACTTGGCAAAGGCATTGATAGCGAGTTCTGCATTTCCTTCCATTTTTGCACCAGTTGAATTGGATGGGAAGCTATTAGTTGACGGCGGGGTTTCAAATAATTTTCCTGTTGATGAAATTAGAAAATTAGGAGCAGATATTATTATTGGCGTTGATGTTCAAGACGATATTAAAGACCGAAGTAGCTTAAATGACGCAACTAAAATCTTGGTTCAAATTAACAATCTTCAAATGATTGAAAAAATGAAAGCAAATAAGGCGGGGACAGATGTTTACATAAAACCGGAAGTAAATCAATATGGAATTATCTCTTTTGACGCCATTGAAGATATAATAAAAAGAGGGGAAGATGCTGCTAATAGTCAACTTGACATAATTAAGAAATTAGCAAATCCTTCAGTCAATTATACTAAAGAAAAACTTAAATTTAGCAGCGACACACTTGAAATTAGACACATCAATATTAATTTTTTACCAAATTACACCCGATCCTATGTTATTGGAAAATTAGGTTTTAAAGCAAATAGTAAAATAGTGTATAACGATCTTAGAGTTGGAACGGATAATTTAAGTGCCACTCAAAACTTTAAATCAATAACTTATACCATTGATAAATTCGAAAATTACAATGATTTAAACCTCAATTTAGAAGAAAGTCAGCAAACTACTTTATTAAAATTTGGAATGCATTATGACGGATTGTTTAAAAGTGCATTGTTGGTTAATTTGACTCAAAAAAAATTACTTTCAAAAAATGATGTAGCATTTATAGATGTCGGTTTGGGAGATAATTTCAGATATAATTTCGAATATTATATTGACAATGGATTTCACTGGAGTTTTGGAGTAAAATCAAAATATACTGCTTTTACAAAGAATGTTTCAACCAATTTTCTATCCAATTTCACCACACCACAATCAGGGATAAATATACTTAATATTGAATATTTAGATTTTACCAACCAAGCCTATATACAAACCGTTTCTTTTCAAAAATTTCTTTTAGGAATAGGGGTGGAAAATAAAAACCTTAAGATCAATTCGGAAACCATTTCAAATCCAACTCCTATTATTCAAAATAATAATTATTGGAGTGTCTTCGAATCCTTAAAGTACGACTCCTTTGACAACAAGTATTTTCCAAAAAAAGGCTGGTCTTTTTCAACAAATATTAATACTTATTTAAGCTCTTCTAATTTTAAAAATCAATTTGAACCGTTTTCAATTGCTAAAAGTGAATTTAGTATTGTGAAATCATTTTTCAAAAAAACAACCATTGAATTTCAAGTAGACGCAGGATTAAAATTTGGGAAAGGGAGTGGCCCTTTATTAGATTTTGCTCTTGGCGGATTTGGATTTAACCCAATAAATAATATTAAATCTTTTTATGGGTATGATTTTTTAAGCATTTTAGGGAATAGTTTTTTTAGAACAGCATTCCTATTCGATTATGAATTTTACAAAAAAAACCACATTAACTTTTCTGGAAATTTTGCTCAGGTAAAGAATGAATTGTTTGAAACCACCAATTGGATTTCAAAACCACAATATTCAGGATATGCCTTAGGTTATGGGCTTGAAACCATTATTGGCCCCGCTGAAATAAAATACACTTGGTCTCCAGAATTAAATAAGGGATATACTTTAATTTCAATTGGATTTTCATTCTAATTAATTTCAAAAGCAATTGAATAAAGTTAAAATCACTTCATATTTTTAAAATGTATAATGTTGTAGAAAATTCTATATATTTGAAAACATAAATATTAAATAGTTAAACATGTCAATCTGGAAGAAAAAATCACTTGAGCTATTATTAAGTGAAGCAACTGAATCTGAGAAAGGATTAAAAAGAACATTAACAGCTTGGTCCCTAGTAGCACTAGGAATAGGGGCAATAATTGGTGCTGGATTATTTGTGAGAACTGCAACAGCAGCAGCTCAAAATGCGGGTCCATCAGTAACTTTAGGATTTATTGTAGCTGCTATTGGCTGTGCATTAGCAGGACTTTGTTATGCGGAATTATCTTCTTCTATTCCAATTTCAGGAAGCGCCTATACATATACTTATGCTACCATGGGAGAGCTATTGGCCTGGATAATTGGTTGGGATTTAATTCTTGAATATGCCGTTGGTGCTGCTACAGTTGGAATTGCATGGAGTGAATATCTGAATAATTTACTGGTCAATGTACTCCATACCAGCCCCATTCCATACTCCCTTTCCCACTCCCCGTTTCAACATTTCACGGACCCCGTTACTGGAGTGGTCTCAAATGGGATTATTAATTTACCAGCATTTTTTATTGTGGCAATTATTAGTTTATTATTAATAAAAGGTACGCAAGAATCGGCTTTTGTAAATGGATTAATAGTAATAACAAAAGTGGCTATCGTAATTTTAATAATTGGTTTCGGATGGAATTTTATAAATCCTGCAAATCATACACCCTACATTCCTGCGGATTCAACTTATACTGACGACCAAGGAATTGGGCATCATTTTGGAGGAATAATGGGAGTTCTAGGTGCGGCTGGAACCGTGTTTTTTGCTTTCATTGGTTTTGACGCTGTAAGCACTGCAGCTCAAGAAACAAAAAATCCAAAACGCGATATGCCAATAGGGATCTTAGGGTCTTTGGCGGTTTGTACTGTTTTATATATACTTTTTGCACACGTATTAACAGGAGTTGCAACAGTGGAAGATTTTAGAACGGGCGGAAAAGAAGCTTCAGTGGCTTTTGCTATTAATAAATATATGATTGGCTACGAATGGCTTGCCCAATTTGTGACTGTAGCAATATTAGCAGGATTCTCATCTGTAATTTTAGTAATGTTATTAGGGCAGTCTAGAGTTTTTTATTCAATGGGGAAAGATGGATTATTGCCAAGTTTCTTCGGGGATTTACATTCTAAATACAAAACTCCTTATAAAGCGAATCTAGTAATTTTAGTAATTGTAGGTTTATTTGCAGCATTTATTCCAGGCGATATTGTTGGAGACATGACAAGTATTGGAACATTATTTGCCTTTATCTTAGTATGTATTTCTGTAATTGTATTAAGAAAAACCGAACCAGATTTAAAACGCGAATTCAAAACGCCTTTCGTGCCATTAGTTCCAATTCTTGGAATTATTGTTTGTATGGCAATGATATATGGTTTAGGCTGGACGAACTGGCTAAGACTTGGAGTTTGGTTACTTTTAGGACTGGTTTTCTATTTCCTTTACAGCAAAAAAAATAGTAAATTGAACCATCCAGATAAATAATCAGGAACCATAAATTATAAAAAAAGGCACTAAAGACATATTTCTTTTGTGCCTTTTCTTTTTTATAAATATTTCGCAATAATTAGGGCTTAAAATTAATTTTTTACGATATTTGTTACATGAAATCAACCTGGATTGGATTATTAGATTATTTGAAATTTCTCATCAAGAGAAATCCAGAATGATTTTATATCTTTTTGATTAAATAAATAATTGAAGTTAACTAACTTTATTCTTAAACTTTAAACAATAAAAAGATGCCAATATATCATAAACTCGGCGAGTTTCCCCAAAAAAGACATACCCAATTTGAAAATCCTAAAGGAGGATTTTATTACGAACAATTATTTGGAACAGAAGGATTTCATGGACATTCGTCACTTTCCTATCATGTTCACAGACCAACACAGGTAAAAGAAATTCTAAAATCGTATTCAGTTGAACCAAAAATTGCAATTGGTAAAAACATTAAAGCGTTATTACTAAAAGGCTTCGAAGTAAAACCTGAAGACGATTTTTTAGAGAGTAGAAAGCCAATGTTAGTAAACAAAGATTGCACCATAGGATTGGCTGCCCCTAGAATTTCTCTTCGTAACTATTTCTATAAAAATGCCGATGCCGATGAAATGATTTTCATCCATAAAGGAAAAGGAAAATTAAGAACCATGTTAGGAAATATCCCATTTGAATATGGTGATTATTTAATTATTCCAAGAGGGGTTATTTATCAAATAGATTTCGAGACTTCAGAAAACCGATTATTTTATGTAGAATCTTTCACCCCTTTCTACACTCCAAAAAGATATAAAAATGAATCAGGGCAACACCTTGAACACTCCCCATTTTGCGAACGTGATTTAATTTTGCCGAACGAATTGGAGACCTATGACGAAAAAGGAGATTTCCTAATCAAAATTAAAAAAGAAGGAATAATTCACGAAATAGTGTATGCTACTCATCCTTTTGATGTGATAGGCTGGGATGGATATAATTTCCCTTACGGATTTAGCATCCATAATTTTGAACCTATTACAGGAAGAGTGCACCAACCGCCACCTGTACATCAAACATTTGAAACCGCCACTTTTGTAGTGTGTTCTTTCGTTCCTAGATTGTACGATTATCATCCAAAATCTATTCCAGCACCTTACAATCATAGTAATATTGACAGTGATGAGGTTATTTATTATGTAGATGGTGATTTTATGAGCCGAAATAATATCGAGCAGGGGCATATTACATTACACCCAAAAGGAATTCCTCACGGACCAGCACCCGGAGCAATGGAAAGAAGTATTGGCCAAACGGTGACCGAAGAATTAGCCGTTATGGTGGATACTTTCCGACCATTAATGGTAACTGAAGCGGCAATGGGAATTGATGATGGCGCTTACTATAAATCTTGGATAGAATAATTAGGAGCTTTTTCCTGCTATTCGTTGCAATCCCTATTATAATTCGTACCTCACAAAATAGGGGATTTCCACTGCTATCAGGGCTAGGGTTTCCGACATAAAACATATAACAAACGGATTTAATAAATTATAAACAAAACTCAGATACCCAGAAGAGTTCCTTCCCTTTGGGGAGGTTAGGTGGGATATAAAATGTCAACAAAAGATGTAAAATCTGTAGAATACGGATTAGAAAAAATATTTGAAGGAGCACAAGATTTCCTGCCATTACTAGGAACAGACTATGTAGAGCTCTATGTAGGAAATGCAAAACAATCGGCACATTACTATAAAACTGCTTTTGGATACCAATCCTTGGCCTATGCAGGATTAGAAACAGGAGTTCGAGACAGAACTTCTTATGTCCTTAAACAAGACAAAATCAGATTGGTTTTAACCACCCCATTAACCCAAGATTCTCCAATAAATGACCATTTAAATAAACATGGAGACGGAGTAAAAATAGTTGCTCTTTGGGTTGAAGACGCGACTAGCGCTTATCAAGAAACCATGAAAAGAGGGGCTGTTTCCTTCATGGAACCAACAGTTGAAAAAGATGAATTTGGAGAAGTAGTACGTTCTGGAATCTATACCTATGGAGAAACCGTACACCTATTTGTAGAAAGAAAAAACTACAATGGAATTTTCTTGCCAGGCTATAAAGAATGGAAATCGGATTACAACCCAGAAGCAGTAGGGTTAAAATACATCGATCACATGGTGGGAAATGTGGGATGGAACGAAATGAATACTTGGGTAAAATTCTATGAAGACGTTATGGGATTTGTAAATTTCTTGTCGTTTGATGACAAACAAATTCACACCGAATATTCGGCTTTAATGAGTAAAGTAATGTCTAACGGAAACGGACGCATTAAATTTCCGATCAATGAGCCTGCAGAAGGGAAAAAACGTTCCCAAATAGAAGAATATCTTGATTTTTATGGCGGTCCAGGGGTACAGCACATTGCAATTGCTACTGATGATATTATCAAAACGGTATCTCAATTGAAAGCGCGCGGAGTTGAATTTTTATCAGCACCACCATCGGCCTATTACCAAGCAATCCCCGAGAGATTAGGAGTTCACATGAACATGATGAAAGAGGACTTAAACGCAATTGAAAAATTAGCCATTATGGTTGATGCCGATGAAGATGGGTATTTATTACAAATTTTTACCAAACCAGTTCAAGATAGACCAACTTTATTTTTCGAAATCATTCAAAGAATGGGTGCCAAGGGTTTTGGAGCTGGAAATTTCAAAGCGCTTTTTGAATCAATCGAGCGGGAACAATCATTAAGAGGAACATTATAAAAAATATTGATTTTCTTAAATTTTTCATAAAGAAATCGACCCAAAGAGAATTATCTTTGCAAAATAAATGTTAAAGTTCATTTTTTGCTAATTATAATTCAACATTTTGAATATCTTTGTACTCAGAAATAAGGAGTGGTTTCCTTGTTTTTGTATAAATTTTCATAATTTATAATTTTTTGGTTGGTTAATAGCATAAAAACTCAGTCATTTTTTGATTGAGTTTTTTTGTTTTTATTACATTTGGAACAAATATTGTACAGGCAATTAAAAATTATATCCTTTACTATGAAAAAATTAGCCATCTTCCTACTATTTCCCCTCTTAATCAGTTTTGATTCGCAACGTGAAGACGCATTTCAAACCGGTGAATGGTTTAAATTCAGAGTTCACTATGGATTAATTAATGCAGGATATGCTACTCTAGAAGTTCAAGATGGAGTAATAAATAACAAAAAAGTGTATCATGTAATTGGAAAAGGATATTCTACAGGAATGTCAAGATTCTTTTTTAAAGTAGACGATCTATATGAAAGCTATTTTGATAAAGTGACAGGAAATCCCTATAAATACGTTAGAAAAATCGATGAAGGTGGTTATACTAAAAACCAAGAAGGATTTTTTAATCAAGCCTCAGATCGGGTTTTAGTTAAGGATTATGAAAATAAAACAGAAAAAACATTTGTAATCCCAAACAATACCCAAGATATAGTATCGACTTTTTATTATTTGAGAAATTATCCTACCATAAATAAATTAAAAGTAGGGGAATCAGTTTCCATTGATATGTTCTTTGATGAGGAAACTACAAAATTTAAACTTAAATTTATAGGCCGAGAAGATCTCAAGACCAAATTTGGAGTCATTCCAACTATGATTTTTCGCCCTTTGGTTCAATCTGGGAGAGTATTTAAAGAACAAGAAGCACTTACCGTTTGGATTTCAGATGACGACAATAAAATTCCGGTTAGAATTCAAGCGAGTTTAACCGTTGGTTCTATTAAAGCAGATTTAGATGGCTTTAAAGGATTGAAAAATTCCTTCACAATTAAAGTAAAATAAAATGGAAAACCACAATATATCTGACGAAATTCTTCATAAATTGGAAGATAAATTTCAAAAGATCAACCAAAAAACAGAAACCCACCTAGAAGGATTACTTTGGTCGAAACCCATAACCTATTGGGATTATATTCAAACCGACGCCCTTTTAAATTTGCAAGTTCAACGAACGACTCTACCCGATGAAATGGTGTTTATCATGTACCACCAAGTAAATGAATTGTTGTTTAAAATGATATTGTGGGAAATCGAGCAAATTTCAAAAAGCGATCATTTAGAAACGTCATTTTTCACAGAGAGATTAATGAGAATAAGTCGTTATTTCGATATGCTTACCACTTCTTTTG
Source organism: Bacteroidota bacterium (assembly GCA_947460615.1). Lineage (GTDB taxonomy): Bacteria > Bacteroidota > Bacteroidia > Flavobacteriales > Flavobacteriaceae > Flavobacterium. The sequence continues at coordinate 39,600 of CANHHG010000010.1, forward strand.
ACATTATGGGAGATGGAATGGAAGTAGATCAATACATGAAATTCAGAAACACATTAACACCTGCAAGTGGTTTTCAAAGCGCCCAATATCGCTTAATTGAGTTTGCCTCAACGGATTTAATCAACTTAATAGATTATCGATTTAGAGCTACAATTGATAGGAATACTTCCTACGAACACGCCTTAGAACATTTGTATTGGCAAGCTGGCGGGAAAGACCATGAAACCGGAGAAAAGTCGTACCTAATTTTAGAATTTGAAAGAAAATATAAGGCGCAATTTATTCGTCATATGGAAGAATACAATACCATTAATTTATGGCAGAAATTCAAACAATTGCCTGAAACCGATCAAAAGAATCCTGAATTAGTAAAAGCAATGCGTCATTATGATCACACGGTTAATATTACGTGGGTAATGGGACATTTAAATGCAGCCAGAAAATACATCGAATCAAGTGGCAAAGGGAATGGTGAAGCAACAGGAGGAAGTGATTGGAAGAAATACATGCACCCAAAGTACCAAAGAAGAATATTTTTCCCTGAGTTATGGAGCGAAGAAGAATTGCAAAATTGGGGCGCAGAAAATTAATATAATATATCCGAGTTGAAAAAAATTGGTCTCCTACTATTATTGATCATTTCATTATTTTCCTGTAATAAATCGGAAAAGAGGAAAGCATTACCCAAAGATCCTATTGTGGTGGCTTTTGGATTCGTGCTTAATCATTTTGATGTAGTTCAAGATACCATTCACGACGGAGATACCTTTGGAAGTATTTTAGAAAAACAAAATTTAGGAAATCTAAAAGTGTATGACATCGTAGAAAAAGTAAAAGATACTTTTGATGTTCGAAAGATGAGAATAGATAAGCCTTATACTATTCTTAGATCCAAAGGAAAATCAAAAAAAATCCGTGCTTTTATCTACCAACCGGACCGATTGAGTTATTATGTAATTGACTTCAAAGAGGGTATCAAAGTCTTCAAACATATAGAGCCGGTTACTATTCGAAGAAGAACTATTGCCGGAAAACTTGATGGATCATTATCAGAAACATTAGTTAAAAAGGGAGTGGATGGGGCATTAGCCGTATCAATATCTAAAGTCTATGCTTGGTCTATTGATTTTTTTAAATTAAAAAAAGGGGATAAATTCGCTGTCACTTTCACTGAACGCTATATAAATGACACGATTTATGATGGCGTGGATAGTTTAAAATGCTCCTTTTTTGAATACAAAGGCAAATTAATTTATGCCTTTCCTTTTTCTCAAGACATTAATTCTAGTAAACAGGAGTATTTTGATGAAGAGGGCAAAACGCTCAAGAACTTTTTCTTAAAAGCCCCTCTGAAATTTGTAAATATCACTTCGCGGTATTCTAAAAATAGATTTCATCCGGTGCAGCAAATTTGGAAAGCTCATAAAGGAACCGATTATGCAGCGCCACAGGGCTCGCCGATTATGACCACTGCTTCAGGAATTGTTGAACAAACAGGCTTCACGGCCGGAAACGGAAATTTTGTTAAAGTAAAACACAACAGTACCTATTCGACTCAATATTTACACATGTCAAAAATTATCGCGCGCCGGGGCCAAAGGGTAAACCAAGGCGATATAATAGGGAAAGTAGGAAGTACAGGTCTCGCAACTGGACCTCACGTGTGTTATCGATTTTGGAAAAACGGTGTGCAAGTGGACGCTTTACGGTTAAAATTACCTAACTCAGAGCCAATGAGTAAAAACAACTTACCTCGTTTTATCGAACAAATGACTCCCTTAAAAAAAGAATTGGACCGGGTTGCCGCTATCGAATTCAAGAAAAAGTAATCCCTTTTTCTAGATAAAATTTCTTCACAATTACTTTACAAACATTATTTGTAAATTTGCAATTAAAAATTATATATAACTAAGACTTCTAATAATGTCCTTACCAAATACAAATCCAACTTCAACCGCTGCTTGGAAAGCAATTCAACAACATTTTGAAACCATGAAATCGGTTTCCATGAAAAAAATGTTTCAAGAGGATCCGTCAAGAGCATCGAAATTTCATATCCAATGGAACGATTTTTTGATAGACTATTCTAAAAACAGAATCAATCAAGACACCATGGATTTATTGGTTAATTTAGCCAATGAAGTGCATTTGAAAGAGGCAATTGCTGCTTATTTCGATGGAGAGACTATTAATAAAACAGAAAACAGAGCTGTACTTCATACGGCATTGCGTGCGCCTGAAAACTCAGAGGTAATTGTTGATGGGCAAAATGTAATTCCTGAAATCTATGAGGTTAAAAATAAAATAAAAGCCTTTACCGATGAAGTAGTTAATGGCGTTAGAAAAGGGTATACTGGCAAGGCTTTCACCGATGTGGTAAACATTGGAATTGGAGGTTCCGACCTAGGACCAGCTATGATTGTGGAAGGATTACAATATTATAAAAATCACTTAAACGTTCATTTTGTATCCAATGTTGATGGCGATCATGTAAACGAAATCATTAAAAAAATAAATCCGGAAACCACTCTTTTTGTAATTGTTTCTAAAACATTTACTACGCAAGAAACGTTAACCAATTCCGAGACCATTCGTTCTTGGTTTTTGAAATCAGCCCAGCAAGAAGATGTGGCCAAACATTTTGTTGCAGTTTCCACTAATATTAAAAAGGTAACGGATTTTGGTATCAATGTCGATAATGTTTTCCCAATGTGGGATTGGGTTGGAGGCCGTTTTTCATTATGGAGCGCCGTTGGATTGTCAATCAGCCTAGCCGTTGGATTTGATAATTTTGACAAAGTATTGAAAGGAGCCAATAAAATGGACGAGCATTTTAAAACTACTTCATTCGATAAAAACATCCCGGTAGTTTTGGCTTTATTAAGCATTTGGTACAATAATTTCTTTGGTGCCGAAAGTGAAGCGTTAATTCCCTACACTCAATATTTGCAAAAGCTAGCTCCGTACCTACAACAAGGAATCATGGAAAGTAATGGAAAGAGTATTGGTCGTGACGGAAAACCGGTAAATTACCAAACAGGAACGATCATTTGGGGAGAGCCAGGAACCAATTCCCAACACGCGTTTTTCCAATTAATTCATCAAGGAACTAAACTAATTCCAACTGATTTTATCGGGTTTATTAATTCATTGTATGGGAATAAAGACCATCACGATAAGTTGATGTCCAATTTTTTTGCACAAACAGAAGCGTTACTAAACGGAAAAACGGAAGCACAAGTTCGTGACGAATTTAATAAGCAAGGTGTTTCCATAGAAAAAGTGGATTATTTAACTCCGTTTAAAGTTTTTGAAGGCAACAAACCAACCAATACTATTTTAATAGACCAATTAACTCCAGAATCTTTAGGTTCTTTAATTGCTATGTACGAGCACAAAATATTTGTTCAAGGAGTAATTTGGAATATTTTCAGTTACGATCAATGGGGAGTGGAACTAGGAAAGCAATTGGCCAACTCCATTTTGGATGAAATGAACTCTAAAACGATTAAAAATCACGATAGTTCTACTAATTTCCTTTTGAATTATTATTTAAAATAACAGATTAAGTAACATAAAAATTCAATTATTTGATAATTACTTAAGCAAAGTGTTAATTATTCGAATATCAGGATTGATTTTTGTTTTTTATTAACATTCACAAGAACATTTTAACATATAATTATCATTTAACATTTTATTAACATATAGGACAAATTTAATATTGAAATTTGCAAAAAATTTAAACAAACAACAAATGAAAAATTTTAAAATTAATTTATTTTTTGGACTGTTTTTCGTAGCTACTGCGTCATTCGCACAAGCGGTTAAGAAAGACACTGTTAAATCGAACCAACTAGAAGAAGTAGTGGTAAGAGGAAGCATTATTGACGTTGCTAAAGAAAGAAAAACACCTGTGGCTGTTTCTACTATCAAAGCGGCAGAAATACAAGCTAAAGCTGGAAATCAAGAATTCCCAGACTTATTGAAAAACATGCCTTCTGTTTATGCTTCTAAAGCAGGTGGAGGTTACGGAGACTCTAGAGTAAACATTAGAGGTTTTGCTCAAGAAAACATTGCAGTTATGATTAACGGTATGCCAGTTAACGACATGGAAAACGGTGCCGTTTATTGGAGTAACTGGACTGGACTTACTGATGTAGCTTCATCTATTCAAGTTCAAAGAGGTTTAGGAGCTTCTAAATTAGCGATTGCTTCTGTAGGAGGAACAATTAACGTAGTAACGAGATCTTCTGACATGAAAGAAGGTGGATCTATTGCTTCTTCAATAGGTAACGATAACTACCTTAAATCTACTTTTTCTTATTCTACAGGAACTATGAAAAACGGATTGTCTGCTTCTTTCTTATTGAGTAGAACAAGAGGAGACGGTTATGTTAACGGAACAAATTTTGAAGGGACTAACTATTTCTTAGGTCTTGGATATAAATTAAGCGACAAACACCAATTTGAATTTACTTTCACTGGGGCGGCACAATGGCACCACCAAAGAAGTTCTTCAATTACTCTAGCTCAATATTTAACTGTAGGGGGAGGAACTCCAGCTATTAAATACAATAGAGATTGGGGATATTTTCAAGGAAGTCAATACAATATGAATCAGAATTTTTATAACAAACCAGTAGCTTCTATCAACTGGGATTATAAAATTAATGAAACTACCAATTTATCTACTATCGTATACGGTTCTTGGGGTCGTGGAGGTGGAGCAGGTGCTTGGGGAAGATCAAATGGTCTAAACTTCAACGACGACAGATGGAGAACGGCTCCAAACGGAGTTGGAACTATTGACTTTGACAAAATTTACGCTTACAACTCAGGTCAAACAGTTCAAGTTCCAACAACTGCTGCATTTACAGCTTTCGCTCCTGCAACAAGAGCTTTAGTTGGAGGTCAATATGTGAACACTGCAGGAACTGAAGCTACGAACGGAGTTTCTAAAATTGCGGGTATTAACTCACATGACTGGTACGGTGGAATTATCAATTTAGATAAAAAAATAAACAATCTTTCTCTTGACTTCGGTTTGGATTTAAGAACGTACAAAGGAATTCATGTTAGGTATTTAAATGATCTTTTAGGTGGTTCAACATTTAAAGATACAGGAGATGCTAATAATCCAGCAGGAGTTTTCACTAGCGAAACTTCTTCTCCAACGCCTTCATTAAATCCATTTTTTCAAGCAATTCAGGGGACGCCAATTGTAAGAAACTGGAATGGGCTAGTGAATTGGTTAGGAGCTTTTGGTCAAGCTGAATATGAAAAAGACAACTTAACTGCTTTTGTACAAGCATCGGTTTCTCAACAAAGCTTTCAAAGACAAGATTACTTTGTTTACACCAATAGCGATCCACTACAAGAATCTAGTAAAAAGAGCCTAATGGGAGGAAATTTCAAAGCGGGTGCAAATTACAACTTCAATGACAACCACAATGCATTCGTAAATGCAGGTTACTATTCTAAGCAACCCTTTTTAACGGCTGTTTTCCCAAACAATAGAAACGTGGTTAATACGAACTTAACTAACGAGAAAATTTTAGGTTTTGAAGCAGGTTACGGTTATAGAAATGCGAAGTGGAATGTTAATGTAAACGTTTACAGTACAGAATGGAAAGATAGATATCAAAGAGCATCAGATACAGACGTTGCGAATCAAGGAGGTTATTTTGATTTCTTGGGGATTACTGAGGTTCACCAAGGATTAGAGTTAGAAACAAGATATAAATTGTTCTCTCATTTTAAATTAACGGGTATGTTTTCTTATGGAAACTGGTTTTACAAAGGGAACACAATCAGTAACCGTTTTGATCAAAATGGAGACTCATTTGCTGGAGGAACACCTAGAACATTGTACTTAGACAATGTTAAAGTGGGTAATACCGCTCAAGTAACCGCTGCTTTAGGTGGAGTAATTGATGTGACTAAAAACATGTCATTCGATGTAAACTATAATTTTAATGATAAATTATATGCTAATTTGAATCCATCAAGAACTTCTGCTTCAGTTCCATCTCCACTTGAGTTTGCAACTAACAAAGGAACGTTACAATTACCAAGCTTTGATTTAATTGACGCAGGGGTATCTTACAAATGGGATTTAGCGAATACTACAGAATCAGTAAGATTCAGATTGAATGTAAACAACTTATTAGATACGGTATACATTGCAGAATCTAATTCAAACATTTTTGCTGACGATTTCGTAAGTGGTACTACAGGTCCAACTTACGCTTCAGCTGGAAGATTGTATAACGGAGTAGCTACTGGAAATCAAGTATTCTTCGGTTTCGGTAGAACTTGGAACTTCTCATTAACTTACAATTTCTAATCAGAAAGAAGTAATTTATACTACTACTAAAACGGCATTCTGAAAAGAATGCCGTTTTTTTATGCTTTTTTCTTTATATTTGTTAAAGTAAAAATTAAATTACATCATGAATTTATACGATATCTTAAGACATTTTCACAAAGGCTGGGCCTATTTAGCCTTGTTATTACTAGTTGTAGCCGTTGTTAACGCAATTGTTGGCTTCACCTCGAAAAAAGAATTTACTGCCAAAGACCGTAAAATTGCTTTGTTCGGATTAATAGGATCACATGTTCAATTATTAGTAGGAATACTCCTTTATTTCGTTTCTCCGCTTGGCTTAGCTGGTTTCAGTATGAAAGTAGCAGAAGCAAGATTAACGTCGCTAGAACACCCACTAATTAATGTGATTGCCTTGGTACTAATTACTATCGGTTGGTCTAAACATAAAAAGGCCGCAACAAGCGAATTAAAATTCAAATCTTTTGCTGTTTTTTATACGTTAGGGTTGCTTTTAATTTTAGCTAGAATCCCTTGGCATTTATGGTTTTAATAAACATTTAGACCATAGTCTATTTTTATATTTACC
>CANHHG010000011.1 GCA_947460615.1 Bacteroidota bacterium
AAAGGAGCTGCATTGAAAAAAGTGGGTATGGATGCTCGTGCCGATTTAGAAAAGTTTTTTGGTAAACAAATTCACATAGAATTGTATGTAAAAGTCAATAAAAACTGGAGAAGTAATGCCAATATGCTAAAGCGTTTCGGTTACAATCAATAGTTTTTGGGCGTGACCACAAGGGTCAGGCTATTCGTTACAATCCACACTAAAAAGCGTGGGATTTCCTCTGCTATCCTTCACGCAATACCTATAGTTACATAACAAAATAATAACGTACCTTTGCAAAAAATTAAAACACCTTATTGTTTGATTTTAAGAGTATAATGGTTTTGGTTTCCCAAAATCTAAAATCTAAAATCTAAACTCAAAAATAATTGAAATGAATAATATTGTTGCCATTGTAGGAAGACCAAACGTAGGAAAATCGACACTTTTCAATCGATTAATCCAAAGACGAGAAGCGATCGTAGATTCTGTTTCGGGAGTTACTCGCGATAGAAACTATGGGAAAAGCGAATGGAATGGAAAGGAATTTTCTGTAATTGATACCGGAGGATATGTTCGTGGTTCTGATGATGTTTTTGAAGGAGAAATCCGCAAACAAGTTGAATTAGCCATAGATGAAGCCGATGTAATTATTTTCGTTGTTGATGTAGAAGAGGGAATTACTCCAATGGATGATACCGTTGCTAAATTATTAAGAAAAGTAACCAAACCTGTTCTGTTAGCGGTGAATAAAGTCGATAACGCCATGCGCGAAAAAGACGCTGTTGAATTTTACAACCTCGGATTAGGAGATTATTACACCTTTGCTAGTATCTCTGGAAGCGGAACAGGTGATTTATTAGACGCTTTAATTGAAGCGTTTCCTATAAAACCAGAGCCAACACAAGAAGAATTAGAATTACCTCGTTTTGCAGTTGTTGGTCGTCCAAATGCCGGAAAATCAAGTTTTATAAATGCTTTAATTGGTAAAGACAGATACATCGTTACCGATATTGCAGGAACCACCCGTGACGCTATCGATACTAAATTTGACCGTTTCGGTTTCGAATTTAATTTGGTAGATACCGCAGGAATTCGTCGTAAGGCAAAGGTAAAAGAAGATCTAGAGTTCTATTCGGTTATGCGCTCGGTTCGTGCTATTGAACACGCGGATATTTGTATCTTAATTATCGACGCTACACGCGGATTTGAAGGCCAAGATCAAAGTATATTTTGGTTGGCAGAAAAAAACAGAAAGGGAGTTGTAATCTTGGTAAACAAGTGGGATTTGGTCGAAAAAGACACCATGTCAACTCGTGATTACGAGGAGAAAATTAGAAAAGAATTAATGCCATTTGTCGATGTGCCTATACTATTTGTATCCGCATTAACAAAACAACGTTTACTAAAAGCGTTGGAAGCTACCGTTCAGGTATTTGAAAATAGAAAGCAGCGAATTCCAACTTCTAAATTCAACGACTACATGTTAAAAGTTATTGAAGGCTATCCGCCACCAGCATTAAAAGGGAAATATGTGAAAATTAAATATTGTATGCAATTACCTACACCAACGCCACAGTTTGTGTTTTTTGCCAACTTACCGCAATATGTCAAAGAAGCGTACAAACGTTTTCTAGAAAATAAAATTCGTGAAAATTGGGATTTTTCAGGAGTTCCAATTGATATTTATATCAGAGAAAAATAAAATAAAAAAAGCCCCAAATTATGGGGCTTTTTTTATATCATATATTATGGAATTACCAGCCTCCGCTTGAGCCTCCACCAGAGAATCCTCCTCCACCAAAGCCTCCACCAAAGCCACCGCCGAAGCCACCGTCTCCTGATGAACCTCCAAATCCTCCAGATCCTCGGCCACCGCCTCCCAAGCTACTCAAGATTAAGATGTCCATAAAACTTGGACCTCCACCCGAGCTTCCTGAGTTGCCTCCGTTGTTTTTTCTTCGCGATAGTAAGGCCAAAACAAATACTACAATAAGAATAATTACTATTGCAGGAATACCCTCTTTTTTATTTACTTTTCGTTTTCCTTTGTATTTTCCTTTTAATACGTCAATAATTGCAGTGGTACCTTTATCTAATCCGTTAAAAAAACTACCCGCTTTGAATTCAGGCACAATAATATTTCGGATAATTTCGCCACCAATTCCTGCAGTTAATCGGTCTTCCACTCCATAACCAGGATTTATTGCTATTTTCTTTTCGGCTTTAGCCAATAGAATGACCACTCCATTATCGTCTTTTGCAGTTCCTCCAATTCCCCATTTTTGCCCCCAGTTGGTAGCCAGTAGGCTCACGTCTTCTCCCTTTAAACTCTCAATAGTAATGACTACAATTTGGGTAGTGGTAGAATCAGAATAACGAACCAACTTTTCTTCTAGTTGAACTTTCTCTTCCGGACTTAAAATATTGGCATAATCATAAACGGAAGTCTGCTCTTTCGGAATTTCTGGTATTTCAAATTGTGCAAAACCTATTTGTGTAAACAACAAAGAGGCAAACAAAATTAAAAAGGAATTTTTTAGATTTGATTTCATTCTCCTTTTGATATTTCGTTAGACAATTCATTGGTATCCTCTTTTTGCCAAGGAAAGTAGCTTTTCAATTGAGAACCTGCTTTTTGAATACCCTCAATTAAGCCTTCTTTGAAATTTCCATTTTTAAAATGAAATAACATCGCTTCCTTAGTTGTATCCCAAAAATCAGTTGGAACTAAATCATTTATTCCTTTATCTCCACAAATAGCAAACGCTTTATCGGCAACAGCCAAATAGATCAAAACACCGTTTTTAAGCTCCGTTTCGTGCATTTTTAATTCTTCAAAAACAATTAAAGCACGATCATAAGCGGCAATTGAACTGGTGTTTTCAATGTGTACTCTAATCTCGCCAGAAGTTTCTTTTTCTGCCATAGTAATAGCAGTAACAATTTCTTGTTCTTCTTCAGGGGTTAAAAAAACTTCTTTTGACATTTTATCTCGGATTTAAACTCCCCCTTCGGGGATTGGAGGGATTTAGAATTTTACTTCAACTGGTTTTTCAGCACCAACAGCAGCTTCAAAATATGGTTTTTCTTTCAAGCCGTACATTCCAGCTAAAATATTTCTTGGGAAAGTATTGATATTATTATTGTAAGGTTTAACCGATTCATTGAAACGAGTTCTAGCCGTTAAAATTTGATTTTCCGTACTCGCTAATTCGTCTTGTAATTTCAAAAAATTCTCGTTAGCTTTCAATACTGGATATTGTTCTACCGAAACTAATAATTTTGATAAAGAAGAACTAACACCGCTTTGAGCTGAATTAAAAGCCGTTAATTGTTCCGGAGTAATATTTTTAGGGTCAATAGTCACTGCTGTCGCTTTTGCTCTAGCTTCAATTACTGCTGTTAAAGTGCTTTTTTCAAAATCTGCAGCACCTTTAACCGTATTTACTAAGTTTCCTATTAAGTCATTTCTTCTTTGGTAAGAAGTTTGTACGTTACCCCAGCTTTCTTTAATATCTTGCTCATAACGTACAGCATTGTTATAAATTCCGGATGCCCAGCTGTACATTCCAATGATAACTACAGCAACAATAATCCAAGGTAAAAATTTTTTAAGCATTTCCATTTTTTTTAAATTTTAAGTTTAATATTTAGTTTTTATAATTCTGATTTTATTGCGTTCAGCTGCATTTTTATGCCTTCTAATTTACTGATAATTTCATATTTATCAAGGGTTTTCTTCTGGCCTTCTTTTAAATGAGTTTTGGCTCCTTCCAATGTGAATCCGCGTTCTTTCACCAAATGAAATATCAATTTCAAATTAGTAACATCTTCTGGGGTAAACATTCTATTGCCTTTTGCGTTTTTCTTTGGTTTTAGAATGTCAAATTCTTTGTCCCAAAATCGTATTAGTGATGCATTTACATCAAATGCTTTGGCCAATTCGCCAATGCTGTAATACCTTTTTCCTTCTGTTAATTCTATATGCATTAGTCTAAAGATTGATTTTCTTGATTCGCAATTTTTGAAATAGCAACATATTCTGCTGCTGAAATATTTCCATAATAAAAATTCAATGGATTTACGACTTCTCCATTTTTATGAACTTCATAATGCAGGTGAGGTGCTTCCGAACGTCCAGTACTTCCCACATATCCTATAATATCTCCGCGCTTTACATATTGTCCTACATGCGCTTTATACCTGCTTAAATGAGCGTACAACGTTTCATAACCAAAACCATGCCGAATCACAATGTGATTACCAAATCCTGATGCGGTATTGTCGGCTCTAGAAACAATTCCATCGCCAGAAGCAAAAATAGGAGTTCCCATTTTAGCAGAAAAATCCATGCCCTCATGAAATTTTCTAGCTTTCGTGAAGGGATCACTTCGATAACCAAATCCTGATGCCATTCGCTTCAAATTTTCGTTACGAACGGGCTGAATTGCCGGAATTGCAGCCAATAATTTTTCTTTGCTTTTTGCCAATTTCAAAATTTCATCTAATGATTTTGACTGAATTACCAATTGTTTCGACAATACATCTACTCTTTTTGTAGTGTTAATTATCAAATCTGAATTGTTGTAACCTGCCAAATCTTTGTATCTATTCTCCAATCCAAAAACTGCCTTTCTGTCTTCTTCAGAAATAGGCGAGGAGTTAAAATAAGCACGGTACAAATTATTATCACGGTCTTCAAGGGCATTCAGTACTTCATCAACTTGATCTATTTTCCGATTTAATATAGCATATTGAATCTTTAAATTGTCAATTTCTCGAGCTTGAAGTTTGTCTTTGGGAGTTTCAAAAAAAGGCGTATTTAATAAAACCACAAATACCAAAAAGCCAAATAACGCCGATGCCAATAAAAAAAGCATTATATAGGCAAAACTTCTCCTTTTTAATGGAGTAATAATTCTATATGCTAAGCTTTCAGTATCGTAATAATATTTTACCTTCGCCATGTTTTAAAAATATGCTATTTTTGTACTTTGTAAAAATAGGTTTTATAAATTTACAAAGCGTTGGAAAAACAAATTTAGTAAATGTTTCAGTAGTCTAACGTTTTTTTTAACACTATTTTATGTGCCTATTCCAGCTTTGCGCTGCAAGTTCTCAGATTGAATAATTTTTTTATAAAACCCAGCAGGAGTTCCCTTTGGTCGCTCTACCAGCTTAATAAAAAATACTTTTCAATACCTCGAAGCTTTCCGCTGCAATCTCGGACAAAAAAGATTATTTGATAATTTGGCAATTCTTTAATTCGAAAACCAAATAACCAAATAACCAAATAACCGAATAAACATTTAAAATGAAATCACAAGACGTAAGAAAGCAATTTCTAAACTTTTTCGAAGGAAAAGGTCACTTAATAGTTCCATCGGCACCAATCGTTCTAAAGGATGATCCCACTCTGATGTTCAACAACTCAGGAATGGCTCAATTCAAAGAATATTTTTTGGGAAATGGAACTCCTAAGAGCAACAAAATTGCTGATACTCAAAAATGTCTGCGTGTTTCAGGAAAACACAACGACTTGGAAGAAGTGGGAATTGACACTTACCACCATACTATGTTTGAAATGCTAGGAAACTGGTCTTTTGGTGATTATTTCAAAAAAGAGGCTATCAATTGGGCATGGGAATTACTAACAGAAGTCTATAAAATACCAAAGGACATTCTATATGTTTCTGTATTTGAAGGAAATCCCGATGAGAATGTACCTTTCGACCAAGAAGCATATGATATTTGGAAAACCTTAATTTCTGAAGATCGAATTATACTGGGAAATAAAAAAGATAATTTTTGGGAAATGGGGGAACAAGGCCCTTGTGGTCCCTGTTCAGAAATCCATGTAGATATTAGATCACCGGAGGAAAAAGCTAAAATTTCAGGAAAAGAGTTAGTGAATAATGACCATCCACATGTGGTGGAAATTTGGAATAACGTCTTCATGGAGTTCAATCGTAAAGCAGACGGTTCACTTGAAAAACTGCCAGCACAACACGTGGATACCGGAATGGGATTCGAGCGTTTGTGTATGGTTTTACAAGGCGTACAGTCTAATTATGACACGGATGTTTTTACTCCAATTATCCATCATATTGAAAAAATTACGGGGGGAAAATACACTGTAAAAGCAAAAGACAACGATGAAGAAAAAATTAATATTGCAATCCGCGTAATTGCCGATCACGTTCGGGCCGTTGCCTTTGCAATAGCCGATGGTCAATTGCCATCAAATACGGGTGCAGGTTATGTGATTCGAAGAATTTTGCGTCGCGCAATTCGTTATGGTTTTACTTTTTTAAATACGAAAGAAACTTTTATTTATCAACTAGTTGATACCTTAAGCTCACAAATGGGAGACTCGTTTCCTGAAATTACAGCCCAGAAAAATTTAGTAATGAACGTTATTAAAGAAGAGGAAAACTCCTTTTTAAGAACGCTGGACCAAGGATTACAATTGCTAGAAAATGTAATTTCTAGTACTCAAGGCAAATTGGTTTCTGGACAAAAAGCATTTGAATTATATGACACCTTCGGATTTCCAATCGATTTAACAGCACTGATATTAAGAGAAAGAGGTTATGAGTTAGACGAAGCAGGTTTTGATAAAGCGATGCTTGAACAAAAAACACGTTCCCGCGCAGCTTCTGAAGTTTCTACAGAAGATTGGGTAATTTTAGAAGAAGGGAATAACGAAACTTTTGTAGGTTACGACCAGATTGAAAACGAAGTTAAAATCACTCGTTACAGAAAAACAGACAGTAAGAAAGACGGTATTTTATATCAAATAGTTTTAAACAACACACCATTTTATCCTGAAGGAGGTGGGCAAGTGGGTGATAAAGGAGTTTTAGTGTCTGCAAATGATACCCTCCAAATTATTGACACAAAAAAAGAAAATAATTTGATAGTACATTTCTCAAAGGAGTTACCTGAAAATGTTACTGCCAAATTTGAGGCTAAAGTAGATCGAAATGGGAGAGATTTAACCTCCAGAAATCACTCAGCAACGCACTTAATGCACCAAGCATTGAGAAGTATTTTAGGAACTCACGTGGAGCAAAAAGGATCGTTAGTTAACCCAAACTACTTGCGATTTGACTTTTCCCATTTTTCTAAAATGACCGAAGAAGAATTGCAACAAGTTGAAGATTTTGTAAATGCAAGAATTCAAGACCAATTGCCATTAATTGAGCGAAGAAGCATTCCATTTGCGCAAGCAGTTTCAGAAGGAGCTATGGCGCTTTTTGGAGAAAAGTATGGAGATGAAGTCCGTGCCATTAAATTTGGCGAAAGCATGGAATTATGCGGTGGAATTCACGTAAAAAATACCGCTGAAATATGGCATTTTAAAATTGTTTCTGAAGGAGCAGTTGCGGCAGGAATTCGCCGTATAGAGGCAATTACTAGTGATGCAGTGAAAGCTCATTTTGCTTCTTATGAAAATACGTTGAACGATGTTAAAGAAGCGCTAAAAAATCCTCAAGATATATTAAAAGCAGTACATTCTTTACAAGAAGAAAACGGAAGACTTTCAAAGCAAATTGAGGCTTTAATGAAAGATAAAGTTAAAACTTTCAAAGCAACATTTGCTACAGAAATCAAAACAGTAAATGGAGTTCAATTTCTTGCAAAACAAGTTGATTTAGATCCTAATGGTGCTAAAGATTTAGCATACGAATTAGGAACGCTAGGAACTAATATATTTTTAGTTTTGGCAACAGCCGAAGAAGGAAAACCTACAATTAGTTGTTATATTTCTAAAGAATTGGTAGCTGAAAAAGCACTAAACGCTGGAAATATAGTGAGAGAATTAGGCAAATACATTCAAGGAGGAGGGGGAGGCCAACCCTTTTTCGCAACTGCAGGTGGTAAAAATACCTCTGGAATTGCAGAAGCCCTTGAAAAAGCGATTGATTTTATAAAATAAATCAAAATTAATTTCATAAAAAAACCCTTTCAATTGAAAGGGTTTTTTATTAGCTATAGCCAATTAGTTCGCTTTTGCAGCTTCTTTTTGTGCTTTTTGAACTTCTTTTAAAGCTTTATATTTCTCAGCTCCTAATAATTCTTTAAGTCTGCCGTCTTTAGCTTTTCCGTATTCTTTTGATTTTGCAGTTTTTTCTTCATCAGAAAGTGTCGTATCTGCTTTTAAAGTTTTTCCAAATGCAGAACTTTCTTCCATAATTGCTCTGTATTTTTGTTGTTCGTCATCCGTTAAACCGGCTGTCTTAAATGCTTCCATCAAATCGGCTTCTTTTTTAGCTTTTGCAGCTGCTTTTTCTTCTTTAGAAAGGGTTTTTTCTTGTGGAGCTTTGTTTGCTTCTTGAGCTTGAACTCCGGTAAAAGCAAAACCAATAGCCATAATTGTAGATAATAAATACTTCATTTTAATAATTTTTTAATTAATTGTTATACAAATATAGATAAAATTAGAAACGAAAATTATTATTTTAAATTATTAAGATTAATTTAATAAATGCTTGATTTATCCAAAAAATTGACAAATTAAAGTCGCAAAATTCGTAATATTGCAATCTATTTTTAGACTTATAATTATGAATTTTACAACAAAAGTTCCAATTTCAAAATCAAAATTTCCAATTGATTATCAAAGTATGATATTCTCTATGGGATCTTGCTTTGCAGAAAATATGGCAAGTAAATTCGATTATTACAAGTTCCAAAATTCATGTAATCCTTTCGGGATTTTATTTCATCCTTTAGCTATTGAGAATAGCATTTCTAGAATTATAAACCTTGAATTGTTTGAAGAAAAAGACTTGTTTTTCAATAATGAAAGATGGCATAATTTTGAGCTACATTCCGATTTAAGTAATCCCGATAAAGAGGCATTATTAATGGGAATTAATAAATTATTGGCAGTCACAAATAAGCAAATTAGAGCGGCTTCACATTTTATTATTACCTATGGAACTTCTTGGGTTTATAGAAATAAACAGACCGATAAGATAGTGGCTAATTGTCATAAAGTATCACAATCTGAATTTAATAAAGAATTGCTTTCCGTTTTGGATATCGAAAAATCAATTAAGAATACAATCGATTTAATTGAAAAGGTAAATCCTAATTGTAATCTAATTTTCACTATTTCACCTGTGCGCCATCTTAAAGATGGTTTTGTTGAAAATCAATACAGTAAAGCCAATTTAATTGTTGCCTTAAGTTCTGTTTTTGCCTCTCAAAAATCTCCTAATACTTATTTTCCTTCCTATGAGATAATGATAGACGAACTTCGGGATTACCGATTTTATGCTGAAGATTTATTACATCCTAGCCAAGTTGCTATTGATTATATTTGGGAACGTTTTGTGGAAAGTTCAATTTCTGATGATGTTATTATTTCAATGAATGAAGTGGAAGCAATTCAACGTGATTTGTCGCATCGACCTTTCAACACTTCATCTGAAAGCTATAAAAAATTCCAAATACAATTGGACACAAAAATTAATAATGTAAAATCGAAATTCCCTTTTATGAATTTCTAATTATAATTTATTTTCTAGACTTTGCCAGCCTCCACCATTAATTGCATCGACGCCATTTTGTTTAAAAATCGAGGTTGCTTGAGAACTTCTCATTCCACTTGCACAACAAACAATTACAGGTTTATTAAGTTTTTTAATATAATTAATTTTAGTGTCAATTTCGTTCAAGGGAATATTTTTTGCGCCCTTTATGTGTCCACCAGCAAATTCGCCTGGGCTTCTAACATCAATTATAACCGCGCCTTTATTTTTAAATTCTTGAATTCTATTTGATTTGTTACCAAATCCTAAAAAGTCTAATAATCCCATGATCTTATTATTTATTTTGCAAAGGTACTTCATCACGTGAATATTTTTGTGTTAAAGTTTACTTTACTTTGAAATATATTCTACATTTGATATCACAATAATTATTGTTTTAAAGCATTCATAATGGGAACACCTTACATTAAAAATAAAATTGAAAATGGAATTGCTACTATTTCCTTTTTTCATCCTGAACACAATTCCCTTCCTTCCAATTTATTAAAGGAATTGGTTCATACCATTGAAGATTTAGGAAAAAATGATGCTGTAAAAGTGGTGATTCTTAAGAGTGACGGAGGTACTACTTTTTGTGCTGGAGCAAGTTTTCAAGAGCTAATCACTATTGATAATGAAGAAACGGGCAAGTTGTTTTTTTCAGGCTTTGCGAATGTTATTAATGCAATGAGAAAATGCCCAAAAATAGTTATTGGCTCCATTCATGGAAAAGCGGTTGGAGGCGGAGTTGGCATTGCTGCAGCAGCCGATTATTGTTTGGCAACCCAATTTGCTTCTATTAAGTTAAGTGAATTAACTATTGGAATTGGACCGTTTGTAGTTGCGCCCGCAATTGAAAGAAAAATAGGGTTGTCCTCTTTTTCTCAATTAACATTAGACGCAAATAACTTCTATAGCGCTGATTGGGCTCATTCTAAAGGGCTTTATAATGCAGTTTATAGTGATGATAAAGAGCTAGAGGTTGCTGTTCAATTGATGGCTCAAAATTTAGCCAACTATAATCCTAGCGCCTTAATAGAACTAAAAAAGGTACTTTGGAAAGGAACTGAAAACTGGAATGAACTTCTAAAAGAGAGAGCGGCAATTAGTGGAAAATTGGTTCTTTCTGCTTATACAAAAGCAGCTTTAAAGAAATTTCAAAAATAATTTTAGATAAAAAGTTCCAATCCATTATCAATTAAATGACTTATTTCAGGTCTTTTAGTTTTTAAATTATTTAAATAGTCCAGCACTTCATTTAATGAACTTTCGACTTTTTGCAGGTGTAAAATCTCTGCAATTTCTAAATTAAGCAACCAATCATTTGGATATTTAATTGAAATAATTTTGAATATCTCAAAAGCTTTTTCCGAATGGATTTTATTTACACGAAGATTTCGGATTTCATTATAATAAGATTCGAGCTCTTCTCTTTCAATTGTTTTTTCTGCTTTAATAGTTTTGCTATTTGGTAAATGCGTAATCATATCAAAACTGTTGCAATCAGCTGGTCCTGAAAATGCGGAAACTACTTTTTTACCCACAGCCATATCGAAAACACCCCATTCAGGCTGGAATAAAACCGTATTTAAATGTGTTACAGTGCAATTTTCAAAACTAATTATAATAATTGCCCCTTGTAAATTTCTTGATCCTGTAATAATATTTCCAGTAACTTTAATGTCGCCTTCAAATTCTAAAGTAACCGTTTTGCCTTCATAAATTCCGTAGGCCATTAAATCCTTTGGGCTCATGTCTTCAATTGCTAGGTTGATCCCTTTTAATTTTCCAATTGGACTTCCAAAACCAGCGGCATGATAATTGGCACCATGACCAACCAGTTCTTTTTCTCGATTAGCCAAAGCCGTTTTTCCAGTTGTTTGAACATATATTGGTTTTCCATCATATTCAATAACATTGGTAAAAACACCTGAAATTTGTAAGCCAGTGCTCAATTCAATGGTTCCTAGAGCCTTAGAATTGATCAATTTATTTATTCCAGACAGTCCTCCAGTTCGCAACGCCATTTTATTTGCGAATTCTTCTAAAACAAAACTTAGATGAGCAAAATCTGGAGTTACATAAAGTTGGGGTTGCGGTTTTGTAATGTCAAAGCTCTGGTATGCAGCAGAAAGATCATAAGGAATTTTCTCTACTTTATCAGTCATGCACCAGGCGCTTTCACCAATTGATGATAATAAGCCAGCGCCGTAAATTTTAGGATTTTCAACAGTTCCAATTAAACCGTATTCAACGGTCCACCAATGTAAATTTCTAATTTGCGCCATTTCTGACATTTCCACCGATTGGTTTTGTAACTCATTCACTGCTTTTTCAGCAGCATCAATTACCGATTGCGGAGTGTTCTCAGCTTCTTTTACTATGGAAAGTAAACGAATTGCTTCATACATTTCATAATCATAAGAAGAAGAAATTGCTTTACATCCAATTTCGCCAAAGCGTCTTAAATATTCAGCATATTCAGGATTTGCAATAATTGGTGCATGCCCTGCACCTTCATGAATAATATCTGGAGCGGGTGTATATTCTATGTGTTCTAGTTGTCGGATATCAGAAGCGATAACCAAAACGTTATACGCTTGAAATTCCATAAAAGCATTGGGAGGAATAAATCCATCAACAGCAACGGCTGCCCATCCAATTTCTTTCAAGATCCGATTCATCCCATACATATTTGGGATATTTTCAATTTCAAGACCTGTTTTTTCTAAGCCATTTAAATAAGATTCGTGGGCTACTTTTGATAAATAACTCACGTTTTTCCGCATTACATACCTCCAAACAGCTTGATTTATGGGAGTATATTCCGCATAATCTTGAGGTTTGATAAATTGTTTCAAATGCGCCGGAAGTCCATCTATTAGTGGATTACTTTCAAAAGATGCTTTCATAATTAAACCAAATAGGTTAGTGTAAAAGTACTATTTTTTCAGGTTAATTTCCAATAAATAGTATCGATTTCTCATTTTTAACTGTATTATTTTAACTATTTGTCTCTTATTCCAAAAAAAACCCACCAAAAGTAGGTAGGTTAAATTAAAAAGTAGATGTATTGTTTTTTACTTTTTCTCCGGTGGATATTGTGATAAAATTTTGGTTACAAATTCATTAATTCTAGCGTCTTTCTCTTCCATTTTTTTTGTCAAATAACCATTTCCTTCACCTTGCCAAATTAATTCTTTTTTTGTTGCATCAATAATGTCAATAAAAAGAGTTCCTTCTGTAGTTCGTATTACTGTTGTTTGACCACCCCACATAAATGGATCCCAACCCCATCTCCAGCCGTAACCCCAATTGTTATTGTACTGATTTACATCTACTTGTTCTTTTTCTTTAGTAAAAATGTTTATTAATAAATCAGGTGTTTCACTTTTTGTAAAGCCTTTTTTTGTCATCTCACTATCAATAGCTCTGAGAATTCTTTTTTTGTCTAAATCTGAAATTTCTACTTTGTCAATTCCACTTTTTTGAAATCCAAATGTTTTGTAACGACTAAAGTCAACACTGTTATCATAATCTGAATTCACCATTACAGAGCTGCAAGAGTTTAAAAAAAGAAACATAAGTACCGGGATAATTTTAATTGCTTTCATGATTATTTGATTTATTTGTTACTATTAATTCAGTAAGGAATCGTCGACACTATTAGGTAGTGTAACTTTTAATAAAGGTTCTGCCTCCATGGCCCTTTTTATGGCAAAAATTGCTCCTTCATTTCGGGCCCAGCTTCTTCTTGAAATTCCGTTATTGACATCCCAAAAAAGCATCGATTGCAATCTTTTTGAAGCTTCTTTACTTCCGTCAAGAACCATACCAAAACCACCATTGATTACTTCTCCCCAGCCCACACCACCGCCATTGTGAATGGAAACCCAAGTAGCACCACGAAAGCTATCGCCAATTACATTTTGAATGGCCATATCGGCAGTAAAACGGGAGCCATCATAAATATTTGATGTTTCTCGATAAGGTGAATCGGTTCCAGAAACATCATGGTGATCGCGGCCCAAAATCACATTTCCAATTTCTCCATTATTTATGGCGTTGTTAAAAGCATCGGCAATTTTAACACGACCTTCAGCATCAGCATATAAAATTCTAGCTTGTGATCCCACCACCAATTTATTCTCTTGAGCTCCTTTTATCCATTGAATATTATCGGCCATTTGTTGTTGGATTTCAGGAGGTGAATTTTTCATCATTTCTTCTAAAACGTGACATGCAATAGCATCTGTTTTTTCTAAATCTTCCTTTTTTCCTGAGGCACAAACCCATCTAAAAGGTCCAAAACCATAATCAAAACACATTGGGCCCATAATATCTTGGACATAGCTTGAATATTTAAAATCGATTCCGTTTTTAGCCATAATATCAGCACCAGCACGTGAAGCTTCTAGTAAAAAAGCATTTCCATAATCGAAGAAATACGTTCCTTTTGAATTGTGTTTATTAATCGCATTGGCGTGTCTTCTTAAAGACTCTTGAACTTTTTCTTTGAACAATTCCGGAGTATTAGCCATCATTTCATTGGCATTCTCGAATGAAATTCCAACAGGATAATAACCACCAGCCCAAGGATTATGTAAGGATGTTTGGTCAGACCCTAAATCGATATGGATGTTTTCTAAATCAAAACGCTCCCAAATGTCAACCACATTTCCTAAATAGGCTATTGACACCACTTCTTTGTCCTCAAGTGCTCTTTTGACTCTAGGTACTAAATCTTCAATATTATCAATGACCTCATTTATCCAACCTTGTGAATGTCGAATGTGGGTAATTTTAGGATTTACTTCGGCACATACCGTAACGCAACCTGAAATATTTCCCGCTTTTGGTTGTGCCCCACTCATTCCTCCCAAACCAGAAGTTACAAATAAACCTCCTTTAGGGTTTTTATTAATTTTTCTAAATCCATTTAAAACGGTAATCGTAGTCCCATGAACAATGCCTTGAGGGCCAATATACATATAACTGCCAGCGGTCATTTGTCCGTATTGAGAAACGCCCAAAGCATTCATTTTCTCCCAATCGTCAGGTTTTGAATAATTTGGTATAACCATTCCGTTGGTAACCACCACTCTAGGAGCCTCTTTATGAGATGGAAATAATCCCATTGGATGACCCGAATACATGGTTAGTGTTTGTTCGTCGGTCATTTCTGAAAGATATTTCATGGTGAGGCGGTATTGTGCCCAATTTTGAAAAACTGCTCCGTTACCTCCGTATGTAATTAGTTCGTGAGGGTGTTGTGCAACCGCTGGATCTAAATTATTTTGGATCATCAACATAATTGCTTTTGCTTGTTCACATTTACCAGGATATTCAGAAATTGGACGAGCAAACATATTGTAATCTGGACGCAAACGGTACATATAAATCCGACCGTATTTTTCTAATTCTTCAGAAAATTCATTAACTAAAACCGCATGATCTTTAGGGTCAAAATAGCGCAAAGCGTTTCTAAGTGCTAGTTTTTTTTCATCGTTCGATAAAATTTCTTTTCTTTTTGGCGCATGATTAATATCTGTTTCAAACGCTTTTGGTTCAGGTAAAACAGCTGGTATTCCTTCTTTTATTTGATCTTGAAAAGTCATTTTTTGAATTTATTTTCTAATTTCGTTAGTATTTTTATCAAATCCATAGGGACAATGTTTACAACCACTTTTACAACAATACCCTCTGTTAAGGTGGTGCTTTTCCGTAAAGCATTTGTACCCTTCAGGAGTGTAATAAAAATCCTCTCCCTCAATTAATTTATTTTCATGGTCCATGTCCTTCATAGTTACAAATTTATAAACTTTATAATGAATGTAGAGTAATGTTAAGATTTTATTAGAATTTAATTTTAATTATAAGCCTTATCTTTGCAGTATCTAATTTCAAAAAATAGAATCTTTGGTTGTAAACCAACAAATAGCATTTCAATTTCCGAATGAAATCACTTTACACATAAAACGTGAAGATTTGATACATCCGTTTATTTCAGGAAATAAATTCAGGAAATTAAAGTACAATTTGCTTAAAGCAAAAGAGCAGAAAAAAACCAAATTACTCACTTTTGGAGGAGCGTTTTCGAATCATATTGCTGCTGTTGCCTACGCAGGTAAGGAAAACGACTTTCAAACCATCGGAATTATTCGCGGTGATGAATTGGAATCTCAAATTTTTGAAAATCCAACCTTGCAATTCGCGCAGGAATGTGGAATGAAATTTAAATTTGTTTCACGGGATGTGTATAATAACAAATCCAACGATTTTTTTATTGAGAAATTAATTAATCAATACGGTGATTTTTATTTAATTCCTGAAGGAGGAGCTAATTCATTAGCAGTTAAAGGCTGTGAAGAAATAATTACTGAGGAAGATTCACAATTTTCGCATGTTTGTTGTTCAATTGGAACTGGCGCTACCATATCTGGTTTAATTAATGCATCCTATTTACATCAAAAAATAATTGGATTTACCTCTCTTAAAGGTGATTTTTTATCAGAGGATATTCGTAAATTTGCCGTGAAATCAAATTGGGAGTTAATAAGCGATTATCATTTTGGAGGTTATGGAAAAATAAATTTAGATTTAGTTCGTTTCATTAATAATTTTTTCGAGCGAACTAAAATTCCTTTAGATCCCATTTATACAGGAAAAATGATGTTTGGAATAGTTGATTTAATTGAAAGCGGCTTTTTTCCAAACGGTTCTAAAATATTAGCGATTCACACAGGTGGACTACAAGGAATAAAAGGAATGAATTTATATTTAAAAAAGAAAAATTTAGAACAAATAAAAACACAATGATTAGAAAAATAGCTTTTTTATTAATAGTTTCAATTGCGGTCAGCTGTACTTCAAAAAAAGTTGTAATTCAAACGACTAGGCCAAAAAATTACAAACCTCCAACAAGAGTTGAAATGGTTAAAAATATTGAAAAAGACAGCCCTGTTGCGATTACTTCCGACACTATAAAACCTACCGAACCTAAAACGGAAGTTTTAGAGGCTACTACAAGAGTTAAAGTAACCAAAGAGATGGTTTTGAACTACATTAATTTATATAAAGATATTGCTAAAAATAATATGGTTCAATATGGCATTCCTTCAAGCATTTGTCTTGGGCAAGGAATTTTGGAATCAGGTGCTGGCACAGGTCCTTTAAGTGCTATTGCCAATAATCATTTTGGAATTAAATGTCATCAAGATTGGAAAGGACCTTCCGTGAAATATGATGACGATGCTGCTCAAGAGTGTTTTAGGAAATACAATCAAGCAAGTGAATCTTACAATGATCATGCGCTATTCTTAAAAAGTAGAAAATGGTATGACCCACTCTTTAAATTAGGAAAAGACGATTTCAAAGGTTGGGCTAGAGGTTTAAAAGCCGCTGGCTATGCAACTGATCCAAAATACCCAGAAAAGTTAATTGCCATCATTGAAAGATATCATTTGGATCAATACGATGCTGAGGTTTTAGGAAAGGAATATGTTGCCCCAGTCGATCAGCCAGTAGTTAAAAAAAAGGAATATGAAGTTATTAAAGGAGATACGATGTATTCTATTTCCAAGAAATTCAATATTTCAATTGAAGATTTAAAATCAAAAAATAATATTTCTGACAATACGATTTCTGTTGGACAAATATTAGTTTTAGAATAAAAATCAAATAAAAAATATGTTATATAAAAGAAGTAGCGAACTATTTTGTGAAGCGGAAAAAGTAATACCTGGAGGTGTGAATTCACCAGTTAGAGCATTTAAAGCTGTTGGAGGCACACCAATTTTTGCAAAAAGTGCGAAAGGGGCTTATGTATTTGATGAGGATGGAAACCGATATATTGATTACATTAATTCATGGGGGCCAATGGTTTTAGGCCATGCCTATCCACCCGTTGTTAATGCTGTAATCGAAAAAGCAAAACTTGGGACTTCATTTGGAATGCCAACAGAAATGGAAACTCAAATTGCCTCTTTGGCTATTAAGATGGTTCCAGGAATTGATAAAATCCGTTTTGTAAATTCAGGGACTGAAGCTTGTATGAGCGCCATTCGATTGGCTCGTGGATATACCAAAAAAGATAAGATAATTAAATTTGCAGGATGCTATCATGGACATTCCGATTCGTTTTTAATTCAAGCGGGAAGCGGAGCCGTTACCTTCGGTTCACCAAATAGTCCTGGAGTTACAAAAGGCACCGCAAAAGATACTTTATTAGCAAAGTATAATGATTTAGAAAGTGTGAATACACTTGTAAATGCTAATTTTGGAGAAATTGCAGCAATAATTATTGAGCCTGTAGCAGGGAATATGGGTTGTATCCCTCCAAAAGAAGGGTTTTTAGAAGAATTAAGACAAATTTGCGACAAGAACGGTATCTTGTTGATTTTTGACGAAGTAATGACTGGTTTTCGACTTGCAAGAGGAGGCGCTCAGGAATTGTTGAAGGTGCAATCAGATATTGTGACCTTTGGAAAGGTAATAGGAGGAGGGTTGCCGGTTGGTGCCTTTGCTGCAAGAGCAGAAATAATGGATTATTTAGCTCCTTTAGGCCCTGTTTATCAAGCAGGTACTTTGTCAGGAAATCCTTTGGCAATGGCCGCTGGTTTAGCAATGTTAAATGCATTAGAGGAAGATACATCGGTATTTCAAAGACTTGCGGAGAAAACCTTATACTTAGAAAATGGAATACGAAAGGTACTTACTTCAAATGAGATTTCCTATACTATCAACCGACTTGGGTCTATGATTTCAGTACATTTTGATTCCAACCCTGTCTATGATTTTCAAACCGCCTCAAAAGGGGATAACGAAACTTTCAAGAAGTTCTTTCACGGCTTATTAGAACAAGGAGTTTATATTGCTCCTTCTGCTTATGAAACCTGGTTTATTTCTGACGCGTTAACCTATGAAGATTTAGATTTTACAATTGATGCCATTGAAAAAGTTGCGAAAACATTATAATAAAAAAGGGCTTTCAATTTGAAAGCCCTTTTTTATTAAATATTTTATACTTTTATTTTTCAAAAGCATCAGTGCTCAACAATTGATTGTAAAGAGCAGTATTTGCTTTTAATTTTTCAAGTCTTTCAGAGTCGATTGAAGCTTCGATTTTCAATCCTACAATTCTTGACATTTCTTTCTTACTTTCATTGGTTTCAGTAGAACTTTGCATTACTTGGTGTTTCATTTCAAATAAGTTACAAAATGCAATAGTTAAATTTTCGTCAAGTCCTAAAAACTTAGAAATGGCTACTCCATCTTTTTTACCAGCTTCTTCAGGAGTAAGTTTTACAACCTCTTTAGTTTCAGTGGTTGTAGTTTTTTTCTTGTTCTGAGCATTTGCAGTTATTCCAAAAGCTAGCATTAAAAAACATGCAATTATTATTTTTTTCATGACAATTGATTTAAATTTAGTTCAAATCTAAATTATTTTTCTTAAAGAAAAAAATTATTGAATATTTATCTTGTGTTTTTTTCTGTTTTTTTGCATTACTTCCTTCCATTTAAATTGTGATTTGTATTGCGGTACTAAATATAAAGTAAACTCGAAAGGAATAGAAATATTTAAATTGTATTCAATAAAAAGGGAACTCAACGAGTTCCCTTTTTATTTACTTATTTAAAATAACTTTCTTGACCGTTTTATTGTTTTCGTTTTCTATTGAAAGCAGGTATACTCCGCTTTGTAAGTTTTCAATATTCATTATTTCAAGAGTAGTATTAGTTATTGTTTCCATTACAAATCTACCTTGTACATCATAAAGTTTTAATTTTGAAGTCCCAACCGCATTAGGAATTTCAATATTCAATAGGTCTTTTGTTGGGTTTGGATAAACGGAAGTATTTGTCAAACTATTGGATTCTAAACCTAACGAATTAGTTATATAACAAATATCAATACTAAAAGAATTTATAGTACCTCCGTCACCATTATGTGGGTCTTTAACTTTAAGCGTCCATACCCCATCAGCAACAAAATTATTAAATGCACTTAAGGGTTCAAAGGGTTTTATAATTCCTGAAACTGATGGTATTCCAGAGCATTGAGGAGCTACCCCATTGTCATCTAAAGTACAATTAATATTATCATTATCTCCACAAGCTTCGTTAAATAAAATAACTTCAGGACTACCTATAGAAGCTGGACCAACTAGTGAAATAGTCATGTCTTGAATATAGGTGTGGGTTAAATTTAGGTTTACTTTCATGCTGCCAATTGTGTGACCTCCAGTAACAGTAACTGGGACACTTGCATTTGAATTTGCTACAGAACCAATAGTGGCATTGGTAAAATTCGTAGCATTAAAAACTGCAGTTCCACAAATAAGTATTCCAGTTTTAAAATTGTAAACCGTTGCATTACTAGGCAATCCTACTCCGCATTGATTTATAGGAATTACTCTCCAATAGAAGACAGTATCCTGAGACAATCCGTTGGCTGTAAATCTATTAGTAGTCACTGAAGCGTTGAATAATGTTCTACTAAAATCAGGTACAGTTGATAATTGAACATTATAAGATTGAGCATTAAATTGACTGTTCCAAATTAAATTCACAGTGGTTGAAAGTCCCGTTTGCAAATTGGCCGGAGTGCTTAAACTTACAGGTACAAAAGTTGAATTGAATATTTTTAAATTTTTATATCTGGTTTCTGTCTCTGTTCCATTATTTCCAATAATTCCTATATTGTATTCCCCAGGAATTACATTTGAAAGTCCTGTAATAGTCATTGTAATCGTTCCGTTAGCGCTTAGAGAAGAAGTATTGAAGGTCGCAGTTGCTCCTACAGGCAATCCAGAGGGTGTAAATGTAGTTGTTCCAGTTCCAATTTGTTTATAATTGTAGGTAAAAACTGCATTTTGATTTGAACATACAGTTAAATCAAATGAAGTAGGTACAATTGAAAAAGAAGAGGTTAGGCCAGTAATAACCAACGCGTAGTTTTGCTTACCGGTTTGTAATAACCCTTTGTGAGTTACAGTGACTGTATAATTACTATTGGTTGGACTTTCAATTTTAACTTGTTCAACATTGTCAACTGCATTGTCTCCTGTTTGAATTGATTCTGCTACGGTATTTGTATTGAGTTTCCATGGAAAATAAGTAACTGCGTTTTTCGTAATTCTAATATCTAAATCATTAACTAAAGCCTTTGATGAATCATTGACTGGAAGATTTCCAACATTTGCAACTCCCGGAACATCTGTCCAGGATATCGACGCAATTAATGGTTCGGTACCACTTGCTTTCACCTCAAATGAATAAGATTGCTCCTGATTTAAATTTTCTTCTGAAACCCATGAATTCAATCCGTTTCCACTTATAGTTTCTGCTGCTTTTTTTGCATTTAATAATCCCCATCCAAAAATTGGGTCTGGCCCTGTACTTCCAGCATCATCAGCTGTATGACAAGCAATTCCCTTTAAAGTAGCCGCTTTCATGAAACTGTTTGTTACGTTTTTATAATGTTGTTGTAAAAGTAAAAGGGTTCCAGCTACATTTGGTGAAGCCATAGAGGTTCCAGACATTGTGGTAGTAGAAGTATCACTAGTACTATTGGTAGAAGTTACGGAGGTGCCATTACCAGTAATATCTGGTTTTATTCTGAAATCATCGGCTGGACCTTGACTACTAGAAGAATTTATGTCCACACTCAATAGTGTTCCATTAAGAGCAACTACGGCATCTTGGGCATTTGCAACAACCAAATTATTTTTTGACACTTTATTTCCGGTTAATTTGTCATAACCTAAAGCAAGTGGGTCGGTATTAGCATTGCTTTGTCCTTCATTTCCAGCTGATAAAACAGCTAAATAGTAAGGGGATGCATAGGCAATTTCATCCCATTCTCTTGCGTCTTGAGTATATGCACCAATGTACCAAGCGGGTAAAGCGGTACCTGTTGCACCGGTTATTGGAACTCCATAAGAATGGTTAGAAATTAGCATTCCTAATTGCACTTCTGCTAGTGCTTCAGAATTATCATCTGTCCATTGGAATGTTCTAGCTTCGGCCATATAGGCCATCCCTTTGGTAGTTGCAGCGGCATTTGATGCCATAACAGTTCCCGTTACATGTGTTGCGTGTGAAGCATAGGTTGTACTTGATGGTTCATCCACAACTGTAACACGCCCAGAAAATAAATTATGGCTACTTCTAACAGTTCCACCATCCCAAACTCTGGCGACCATACCTTGCCCATTGAGGTCAAGCCCCAAAGATCCTCCGGTATTTAAATGATTTGCTCTAGTAGATTTAGCCGCATTAGCATTGTTATTGGTGTAATAAATTGGGAAGCCATC
Source organism: Bacteroidota bacterium (assembly GCA_947460615.1). Lineage (GTDB taxonomy): Bacteria > Bacteroidota > Bacteroidia > Flavobacteriales > Flavobacteriaceae > Flavobacterium. Next base: position 21,842 of record CANHHG010000011.1, read on the forward strand.
AGGTGTCAATTTCATCAATTCACTAATTGAACCCTCTTTACCAATAACCCGAATAGGCCAATTATTAATAATTGCTGCAGCTTCAGCTTTTTGTTTTTCTAAGGTTGTTTTTTTCTTAAAATCAAACTGTAATTCTTTGATTTTTGACAAATCGTAGCTTCCAACAATTTTATTTATATCTTCTTTAGATTGTGAATAAATGAAATTTATACTTATCAAAAAAAGAACCGAAATAAAGTAAGTTTTTTTCATATTAATGAAATATTATAGAATGATAATTAGATATTCTTTATTAAAACAATTAATAGAATAATTATTTTAATGCAATGATACATTATTTTTTTATAAATGAAAAGCGACTTATAGAAAGATAATCGACTTTATAAATTAATTTAACACTTCACTTAAAAAGGAGAAAAATTAACTTTTACTTACCTTCGAATCTCGATTTTAATTCGGCTGCCATTTTTTCGTGGTTATCAACGAATTGTTTGTCATCATAACTCAATCGTAACGATTTGAATTCGGTTAAATACTTATTTGCTTTTTCAAATTCATTGGTAATGATACATGCAAAAATAATATTTCTCAACATTGCAGTTCCCACTTTATCGTCAATTCTAGCTTTACTATCGTCATAATTAACTTCTGTCATTACTTTTTCCCAGATAGCAATTGCATTAGCAAGGTCTTTCACCGCGTCCTCCTGATGTTCAGTGTAATTTTTATATCCCGAAACAGCAAAATCTCTTGCTTTTTCAATATCATCATATTCCCCTTTTCTATTTTTTACAGAATAAACATTGGCGTATCTCGTAACAGTAACATAACCATATTGGTCATTCAAATATTTATTAATATTTGACATTATCGATTCTATTTCTTGTCTTTCAATATACAATCGAGTTGGTTTAGAGCTTGTTGCTTTAGATTGAAATTCACTTGTTCCTTGAAAAATGCCCGAAGAAATACTTTTCCCGTCAATGCTTATTTGTAGCATGGTAGGATGTCTGTATTTAGTTACAAATTGCGTTTGCTTTGTGTAAAATTTCTCCTTGGTTTGAGGATTGTAATTTTCAACATTTATAAGTGAAGCAACTGGATCTAAATATTCAAAACCTTTGAAATCAATTTTAATTTGAAGCCCATCATTTCCATCTCCAAATCCACTAAGTTTAATGTAATTTTTCGCTAATGTTTCCGGATTGTAAATTATTATATCACTTACATTTATTGATTCTAATCTTGGAACTGGTGGATCATAATAAACAGGTTTTGGAGGATATTGTAAAACTGGTTTTTTATCAATTAAAGCCAATCTTTCCAGAGTGGACATTTTGTTGAATTGCTCTGACTCTAACTTATAGCGTTCTTTAGCTTCTTCAACTTTAATATTGTGATTGGCCATTTCAACTTCATTGAACTTTTTCTTGGCTTCAGCAATTACATTTGGATAATTTTTAAGATCTTCTTGATACTTGTCTTCCGCAATTTTTCTGAAGGTACTATCGTCCTTTAAATAAGGTGTTGTAACTGTAACAGCATAATTTTTTATGTTTGCTGGCAGCGTTTTTTTAGGAAACAAAGTTTGATTAAACGTAACTCCGTTAGTTTGAATATTCTGAGCATTAATTATGCTTAAAGCAAATAATAATGCGATTACTAGGATGTTTTTTTTCATAAATTAAAATGTTAAATAACCAAATTTCTCATTACCACCTGATTTTGCTCTTACAATGTATTTTCCATCTTTAATTTTTACTAAAAAAGTAGTATCTAAATCGAAGTTTTCTTCAAAACCGTAATTGTATTTGTATTTTAATTCCAAACCAGTTTCCGGAATAAGGGTGTTTGAAATCAGATTACCATTTGCGTCATAAGTATCAAAGGCCGTAAAGCGATCGTCCATTACAAAACGATCAATTTTTGTTTTTTGAGTATCATTATACAAAATAATAACCTGGTTGTTATTCAGAATTGGCAAATAGGATAGAAAAGTACCGTTATCGTTGGTGGTATCTGGCTCCTCATGCTTTATTTCTTTTTTCCATTCTAATTTTCCTGTTTCATTATCTAATTTTCCAAAAACTAAACCAGTATTAGAATAGAAATTGTCTTTCTCAAAGTTGAAAGCACCTGCTCCAGGAACTGGTGGTTTGTTTTTTTGCAGCACAAACATTTTATCGGCAAAAAGCCAAGTTTTGATTCCATCCAATGTGAAGTCCTTCAAATTTAAACCTGGGATTTCTCCGGTTTCATTGGCTTCAATGTATTTTTTCTCCCCTTTTCCGTTAAAACGAGCGGCATAAATTCCTGCTGCTGGAAGACCACCACCATACATTTGTACCCCTTTTGAACCAATTCGGGTATACAATCCATGAATATAAAAATCATCTCCATCAAAGTGACCTTTAAATTGGTAAATTTGAAAGTCATTGTCAAACTTTAAACTTGTTTCTTGCATTGTAGCCCCATTTCCATCCCAATAAAAAACGGTTTTGAAAGGTTTCATTTTTTGCAATTCAATTTCTTTTACCACAAAAACAGTCCCCTGGTTAGAAACAAATAGTTTAGGTTCAGACTGCGTTCTATTTAAATATTGTGATTCAAATGAAATTTCTCTAATTACCTTAAAGTCCTTGTCGATCAGAGTTACATTAACTTTTTCATTTGTTTTTTTATCGAAATTATACTGTTTATATACGGCATAAAACATTTTGTTTGGCGATTGAGAAATGAAATAATTAGAATTTCTGGTTGGCATTGAAGTAATCAAAGCTGGTTTTGACTTCTCATTTGTTTCTAAATTCACTCGTTGCCAATACAATTCACGTTCTTTGGTTTTAGTATTAAAATCATCTAAAAAAATGATATTTGAAATTCCATTTTCTGTAAACATTTCTAAATGAGTTTGTGTTGCCAATCCCATTACAGGTTGCTCAATACTCAAATCATTCGTTTTTTCCTTGTTTAAATTGGTCAAAGAATAAATATTGGATTTCACAATTCTATTAAAAACTTTATCGTTGTAAATAGAGTTCGTTTGGTAAAATTTAGCCTCAACAGTGTTGTTGATTTTTGCATCAGTTTCTTTTAATGATGGAGATGCTGCTCCCCAAGTAAATGTTTGAGCATTGGCTTTATAAATCGTTAGGCAAAAGAATGCCGTTAAGATAATTTTTGTAGATAATTTCATGGTTTTTTAGTTTGTTAATTCTACTATTTTAATCTCTCCAACTAAGGAAACTTTTATTAATGCATGTTTTGAGAGGCCTTTCATTGCAGCATCCCATTTTTTTCCACTTAAATCCGATTTTACTTTCAAAACCCCTAAATCCATTTTGTTGTCATTGGATTTTAAGAAGTCAATAATTAACTTTTCTTCCTCTAATAACTCAATTTGAACTTGTTTTTTCTCGGGACGCATTTGAGGGAAAAACAATACTTCTTGAATAGAAGAGTTGTTAGTCAAAAACATCATCAATCGATCCATGCCAATTCCTAATCCAGAGGTTGGCGGCATACCATATTCTAGGGCGCGAAGGAAATCTTCGTCGATAAATTCGGTAGCTTCATCGTCTCCTTTTTCTGCTAACTTTAATTGGTGTTCGAAACGCTCTCTTTGGTCAATTGGGTCATTTAATTCAGAATAAGCGTTGGCTACTTCTTTACCACAAACCATCAATTCAAAACGCTCTGTCAACTCTGGATTGTCACGGTGTGCTTTACAAAGAGGGGACATTTCTTTAGGATAATCTGTGATAAAGGTAGGTTGAATATAATTTCCTTCACATTTTGCTCCAAAAATTTCATCAATTAATTTCCCTTTACCCATAGTGGAGTCTACATCAATCCCCATTCCTCTCGCGGCTTCAAATAATTCTGACTCTGATTTACCTGAAATATCAAAACCTGTAAAATGCTTAATCGAATCAGTCATGGTCACTCTTGCGTAGGGCGCTTTAAAGCTCACATTATGTACTCCAAAAGTTACATCTGAAGTTCCATTTACTTTGATTGCACAGTGTTCCAATAAATTTTCGGTGAATTTCATCATCCAATTGTAGTCTTTGTAGGCTACATATATTTCCATGGCGGTAAATTCTGGGTTGTGAGTTCGATCCATACCTTCATTTCTGAAGTTTTTTGAAAACTCATAAACCCCTTCAAAACCTCCAACGATTAATCTTTTTAAATACAATTCATTAGCAATTCTCATGTACAATGGAATATCTAAAGAATTGTGGTGTGTAATAAATGGTCGAGCTGCAGCTCCCCCTGGGATTGGTTGCAATACTGGAGTTTCTACTTCTAAATAACCTTGGTCATTAAAAAACGAACGCATCGCATTGAACAATTTTGTTCTTTTTACAAATGTTTCTTTCACATGGTCATTAACCGTTAAATCAACATACCTGCGGCGGTATCTTTGTTCAGGATCGGCAAAAGCATCATGGGTTTTTCCGTCTGCATCTGTTTTTACGATAGGAAGTGGTTTCAAAGCTTTAGACAAGACAGTTAAACCATAAACATGAATAGAAATTTCGCCTACCTGGGTCTTGAATACAGTTCCTTTTATTCCAATAAAATCGCCAATATCCAATAGTTTTTTGAAAACCACATTGTACATCGTTTTTTCTTCATCATTAGAAATATCATCTCTAGAAATGTAGATTTGAATTCGGCCTTCAGAATCCTTAAGTTCAGCAAATGAGGCCTTTCCCATAATTCTTTTTCCCATTAAGCGGCCTGCTAATACAACTTCTTTTCCTTCAAATTTTTCAAAATTCGCTAAAATTTCATTTGATAAAGCGGTAGTAACAAATTCGTCTGCAGGGTAGGGGTTAATTCCTAAATTGCGTAATTCTTGAAGCGCCTCTCTACGAAGTATTTCTTGTTCTGATAATGCCATTTTGATCTGATTTTAAGAATGCAAAGATAGTTAAATTTGAAAATGTGGCAATTTGAAAATTTGAAAATTAATTTGACTTTACGTTTAAAGGTGTTTTAGTATTAAACTTTGTAACTTTGCAACACAAATAAATAAAATGAATAAAAAAATCCAATTTCAAGATCTCGGTTTGAAAGATTACAAAGCTACTTGGGAATACCAAGAGGAATTGTTCAAGGGAATCGTGGATTTAAAAATCAAGAATAGGAGGGAGGAAACCGCTATTACTACCCCGAATTACTTTTTATTTGTAGAACATCCCCATGTATATACTTTAGGAAAAAGTGGTGATTTTGAAAATTTGCTTTTATCAGAAAAACAATTAGAAGCAAAAGGAGCTACATTTTATAAAATTAACCGAGGCGGAGATATTACTTATCATGGACCAGGTCAAATTGTAGGTTATCCTATATTAGATTTAGATAATTTTTTTACTGATATTCACAAGTATTTGCGCTTTCTTGAAGAAGTAATTATTCTCACTTTAGCCGACTATAATATAATAGGTACAAGAAGTGAGGGTGAAACTGGTGTTTGGTTGGGGGTAGGAACTCCATTTGCAAGAAAAATTTGCGCTTTGGGCGTCCGAGCTTCAAGGTGGGTTACCATGCATGGATTTGCTTTAAATGTAAATTCTGATTTAGGATATTTTGACAATATTATACCCTGCGGAATTAAGGGTAAAGCAGTTACTTCCTTGAATGTAGAATTGGGAGTTGAAAAAGTGGACGAACTAGAAGTTAAAGATAGAATTTTGAAACACTTTTCTAAGTTATTTGAATGTAAATTTATAGGTATACCTTAAATCTCAAGTGTTAATTGTTCTGGAAGTAATCGGAACGTCTTTCGATGGTATTTCGTAACTCCATATTTTAAAATTGCTGCTCGATGTTCTTTGGTTGGGTATCCTTTATTTTTTTTCCAATTGTACATCGGGAATTCTTCATGAATTTTTTCCATATAATCATCACGGAAGGTTTTTGCCAATACAGATGCAGCGGCGATACTCAAATACTTAGAATCTCCTTTAATAATTGAAGTGCTTGGAATGGAATGTAATAATTCAACTTCTCCTTCAGTATATATTCTACCAATAGTATTACTCAGGCTTCCTTTTGAAATTAAAGGCCGGTTTCCGTCCACAATAATATGTTGAGGAATTGTATTTAATTTTAATATTGATTCTTGCATCGCTTTGAGGGAAGCATTTAATATATTTATTTCATCAATTATTAATGGTTCAATATGGGTCACGCTATAGGAAACCGCGTCTTCAATAATAATTGGTCTTAATGACAACCTATTCTTTTCAGAGAGTAATTTTGAATCAGTAAGTAATTCATTTGAAAAATTTTTAGAAAGTAGGACCGCAGCTGCAGTGACAGGCCCCGCAATGCAACCTCGACCCGCTTCATCAGTGCCCGCTTCAATACAATTATCTAAAAAATAGTGTTTTAACATTAAATTAATATTGAATATTCCATTACAAAACTATAAAATAAGTTGATTAATTATTAATTTTCATGCCAAGTTATTCATAATAATATATGCTACAGCAAATAACTTTAACATTTGTTGATTATTTTTTTTTTAATAATATTTGGTTAATTAAGAAATTATTAAGAAGTTTGCTGAATAACTAATTCAAATAAAAATAATATGAGATCAAAGTTAAAATGGATTTTTACGCTACTTATAGCGTTAACTATGCAGTTTTCTTTTGCACAAGAGAAAACTGTCACAGGTACAGTGTCTGATCAATCAGGGCCTTTGCCAGGTGCTAATGTTGTAGTTCAAGGTTCTAAAACCGGAACACAAACAGATGTTGATGGAAAATATTCTATCAAAGCAAAAGCTGGAGCCGTATTGGTTTTCTCTTTTGTTGGTATGAATGAAACTACTGTAAAAGTAGGTGCTTCAAACACTATTAATGTTAAAATGCAGGATAAAGCCAAAGAATTGGATGGCGTAATTGTTCAGGGTTATGGAAAAACTGCAACAAAAGCGAATTCAACTACTGCGTCTACTACGGTAGGTGGGGAGTCTTTAGAAAACAGACCAAACGTTTCTGTTTTAGCTTCTTTGCAAGGTACTGCACCAGGTTTGACAATTATTTCTTCTTCAGGATCGCCAGGTTCTGCTAAGTTTGATGGATTTATTAGAGGAGCTTCTTCTATTAATGGTAATACAGATCCATTAATTGTAATTGACGGAATTCCATCTACTTCTAATCAGTTTAGAAATATCAATCAAAACGAAATTGAAAGCGTAACTGTATTAAGAGACGCTGCAGGAACATCTATTTATGGAAATAAAGGTGCGAATGGAGTTATTTTAATTAAAACTTTCAGTGGTAAATTTGGAGAAGGAATGACTTTTTCTTATGATACTACTACTGGTTTCAATTATTTGCCTAAAAACAAATACAATATGTCTAATGCAAAACAAGCGTTAGCAATTGAAAAATTAAGAGGTACTGGATTAGGTTCAACTTTAACAGATAGTCAAATTGCCGCTTGGGGAGTTGACACAAATTGGACAGATCTATTCTTTAATACGGACATGGTAACACAACACAATATTGGTGTTACTGTTGGTTCTAAAAACATTAAATCATTTACTTCCCTTGGTTACTACAGTCAAGGTGGTTTAGTACCAACTACTAATTTCAATAGATTTACATTTAGAAATAATATTTCTGGAAAAAGTAATGATGAGAAATTTACTTTCGATACTCAATTAGCTTTGGGTTATTCTAAGAGAAATCAGTTAGATCAAGAAACTAATAGCGGTGTGAATAACAATACTATTCAAAATCCACTTCATGGAGCATTAATGGGTCTTCCTTACATTGCGCCTTCGCCATATGCTACTGGTCAGGAATTATTGACTGCAATTGGACAAGATTTTAGTGGAGCTAATGATACTTATGTATTACAAGATATTCTTAAAGAAGGTTCATTACCAAGTTATTATACTGATAAAACGGCCCTTTTAAACTTAGGTGCTTCTTATAAGTTATCACCAACTTTAACTGTTAAAAACAGAACAGGTCTTGATTTCAAACAATACGGTAGATTATTTGGTAGAGCACCTCAATCTTATTTAGCATTAGTTGTTGCTGCTAGCCGAGGTGAAGCTTTTGGTGGTTTTGAAGATCAATCAACTACAAATGATTTAACAATTACCAATATTTCTAGTTTAAATTACCGTGAAATATTTAAAGACAAGCATGATTTATCAGCAGCTGCCTTTTTTGAATATACAAAAGTTCACTATGAAGGACATGGAAGTAGACAAAACGGTTTAAATCCATTAACCTATTCTCCTGGTGCTGGTACTGGTTATATACCATTTAACCCTGCAACTCCAACCGCTTATATCTCTACTGTAAATGGAACCAAATTAACAGGTGGTACTTTATCAGCTTTTGCTACTTTGGACTATGATTATGATAAAAAATATGGTTTTGGTGCTGTTGTTAGACGTGATGGAACATATAGATTTTCAGAAGATAACAGATGGGGTACATTTTGGTCTGCTTCTGCAAGATGGAATATCGATCAAGAAGATTTCATGAAAAATGGAAAGTTCTCAATGTTGAAACTTAGAGCTTCTTATGGAACTAATGGTAACCAAAATATTTCTGCGGCTAACTACGGATTCCCTTCTTTGTTAACTTCTTCTAACTTAATTAGAGAAACTATTGCAGTAGGTACTGGTTACAACAACACTGCTGGAAGTTTATTATACGGTCAATTTGACAACACAACTGTTCAATGGGAGAAAATAACGCAATTTAACCTTGGTGTTGACTTTGCAGTATTTAACGATAAAATAGAAGGTAATGTTGATATTTATCAAAAAACAACTTCTAATTTATTTAATTCTATTCCTAATTCTGCTGTAGTAGGTACAGGTTATTCAGTTGCTGGTAATAACGGAGAATTGACTAATAATGGAATCGAATTGGTATTGAAATACAATGTAATTAGAAACGACAATATGAAGTTTTCTGTTTTTGCAAATTCTTCATACAATCAAAACAAAATTACTGCTTTAGCGGTAACCAACCAAAGTGGTGTATCTAACTTGCGTCAAGTGGGTAACATTCTTAACGAGTGGAATTTAATTCCTTATGTTGGAGTGAACCAAGCAAATGGTAACTTATTATTCTTAGATAGAAATAATAATTTAACTGAAACTCCAGACGAGGCAAAAGATAGAAGAGCTAATGGAAAAAGTAACTTACCTAAATATCAAGGAGGTTTTGGATTTAACTTTGATTACAAAGGTTTCTATTTAAACACATTGTTTACTTACATGTATGATGTATGGAGAATTGACAACCAATTTGCATGGGCTTCTAATCCTGCATTCATTGGTGGAGAGAACGTGACTTCTGATTTATTAAATCAATGGACACCTACTAATACAACTTCTGATGTACCATCTCTAACGGCGTTTAACAATAATGTTTTCTTAGGTTCTGATAGATTCTTATATGATTCTTCTTTCGTAAGACTTAAAAATGTTAACGTAGGTTATAATATGCCTGCAAAATTGTTGAAAAATTCACCTTTTTCAAATGTTAAGTTTTTTGTTATAGCTGAGAATTTATTAACTTGGACTAAATGGAGAGGTTTTGATCCGGAATCTGTATCTGCATCGTCAGTAACAAATTTCCCAAATCCTATTACTATTACCTTTGGTACCTCAATAGGACTTTAATTAAATAATATTAATACTTATAATTATGAAAAAAATTAAATATATTTTCCTTTCGCTAGGAAGTTTAATATTAATTTCATCTTGTAGCGATGCTTTAGACATTGTTCAAAAAGGTGAAATTTATAGAGCAGATGCCTTTAAAACAGTTGCCGATTTGAGAGGCTTTTTAGTTGGTGATATTTACTCTAGAGTAAACAATACTACTGAAATTGCGTTTACATCTATTTTTACTGATGAGGTAGGTATCGGACCCTCTAATGGAGGTCAAGCTAAAGAGTTACATAGATTTCAATTGAATGCGAATTCAGATGAACCATCAGCTCTTTGGAGTACACATTACACAGTAATAAACAGAGTTAACAGATTGTTAGAGTTTGCTGATTTAGTTGTTACAACTAATGCTACTGATTTAGCTGCAAAAAATGCGGTTTTGGCGGAAGCTAGAGCATTAAGAGCTTATTCTTACATTCAATTGGTTTCATTCTTCTCTGTAGATCCTGCTAACCCTAATGCATTAGGTGTTATTTTGTCTACAACTGTAGATAAGCCAAATCTTGTTATAGATAGACCTAGAGTAAGTAATCAATTAATTTACGACTTAATTGAAAGTGACTTTGCTTTTGCTCAAGCTTACTTACCAGCTACTGCAACGAACTATAAATTTGTAACTCAAAAATTTATTGATGCTGCAAGAGCTAGAATGTACATTTATAGAAAAGATTATGTTAAAGCAAAACAATATGCTACTGCGGCTACTGGTGCACTTTCAACAGCAAATACTTACAATGGTATGTGGGGAGATGCTGCTCAAGGAGAATGTATTTTTGCTGCCTCAAGACCTTCCGGTGGAACATGGTCAAATATTTCAAGTACATGGTATTTTAATCTTACAAGTGCTACTGGTGGATGTTTCTTAGATATGGGTAGAAATTTGTTCAATCTATACGATCAATTTCCAAATGATGTAAGAAGAGCAACATGGATTGATGCTACAGCTATGGTTGATCCTGCTTATGCTACGAATTTTTACTATGTTACTACCGATGTTTTACCTATTAACAAATATCCTGGTAAAACAAGTCAGCCATTAAGAAATGACTTAAAATTATTCAGAAATTCTGAAATGGTTTTAATTCTTGCTGAATGTGAAGTAGGATCTGCTACACCAAATTTAGCTGCAGCTGCTGCACTTGTTCGTTCTATTAGAACAGCTAGAACTTTCGCAAACCCATTACCTGCTTTACCTGTATATGGAAATGCACAAGCGGCATGGGCTGATATTTTATTGGAAAGAAGAAAAGAATTGGCTTTTGAAGGGCATAGATATCTAGATATTAAAAGATTAGCTGCTTTAGCTGGAAATCAAGGAATTACTAGAGATAATACGGATGATGATATTGTAGATCAGCCATTAACTTTAGCACTTTCTGATTACAGATTTACATTGCCTATTCCTCAATCTGAAATTGCTGGTAATGTTAATATTCAACAAAACCCTGGTTATTAATAATAAATTTTTAAATTATGAAAAATTTTAGATTTTCAATTTTTTTAGCTTTAGTTGTTTCTTCTTTATTACTTAGTTGTAGCAATGAAGATGATAACTATAAATCATTTACTGGTCCTGAAGATGCCTTGCTTTTTAATAAGTCGGCTTCAAACTTTGAGTTTACTGCTACTGCTGCAGCTTTCACGGAAGTGTTAATTAGTTCTACTATTGTTTCTGACGTAGATAGAGTGGTACCAGTTGTTGTAAGTCCTTTAAGTACTGCTACTGCAAGTATGTATTCAATCGACATGTCTACTGCAGTTATTCCTGCAGGACAAACTACCGCTAAACTTAAAATTAACTCTGGTTCATTTGCTGCTTTACCAGCTGATGGATCTGCAAGACAGATAATTTTAGTTTTTGGACCTAATTTCTATGCTTTACCTAACAGAACAAATCATGCTGTTAATATTCAAAGAGGTTGTAGCAATACTAAAGTTAATTTAACTATTAATTTTGATCCTTATGCATCAGAAATTGGATGGTTATTGAAAAACTCTTCCAATGTTACTATTGCAAGTTCATCGCCTTATGCTGACGGATTATCTAATTTTACAACTCAGTTTTGTTTAACTCCGGGTAACTATACTTTTATTATGACTGATAGTTATGGTGATGGTATTGCTCCAGGGAACTATAACTTAAAGTTGGCAAATGGTACAACTCTTGTATCCGGTTCAGTTTATGCATCAAGTATTTCGCATCCTTTTACTATTAATTAATTTTTTAGTAGATTATAATTTAAAACCCCGCTTCAAGCGGGGTTTTTTATTTATCAGCAATAACATTATTAAATAATTATTTATAATAGTATATTTGTTGAAAATATTTTTATGAAATTTCGCTTGCTGTTTTTGTACTTCTTAATCTCCTTTTCCCTTTACTCACAAGTTGAAAATGGGGCAAGATTAGATACAGTAAAAAGAACTTCGTTGATTATTGATCATAAAAATGACCAACCCAAAGCGACTATTTCTCAATATAGAATAATTACTTTGGAGCGGGATACTACTTTTGTAGACACTTCCTTGACAATAAAAAAAGAGTACGATTACAATTACCTTCGTAGGGATCTTTTTGGTTTAATGCCCTTTGCCAATGAAGGACAAGCCTATACGACTTTACAATACACAACAAAACAACGTACGTCTTTTCCTGAATTTGGCTATACAGGAAAGCATTTTAACTATTACCAACCCAACGATATCAAATACTACTCAGTGGCAACCCCATTTACCGAATTGTATTTTAAAACCGTTATGGAGCAAGGTCAAAATCTCGATGCGTTTCTTACCTTAAACACCTCGGAACGATTTAATTTTTCTATAGGTTATAAAGGATTACGGTCATTAGGAAAATACATCAATCAACTTTCAAGCACTGGAAATTTTAGATTTACTGCCAGTTATAACTCCAAGAATAAACGGTATTATTCTAATTTCCATTATACTTCCCAAGATATATTAAATGGTGAGAATGGAGGATTATCGAATCCAGAGAATTTTGAGGGTAATGATCCGGCTTACAATGAACGGCCTCGATTAGATGTTTTTTTAAAAGACGCTAAATCCACTTTAATAGGGACAAGGTTATTCTTGGATCACAATTTCCTTGTAAACGCTAAAAAGCGAAATAACAACCTTTATTTAACTCATCAAATTAATTTTGAAAGTAAATATTTTGAATTTAATCAAGCCACGGTGCCTACTACTATTACTTCCTCTTCGGGAGTGACATCTACTTTCAACCGTTTTGGATCGTCATTTGCGGCATCAAATATTAACGATCAAGTACATTATAATAGGCTGTATAATAAAATGGGTGTCATTTATGAAAATACTACTATAGGAAAATTTCAGTTTTTTGTTGATGATTTTAGATACAATTATTATTATAATTCAGTTTTATTTTTAACGGCCCAAACCATTCCTAATGCTATGAATGATATTATAAATGATATTGGAGGCCAATACGAATATAGAAAAAACAAATGGAACGGTAAGTTTCAATATTCTAGTTCAATTACAAGCCAGTCATTATTTGACTTTAATGCGAACTTAAAATACCAATACAACGATAAAAATAATTTTACTTTCGAATACCAAAACAGTAATAATTTGCCAAATAATATTTTTAATTTACATCAAAGTAGCTATATCAATTACAACTGGTATAATAATTTTAAAAATGAAAAACACAATTCTTTGAAGGTGGAAGCCAATACCCAGTGGGCAAGCGCAACTTTAGAATTGAATGCCATCAACGATTACTTGTATTTCAGCAATGATAATACTGCCGGATTGCAATTGGTTTCTCCAAAGCAATACGATAAAACAATTAATCATCTTTCCTTAAAAATCAATAAAGAAATTAAATTCAGAAAATGGGCCTTGGACAATACTTTTTTATATCAAAAAGTAGATCAACCCGATAGAATCTTAAATGTGCCGGATTTGGTTCTTAGAAACACCCTATATTATTCGGATTATTTCTTTAATAAAGCGATGTATCTTCAAACAGGAGTTATATTTAATTATTTTACAAAATATTATGCTAATGATTACAACCCAATTTTGGGTGAGTTTTTTGTACAAAACCAAAAAGAAATTGGTGCTTTTCCCAACATCGATTTATTTGCAAATGCAAGAATTCAACGCACCAGAATTTATCTAAAAGCAGAACATTTTAATTCGTCAATGACCGGAAATAATTACTATTCTTCACCAAACAATCCCTACCACGATTTTATAATTCGTTTCGGTTTAGTATGGAATTTCTTCGATTAATAGTATTTAAATAAAAAAACTAAAAAAATGCAATATTCAGAAAATATACTTGGAACAATTGGTAATACTCCTATGGTTCGATTGAATAAAGTAACAGCAGAAATAGATGCGTTGGTACTTGCAAAAGTTGAAACTTTCAATCCTGGAAACTCTACCAAAGATAGAATGGCCCTAAAAATGATTGAAGATGCTGAGGCTGACGGTCGTTTGCAGCCAGGAGGAACCATTATTGAAGGAACTTCTGGAAACACTGGTATGGGATTGGCTCTAGCGGCAATAGTAAAAGGGTACAAATTAATTTGTGTAATTACCGACAAGCAATCCAAAGAAAAAATGGATATTCTTCGAGCGGTAGGAGCGAAAGTAGTGGTTTGTCCAACCGATGTGGAGCCCACAGATCCTCGTTCTTATTATTCCGTTTCAAAACGATTGGGAGAAGAAACGCCAAATTCTTGGTACGTAAACCAATATGATAATCCTTCCAATGCTTTAGCACATTACGAACAAACAGGTCCTGAAATTTGGAAACAAACCGATGGAAAAGTGACTCATTTTGTAGTGGGAGTAGGAACGGGAGGGACTATTTCTGGTATAGGAAGATATTTGAAAGAACAAAATCCTAACGTTAAAGTATGGGGAATTGATACCTACGGATCGGTGTTTAAAAAATACCATGAAACAGGAATATTTGATGAAAATGAAATTTATTCTTACATTACAGAAGGAATAGGAGAAGATATTTTACCTAAAAATGTTGATTTTTCGGTGATTGATGGTTTTACGAAAGTGACCGATAAAGATGCGGCTGTTTATACTAGAAAGATCGCTTTGGAAGAAGGGATATTTGTAGGAAATTCAGCAGGAGCTTTAATTAAAGGGGTGCTTCAATTGAAAGAACATTTTAAGCCAGAAGATGTTGTCGTGGTTTTGTTCCATGATTCTGGAAGTCGTTATATCGGTAAGATGTTCAATGACGATTGGATGCGCGAACGTGGATTTCTAGATGAGGAAGTAACTAAAGCGGAAGACGTAATTAAAGACCACATTGATAAACCGTTAATTGTAGTGAGAACAGAAGAATTAGTTTCACACGCAATCGAGCGCATGCGCAAATACAAAATCTCTCAAATTCCGGTGGTGGATATTTCCGGATTTGTGGGTTCGGTAGATGAATCCGACTTGTTTCAAAGTTACGTTTCCGATAAGAATGCAGGAGATAAGCCAATTCGTGAAGTGATGGGAAAAGCCTATCCAATGGTTAAATTAGGAACGCCTATCGAAGAGGTTTCAAAATTATTCACTCGTGAAAATGCCGCGGTATTAGTGGATTTAGGTAATGGAAAACACCATATTATTACCAAATACGATATTATTGGTTCGATAAAATAAATTACTGCCCGTTGAATAGCGGGCTTTTTTTATTCCCCAATTAAAACTCCCGACACATTCCAAGCACTAAAACTACTGCCTTCATTGGCTCCTAATGGAATTTGAATTCGAATGGAATGTTCTCCAGCAGAAAGATCGCCTAAATCAATAAATATTGGGTTAGTAACTGTTCCAGGGCACCAGTTAGAACGACTATAATCTGAGGATGACAATCCGTTTTCAAAATTCCCGGAAGCAGGATTACTCAATCGATATGAGCCACAATCTTGTCGCCATGGCACAAATGCAAAGGCCAATTTTTCATCTAAATAGACACTATTTTTCTTTGGCACAAATTCATCACCATTTTCCCAACCTCCATGTCCAGTAGTGATGTAACGTAAACGAGCGTTTTTCAGTGGTTTTGTAAGTGAAAATTTTACTTCCAAACCTTTTTCAACATTGAACATCGATCCGTATTCTTGTCCTGCCATTTCCATGATATTGTTAGTGTTAAATAACGGAATATTTTGTAGTGTTTTCTTCGAAATTTCCTCTGGATGTAGTGTTAAATTCAAACTTACTTTATGACCGCCTTTGTCGTAATTTCCTATATTTATTCCAATGTAAACTTCCTGATTGCTTATTAAGTCGTTCATTTCAGAAATGTCTTGTCGGTAATACGCGCTGTCTTGCCACACTTTGTTTTTAAGTTGGATAGTATTGTATTTTTTTACTCCAAATGGGGTGAAAAAACGCACTAATTCTAATAACGGCTCGTAATCATTTGTTTTTACTACGCCTTGGTATTTTTTGCCATTTCCGTTTTCATATATAGGAAGAGCAGAAACCCCTTTTTTAAGTCCGTCTAAAAAGGAGATTTTGTTCGTTGTAGGAATAATAAATACCGATCCGGTTCTATCATAAGCATCACCGTTGGATTGCTCGGTTACATCAACAAACAATTGACTTCCATTTTTAATTTCTGGAATTCTAACTTTTTTAACGATGATAGTTCCATTTGCAAAACGCAATATGCTATCATTAGATTTAGATTCCTCTGAAAAATTAATCACTTCGTTTTTAAATATGGGTAAGGTTACAAAACGATTTTTCCACAATAAATCTCTATAAGTCAAAAGATCAACTTTTGGTTGATTTGACTTTGGGAGATTCATTTGTAATGGGAATTTTTTTATTTTTTCAATTTTTGTTGCCACAACCTGATAGTTTCCATTTCGGTTTAATTCCAAAACAAATCCCAAATTCTGACCCAAAATAGAAGGAGCCCCTTTGAATCCAAGTTTATTGGTGTACCAAACTTCAATCGTATTGGAGTTAACGATAATTTTGGCTTTATGGCATTCGTATCCTAAAATGGTTTTAGTATCGGGTAACAATTCAAATTTTTGTTTGCCAATCGATAGGCTATCTAAAGTTACGATTTCTTTTAAGGGCTTTAATGTTGCTTTTTGGAACCAATGGTTGTTTTTATAATCAATAAAATTTTCCTCAAAAGGCGTTGGAAGTTGGTTCGAAATTCTTTTTTCGGTAGTAAGCCAACCGTTATTTTCATTGGCATAAAATACTACTAGGTCCTGGTTTTCAATTAACGAGCCGTTGGATTTTCTTTCAAAGATGACTTTAATTCCAACATTGGATTTTTGTGAAAACAAAACAATAGATTGAAATGCGATTATAAAGAGTAGGAGATGCTTTTTCATAGAATAACTTTTTAACAAATATAATAGAATTTGTTTTTGTAGCGAGAACATTTGTAAATTGCAATAAAATTAATTTAATGACTTTTACCGCAATAGATTTTGAAACTGCAAATGGATATCACCCCTGTTCCGTGGGGATTGTTACGGTTGAAAATGGGTTAATTGTCGATGAATATGTGACATTAATTAAGCCTCATAATAATTATTATTCTCCTTTCACCATTCAGGTTCATGGTATTTATCCAAAGGATACGATAAATGCCAAGTCATTCCCTCAAGTATTTCCTGAAATTCAAAAGCGATTACAAAACAGGGTAGTGGTAGCGCACAATGAAAGTTTCGATCGAAATGTTTTGGCCAAAACTATGGCGCTTCACGGGTTGAATTACGAAAGTTTAAATATAGGATCTCGTTGGGAGTGTACCGTAAAAATATATAAAGCCAAAGGATTTAAGCCTGCAAGACTCAGTGATTGTTGCCGTGTTATGAATATACCGTTGAATCATCACGAAGCCTTATCAGATGCACGGGCTTGCGCCAAATTGTATTTACTTAGATAATTAACATTTCTTTTTTTTGGTTCTTGTTTTCGGTGTTGCTATTTTAACTACATTCGATAAAGTTATCAATTAATATACGCCATTTAAAATGAAAGAAGATTTCCTACACTATCTATGGAAATTTAAGAAATTCGACACTTCGAATTTGACGACTTCTAATGGGGAGAAATTGACTATTGAAAATTCAGGCAGTTACTTACAACTTGCAGGACCTGATTTTTTTAATTCCCAGATTACAATTGAAAATCAAAAATGGGCAGGTAACGTTGAAATTCATCTTAAATCTTCGGATTGGTATGCTCACTATCACGAACAAGATTCTAATTATGACAGTGTAATTCTGCATGTGGTTTGGGAGCATGATGTTCAAATCTTTCGAGAAAACAACACTGAGATTCCCGTTTTAATTCTTAAAGAACTTGTTTCAAAAGAAACTCTTAACAATTATCATTCGTTAGTTTCGACTAAATCTTGGATCTATTGTGAGAAACAAATTGAGTCAATCAATTCGTTTATTATGTTGAGTTGGCAAGAGCGTTTGTTCTTTGAGCGGTTGGAACGAAAATCAAAACCAATTTTTGATTTACTGGAAAGTAACCTGCAAGACTGGGACGCTATTTTGTTTTGCCAATTAGCTAAAAATTTTGGCTTAAACACCAACGGCGATTCCTTATATAATATGGCCAATTCAATTCCGTTTTCGATCATTCGTAAAGAAGGAAACAATTTGTTCAATTTAGAAAGTTTGCTTTTTGGTATCGCCGGATTATTAGAAATAGAAAAAGAGGATCACTACTTTAAGAAACTAAAAATAAACTTTGACTACTTGGTTCAAAAATACCAATTACAGTCCAATTCTTTTATTCCGCTGCAATTTTTCAAACATCGGCCAGATAATTTCCCAACTATTCGCGTTTCTCAATTAGCTAATTTATATTATTGTCAGCAACAGCTATTTTCAAAAATAATTAAAGCAGACAATGTGGCTGTTATATATGAAATATTTAATAAATCAGTATCGGAATATTGGGAAACTCATTATCAATTTGACAAAATTAGTCCGAAGAAAAAGAAAGCACTTTCGAAACCATTTATAGATTTAATAATTATAAACACCATTATTCCTTTACAATTCACTTTTGCTAAAACCCAAGGAAAAGAATTCTCCGAAAAGTTGATAGCCTTACTAAACCAAGTTCAGCCTGAAGCAAACGCAATTATAGATAAGTTTTCCTATTTTGGATTAAAAGCTAAAAATGCTTTTGAAACACAAGCTTTATTACAATTAAAAAATGAATATTGTAATAAAAGCCGATGTTTGGAATGTACAATAGGAATCGAATTATTAAAATCTGAAGTTTAAATGCTAAATTTGTAGGGCTTTATAAACTTAATAGAATGAAATTAATACTTCGGTTAAAATATTTTTTCGAGAAACATGGTTTTCATGTTTCTTCGCGTCTAGCAGATGCTTTGGGAATGCGAGCGAATAGTGTAAGATTATTTTTTATTTATATATCGTTTGTTACTGCAGGCTTATGGTTTGGAGTATATTTAACATTGGCCTTTTGGTGGCGATTAAAAGATCTCATTCGAGCAAAACGAAGTTCCGTTTTCGACTTATAAAACTATTATTATGAAATTTAAATCCTACTTCCAGTATTCAAAATCGCAAAGAAGTGGGATTTTTCTTTTAATAATAATCTGTGTTGTTTCCCAATTTGCATTTTTTTATTTATATCCTAGTTCAAATAAAACAAACTCAATTGAAAAGCAAAAATGGCTTGCATTTCAAACTGTAATCGATTCTTTGAAAACAGAGAAGATCAATTATATTCCTAAAATTTATCCATTTAATCCCAATTTTATTACTGATTATAAAGGAAGTAAATTAGGGATGTCTGTAGCGGAAATTGATCGACTTTTGGATTTCAGAAAAACCAATCAATATGTAAATTCAGCTTCTGAATTTCAAAAAGTAACCCAAATTTCAGATTCGTTGTTAAAAGCGATTTCCCCCTATTTTAAATTTCCTGATTGGGTTAATAAGCGTGTAACTAATAATTTCAAGCCATATGAGAAGAAAACAGAGAATAGAGTTATAATTGATATTAATCTTGCTACAAAAGAAGATTTGATAAAAGTATATGGAATTGGACCTGCATTATCAGATCGAATTTTGAAGCAAAAAGAGCTATTTGGTGGATTTGTGAGCATGAATCAATTGGATGATATTTGGGGGCTTCAGCCAGAAGTTATTGAAAATTTAAATAAATATTTTGAAGTTACCACTTTGCCTAAAATTAAAAAGATTGACATCAACAATTCGTCTATAAAAGAGCTAATGTTGTTCCCTTATTTTAAATATTCATTGGCGAAAGCAATAGTAACTTATAGAAGTATGAATGGTAATCTAAAAATTGAGGATTTGTCAAATATTAAAGGTTTTCCTGTTGATAAATTAAAAATAATTGCCTTATATTTGGAATTATAAAAAAATACAATAAAAAATCCCCAATGAATTCAATTTATTTTACAGAAGAGCATGAATTATTTAGAAAAAGTTTAAAAGACTTTTTACAAAAAGAGGTGGTGCCGCACATAGAAAAATGGGAAAAAACTGGAACCATTGAACGCTTTATTTGGAAAAAATTCGGCGAAATGGGTTTTTTTGGAATTGCATATCCAGAATCGTATGGAGGGATGAATTTAGATTTATTTTATACCGTAGTATTTCTTGAGGAACTTCAAAAAATTAAATCCTCTGGTTTTGCTGCAGCTATTTGGGCACATGCTTATTTAGCAATGACGCATTTAAATTCGGAAGGGGACGAAAGAATTAAACAAGATTATTTAGCGCCGAGTATTTTGGGTGATAAAATAGGCGCTTTGTGTATCACAGAGCCTTTTGGTGGAAGTGATGTTGCAGGCATGAGAACAACAGCTGTAAAGGTGGGTAATAAATATGTAATTAATGGATCTAAAACCTTTATTACTAATGGGGTATATGCCGATTATTATGTAGTAGCTGCCAAAACAAGGCCGGAACTTGGAAATAAAGGAATTAGTATTTTTTTGATGGATACTAATTTAAAAGGAATTTCAGCCACGAAGTTAGATAAGTTAGGCTGGAGAGCATCCGATACTGCAGAAATTGCATTTGATAATGTTGCCATTCCAGAAGAAAATTTGATGGGTGAAGAAGGAAAAGGGTTTCCTTATATTATGCAACATTTTGCTTCCGAGCGATTAATTATGGCTATTAATGCCCATGCAAGGGCGGAATATGCCATAGATTACACGATAGATTATATGTCCCAACGAGAAGCATTTGGAACAAAAATTAATAAATTTCAAGCGTTACGACATACTATTGTAGAACATGCTACCGAGGTAGAGCATTGTAAATTATTTAATTACGCTGCTGCGGCCCGATTAGACAAAGGCGAATATGTAGTTAAAGAGGCTACAATGGCTAAATTGAAATCTACCAAAGTAGCGGACGAAACCATATACAGTTGTCTTCAAATGTTAGGTGGTTATGGTTATATGGAAGAATATCCTTTGGCACGATTATTTAGAGATAGCCGTTTAGGTCCAATTGGAGGCGGAACTTCAGAAATTCTTAAAGAGATTTTATCCAAGATGATCATTGACAAACAGGATTATAAGCCAGCGGTAAAATAATTTTACAATTTATAACTCATAATTAATAATTAATAATTACATTTGCACCCTTAACGAGAGGAGGTGTCTATATTATGTTAATTATACCAATTAAAGACGGAGAAAATATCGATAGAGCATTAAAGCGCTATAAAAGAAAATTTGATAAAACAGGAACTGTTCGTCAGTTACGCGCACGTACTGCTTTTATTAAGCCATCTGTGACCAATAGAATGAAAATTCAAAAGGCGGCTTACATTCAAAATATGAAAGACAATTTGGAAAGTTTATAATATAACTTTTTGCAAAATACTACCGTTAGTCATTAAAAGTTTTTAACTTTGATGCTAACGGTTTTTTTATGGATAATAGTAAAGCAACATTTCGAGATTATCTACAATTAGAAAAAAAGTATTCGCCTCACACGGTAAATGCATATCTAAATGATTTAATTTCATTTGAAACTTTTATCAAATCCGAATTTGATTCTGACGATTTAATAAACGTAAATTATAGTTTAATTCGTAGTTGGATTGTAACATTAGTAGATGCGAAAATTTCCAATACTTCTGTAAATAGAAAAATATCTTCGTTAAAATCCTATTATAAGTTTCTATTAAAGACGAAGCAAATAGCAATAAGTCCGTTATTAAAACACAAATCTTTAAAAACTCCAAAAACACTTCAAATTCCTTTTTCAGAAAAAGAACTGGATGAAGTATTAAATTCAATAACCTACCCAGAGGGGTTTGAAGGAATTCGTGACAAATTAATGATTGACTTATTTTATTCTACCGGCATTCGAAGAACAGAATTAATTCATTTGAAAATGTTAAATATTGATCTTTCCAATGCTACTTTGAAGGTGTTAGGAAAAAGAAATAAAGAGAGAATTTTACCTTTATTGTCAACTATTGCAAGTCAGATTAAGGTGTATTTGGCCGAACGATCTAATTTAGAGAACATTACCGATAATGACATTTTCTTTTTAACTACAAAAGGTGTTAAAATGAATGATTCTTTAGTTTATCGTTTAATAAATAATTACTTTAGTACTGTTTCCGAGAAGGTAAAAAAGAGTCCTCACATATTACGGCACACTTTTGCCACTCATCTTTTAAACAATGGTGCCGATTTAAATTCTGTTAAGGAATTATTAGGACATTCAAGTTTAGCTTCGACACAAATATATACGCAAAGCAGTTTGTTTGAATTGAAGAAGGTCTACGGTGATTCACACCCACGAAATAAAAAGTAAATAGTGTTTAACCAATAAATAGTTTAATTATGAAGGTAAATGTTCATGCAGTCAACTTTAATGTTGACGGAAAGTTAGTCGGTTTTATTCAAGAAAGGGTTGATAAATTGGAAAAATATTATGACAAAGTCGTATCTTCAGACGTTTTTTTGAAGGTTGAAAAGACGAGTGAGAAAGAAAATAAGGTGGTAGAGATGAAAATATTAGTTCCAGGTGACGAATTTATGGTAAAAAAACAGTGCAAATCATTCGAAGAAGCAGTTGATCAATCCGCAGAATCATTCGAACGAATATTAATTAAAAGAAAAGAAAAAGTAAAACATCATATATAAATAAAAAATATTCGCAAAAATATTTTGTTTAAAAAACAAATTAATATACATTTGCAGTCCGTTAGAAATAACGGGCTTTTTTTATATTTAACGCCAGTGTAGCTCAGTTGGCTAGAGCAG
>CANHHG010000012.1 GCA_947460615.1 Bacteroidota bacterium
AGAGATGAAACGGGTTATTACAGAATTACCGGTAGAGTAGATGATGTAATTATTGTTTCTGGTCATAATCTAGGAACCGCACCAATTGAAGATGCTATTAATGAACATCCAGCGGTTGCAGAAAGTGCAATAGTAGGATTTCCGCATGATGTAAAAGGAAATGCTTTGTACGGATATGTAATTGTTAAAGAAATTGGGGAAAACAGAAATCATGATAATCTTAAAATTGAAATCAATCAATTGATATCAGATCAAATAGGTCCCATCGCTAAATTAGATAAAATTCAATTCGTTTCAGGATTACCTAAAACAAGGTCAGGAAAAATTATGCGTAGAATATTACGTAAGATAGCTGAAGGTGATTTCTCTAATTTTGGAGATACCTCAACCTTACTCAATCCGGAAATTGTGGATGAAATTAAAGATGGAAAATTGTAAATTCTACTATTATAATTTTTAAAAAAGGCTACCAAAATTGGTAGCCTTTTTTTATTTTAACCCCAATCTACTTTTAAGTTTTAAAAATAGTAAGGAAACTGTGTAAGCCAAATCTGGAATAGCTGTTTCCTCAATAATTGGAAGTTTAAATTCATTACATAAGTCATCAATAGAAAAAGATTTATCAGAAGAATCTTTATATTTTTTATACATAATTTCAATATCAATAGCATCATTTTTTAATCGTCCACAATTCATTTTCTCTAGAGCAGCATTTAATAAATCTATAGTTAAATTAATTTTGTGTCCAACTAAAACCGCATTTCCTAAAAAATCAATAAATGCTTGAATAGCCTCTCTTTCACCTAATTTAGGTTGCTTGCTTTCAATTATGGACTCATTAGATAAACCATTTTCATGTAGGTAAATGTATTGTAATAAAACAACTTCAAAAAAATCACCAATATTTATTCTGTCATTCTCAATTCCAACAGCACTAATAGCCATAATCACATCTTTTTGAGGGTTAGGTCCAGAATAATCAATACTTAATGCAACGTACCTATGAGGTCTTACTTCAAATTTTGATAGGTAATTTCTCCAAAATTCAGGAAAATCTTTATTTATGTTTTTAATCCAATCAATCATAACTAGGAAAACTGTGTCAGTTGAAAACTATCTTTAATAAGTTCTTCTAAATCTTTAATAGTGTTTAAAGCATTTTTTAAATTTTCTTTATCTACTTTATTTAAATCTTCTAAATTGATAAATTGCCCTGAATTATCATATCTCAAACCTTCAATTGTTCTAATCTTGGTTAAAGATTGATAGGCTTCAGCACAATTTAAGTAGATTTCAGAATTTTTTAAATCAACCATAGCAAGATGTTTAAATCTCATATAAGTATTGTTAATACCACGTATATTATAGCTAATTATAAACAATCGCGCTCCATCAATTAGAGGTAATAATGCTCTATTTTTTATATCAAATTTACCTTTATTAGGTCCTGTTTCCTCAACATTTATTTTCTTGAAAAAGCTCAAGGCTGGCGGTTTTCTCAACGCATCATTCCCTAGGTAATCAAAAAATAGTTTATTTTTTCTTGTATTTACAAAGATAATGTCGGTTATCGCGTCTTCAATTTTTTGGTCACCAAAAGCAATTTCATAATCAAAGAAAATGCTACTAATTTCATTATTCATTTCACCAGGGATTTTCATCCAATTACTATATTGTTTCAACCATTCTGTCATCGATTTACACCAAATTATATTACTAGCAATATAACCATTTGGGCAAGGCTGATAACCCACAATTTCTAAATTTGAAACAGCTTTCTTGGCTAATCTTAAAAAGTAGTTTTTCACATCACGATATTTTTCAGCCGCGACATCTTCAAAAATTAATATACTATCTTGATCAGTAAATAAAAGTTGTTCTTTTCTACCTTGACTACCAATGCTAAACCAAGCAAAACGGGCAGGGGGCGAGCCTATATCCAGAATTGCTAATTCAATAGCTCTTTTAATAATTGCAATGTTGATTTCATTGGCGATATTAGTAATATGGGCAAGTGGTATATTCTTAGATAATGAAGTATATACTAAATCAGTGACTTTTGAACGAACATTTTTAAGTTCATTTGCATTATGAGAACGCTTAATTTCTTTAATAAATACTCCAGGATTACTAGCTTGCGAAACAATTAAATCATGTTCAGAAACAACTCCTTTAACATCCGTTTGATCTGAGCCATCGATAGTTACACATAAATGACTTACGTTATTCTTCAATAATAATAATTGAGCTTCTGCTAAAGATATGTTTTCAGGTACGGTAATAACAGGGGATGACATGATTTTACTTATTGGCATATTAATGTCAACACGACCAGAAGCTACTTTAATCCTCATGTCGGTATCTGTAACAATTCCAACTGGTAAATTAAGTTCAGAAATAATAGCACTATCCACTAAATTATCCGTCATCAATTGTGCAACATCCTTAATTATAGCATCAGGGGCAATTTTCATAGGAGATCTATTGTAAGCTAATGTCTGGAAGTATTGAATTTCAGAAGGTTTAGATGAGAATGCAATATTATCAGATAATAATTTACCTTTATTTTCTATATCAGAAGGATTACTGGTATTGTTTGCAAAACTTTCTAAAAGGAAATTTAACACTTCGGCATTTTGTGCTACAAAAGGTCTAAAGGTCGCAATTGGAATAGCATAAATGATAGATTCCTCACGAGCTCTGGCGGTCATCATGTAATTATTCTTAGCAAAGAAAGGACGCAATCCGAAAACATCACCAGGAATACATTTATTTAATAAAGTTTCTTCAGAGTCTGAAATTACAAATAAATTTACAACTCCAGAATCAACCATGTAAAAGCTGTCGTGCAAAGTGTCATTAATCTGAAATAAATCTTTATTTTTTTCGAGATTAATAATTTTAATACTCATAGCAACAATTGATAATTCTTCAATCGAAAGATTATTAAATGGAGGATATTGTTTTAAAAAGTACGCTACACGAGAGACGATGGTATTCATTATGAAAGAGTATATTAAATAGTTGCGTAAATTTAAACTTTATTATTAAATCACACAATAGTAGGTGTATTTATTAAAAATTCTATTTTACATAATATAAATTATAGTTTAATATATTAAAATTTGAAACCTAAAGAAATATGGGTTTTATTAAGTGTTTATAGGGTTTTATTAGTTGGTTTATTGTTCAGGAAATAATTAGCTAATAGTTTATCAATGAGCTCTTCCTTAGTTAAGTGATGAAAAACAGTTTTGATTTTATTCTTAAATTCAAAATTTAATTCATGATTCGGTTTTGTTTTGAATATTTGTTTTGCCCACAGTACGGCATTATTTTCTTCAATACTAACTGCGTTTGGCTTATTGATCAAATTGAATTTAATCCCTAATTCTTTTTCAAATAATGGTATTTCACCAACTTCTTCTTTTTGTAATACCGTTAAAGACAATCCTTTTGCGCCAGCTCTAGCAGTTCTTCCGCTTCTGTGAACATACGTTTCAAAGGTATCTGGCAAATGGTAATTAACTACGTAACTAATTTCTTGAACATCAATTCCACGAGCCGCTAAATCAGTAGCCACAAGGATATTGATGTATCCTTCGCGAAATTGCCCCATAATTCTATCTCGAATGGGTTGTGTTAAACTTCCGTGAATTGCTCCTGATGAAAATCTATTAATTGCAAGGTTCTTGGCGAGTTTATTGACAGCAGCTTTTGTTTTACAAAAAATAATTCCACGTTCTCCATCTTTTGAATTAAGAAAATGCATTAGTATATCTAATTTCTCAATGGGATCTACTACTATATATTGATGTATTATTCCTTGATTTCCAACAGTTTCCATATTGGCGCTAACTTGCGTTACCTGTTTGGACATGTAATTCTGAATCAGCTGCTTGATTGGTCCTGGCATGGTTGCCGAAAACAGCAAAGTCCTTCTTTTTTTAGATAATTCAGAAACAATTTCGTCTAATCCTTCTTTCAGTACCGTAACCATTTCATCCGCTTCGTCAAGCACTAAATAGTTGGTTTCCTTTATATTTATTGCTTTTCTTTGAATTAAATCAATTAATCTTCCTGGAGTGGCAATTACAATATGATTAACTTCTTTCAATTGCTCAATTTGAGGTTTTATTGGGGTTCCACCACAAACAGAAGCAATTGAAATCTCTGGTAAATATTTAGAAAATTGTTCAAAATTACTTAGTATTTGTTGACCTAGCTCTCGTGTTGGTACTAAAACTAGCACTTGAATGACATTTGATTTTGCATCAATTAATTGCAGTAATGGCAATCCAAAAGCTGCCGTCTTCCCTGTTCCTGTTTTAGCCAATCCAACAAAATCATGCGTTTCATTTAGAATTAGGGGTATTGCTTTCGATTGAATTTCTGTCGGAATTTCAAAATTAATATCGGTTAGCGCTTTTACTATTTCTTCTGAAATTCCAAGATCTATAAAATATTTTGACATAACTATTTTCTATTTAAAATGTTAAAAATCAATATATTATGATTATTTATATAAATTATGAAATTATATATTTAATCAAATAATGATTCTCGAATTTTCTTACCTATTAGAAGGTTTAATTTAACTTTATAATCTTCAACTAACCACTCACGATAATTTTTTGAACAATGGCTTAAACAAGAAGCATATCTTTTCATTCTACATTCAATATCATCGTGAAGCTCACGAGCAAGAATTTTAGCTTCTCTTAAATCCTCAGAATTATCAACACACATTAATGCATGTTGCTCTAGAGATCTTTCTAAAACTATTTTAGAACGCAAATTAGAAGCGATGATTTTCTTGTGTTCTTCAACAATATCAAAGGTTACTTCGGGAGAATTTTTAAATCTTTGTCTTAATTCTGGTGGCATTTGATATTTAAAATATCTTTCAATCTCAATATCATCTCGAAGATTTTCAAGATAATATTCAGGAGATCTAAATATATGTTGCCAATCAATAGGTTCGCTCCAAAGTCCAAATCGAGCGGCATTGTTTCCTAAATCGATAACAACAAAGGTGTCTTTATTGGGTAATTTTCTTGAACCACGACCTATCATTTGATAATATAAAGTCAATGATTTCGTTGCTCGATTTAAAATGATAGTTTCTACGGTGGGCTCATCAAAACCAGTAGTTAATATTCCTACCGACGTTAATATTGCGTCTGGTTTTTTCTTAAACCAATTTAAAATTTCTTTTCTTTCTTCAGCGCTACAAGTGTTATCTAAATGACGAATTTCAAAGCCTGCTTCTTTAAAAGTTTCATATACAAATAACGAGGTGCTTATTCCGTTATTAAAAATTAAGGTCTTTTTTCCTAATGATTTCTCTGTATAAGCATGCAATAGTTTCTCTTGCATTACCATATTTGAATACAAATCATCAGAAGATTTAACTGTATAATCGCCATTAATACCCACCTTTAAAGAGGTTAAGCCAACATCATAACTGTAAGTAATCGCTTTTGCAAGAAACCCTTTATCTATCAATGAAGCAATGGTGTCACCTACAATCAATTCATCGTAGTTTTCATTCATTGGTAATTTCACATTAGAACTTAAAGGAGTTGCGGTAACACCTAGAATAAATGAGTTTTTAAAGGAACTTAATAATTTTCTAAAAGAGTTGTAATGCGCTTCGTCAATAATTACTAGACCAATATTATCAAGATGTAACTTTTCATCATTGATCCTATTTTTTAATGTTTCAACCATAGCAACAAAACAAGAATAATCATTTTGATCGGGTAATTCTTTAATATTACTGTTGATTATTTTATTTTTAACATCGAAACCTTTAAGCATTTTTGAAGTTTGCTTACACAATTCTATTCGATGGGTTAAAACCACCACTTTTTTATCGTGTTTGGCAATATACTGTCTTACAATTTCAGAAAAAATTACGGTCTTCCCTCCTCCTGTTGGTAATTGATACAATAAATGATGGTTACTTGGTGCGTTATCTAAACGCTCAAAAATGACGTCAATATCAGATTGTTGATATCCGTAAAGTTCTTTTTTATCTTCAATTTCAATATCTAACTCTTTGTACGGCATTTTTAAAATTGTAATTTTTGCAAAAATACGTTTAAAAAAGGGTTAAATGAGCATATTGAATTTATATTTTATGTTTTTTTAATAATCAAATTTTTCAACAATAGAATTAAATTCAATTATATTGAACCATTCTTGATTTTCAGCTTCTGCTCTAATTGCTTCTACCCTATTTTTAAAGTCATATAAAACTCCATTTTCTATCATAAAACTAACGGCTTGTTGAAAAGAATTCAACATACTTTTATAAAACAATTCTTGCTTAATTTCTTTTTCTGAAGAATAGGTTTGAGCAATTTCAATAGAATACAACATAACATCTACTGTTACAAATGGATCAACTCCAAGGGAAATAAAATGTTTAATCATTTTTTGTGCTGTCGATCTTCTGGCTTTCGCTTTCCTGCTTTTCACTGGAAAATATTCATTAGAAACTTTTAACTTAAAGTCTTGTAAAAGCTTAATCTCATTGGGTTTAAATACAAAATTATAAAAAGTTTTAACCGCCGGAAATTTATCATATAAATTGACAATTTGTTCTTCTAATTGCTCTTTATTGAGTTCGCTAAGGTATTTCTTTAAGTCTCTTTTACTCATAATATATTTATGTTGTTACAAATGTAAATTACTTTTTCAATCTTTGTAAATTAATACTCGATATTAATTAAATTTGTATTTATTATTTAAAAAATAAAAATGGTCAAAATTTTCAAATCAGTCGCAATTCTAGAAGGAATCTCTTATTTAATATTATTTGCAAATATGTTATTGGTTAAACCGAATAATTACGAATTGTACCATCATTTATTGTATCCTATTGGAATGTCTCACGGTATACTTTTTATTGGTTATATCCTGCTAGCTTTAATAATCAGAAAATCTCAAAACTGGAATTTAATAAACTTAGGAATTATATTATTGGCTTCCCTCCTTCCATTTGCTACTTTTTTTGTTGAAAGAAAATATATAAAATTATGATTAAAATTATTGAAACAATATTCAGCTGGTGCAATTATTTATTATTAAAAATTGGATTTAATCCATCAATTGCATCCTATGTTAGCGTAATTGTTAATTCCGTATTGCTTTGTGCATTAGCCTATTCCATATATATAATTTTTAGGATTGTATTGGTAACTGCAATGATTTTTATTGCAAGAAAAACGAAGACTAAATTTGACGACTTATTAGTTTCAAACAAAACAGCAAAATACATAGCGCATTTAATTCCGTTATTATTCGTCTACAAATCAGTTCCTATTATTTTAAATGAATTTGTATACTGGGAGACGGTCTTTGGGAAATTAGTCGGTGTTTATATTGTATTACTAGTACTTTGGATCATTAGAACTATATTTAATGCCATAAGAGATTATTTAAAACAAGATCCTAAATTTAGCGATAAGCCAATTGATAGTTACATTCAAGTAATTATGATTGTTTTATGGATTTTTGGAACCATCATCATTGTATCTGAAATTTTCGATATCGATACAAAAAATCTACTTGCTATATTAGGAGCTATTTCAGCGATTATTATATTAATTTTTAGAGATACCATTCTTGGTTTTGTAGCTAGTGTTCAAGTCTCTCTTAATGATATGGTTCGGATTGGAGATTGGATTACCTTCGATAAATTTGGTGCCGATGGAGACGTTACTGAAATTAATTTAGCTACTGTAAAAGTTAGAAATTTTGACAATACAACTACTACAATTCCTACCTATAGTATGATTTCAGATTCCTTCAGAAATTGGCGTGGGATGTTAGATTCTGATGGAAGACGAATTAAAAGATACGTTTTAATAAAAGCCAGCAGCATCCGATTTATGAAAGATCAAGAAATTGAGAACTTAAAAAGAATTCAATTATTATCTTCTTACATTCAGCACCGTCAAAATGAAATTGCAAAATACAATTCGTCTCATAATGTGGACAAAACCATTGCTATAAATGGTAGGAACATGACCAATTTTGGATTGTTTAGAAAATATATTACTCAATATTTACACAATCATCCGGGACTAAACAAGGATATGATATTATTGTGTCGTCAATTACAGCCTACACAAAACGGAATTCCATTAGAAATTTATGCTTTTTCCAATGACAAAAAATTTGAAAATTATGAATACATAATGTCAGATATTTTTGACCATATATTCGCTTCAATTAAGTATTTTGATTTGGAAATTTGTGAAATGCCTAATGCAGCAGATGTAACTAAATAGATCTATTTCAATCGATCGGCAACGTATTCAATTTGGGTTTTACCATGAGGCTTGGGTTTTCCATCTTCACCCAAACTAACCATTGTGGTCGAATCTATGGTGATTATTGTTTCTCTAGTCATCATGTTTCTAGCTTCACACTTCAAGGTTAAAGAAGAGTTTCCAAATTTTACAACATCAATGCCTATTTCAATAATATCGCCCTGTTTTGCAGAACTTCTAAAATTTATTTCCGACATGTACTTGGTTACCACTCGACTATTTTCCAATTGAATGATGGAATAAAGAGCTAATTCCTCATCAATCCAGGCTAATAGTTTACCTCCAAATAAAGTTCCGTTAGGATTTAAATCTTCTGGCTTTACCCATTTACGCGTGTGAAATCTCATTGTTAATTTTTTTTTACAAAAATACAATTTAAAATTACATTTAATTAAACATAGATTTCATAAATTAGGTCGCTACTAATAAATTTAAAAATCATGAGTAATAGAGATCAATTTATAAATGCTTTTCGTGGGGAAACTTTAGGAGAAATTAATTCTCAAACTTCTGATGAGGAATTATTTCAAAATCAATCTTTAAGACCAATTTTGAAATTACAAAACGATCTTTATATAGAAATTTTTAAATTCTATATAATAAAAAACAAATTGCCTTTTGGTGAATTTTCAATCGATAAAAAATTGATCTATATTGAAAAGACAATACTCAACGATAATAAATTTAGGAACTTATTAATTGGGATTACAATTGGAGTATTTAAAATTGAGGAATATAAATCGTATTCAAAAAATGCTTCTGGATTGAATAGAAGAATAATTACAATGCTAATTGAAAGATTAAAATCCCAAGTCCAATTAATAGATGGGCCTGGGAATTAACAAATTAATCTTCGTCTTTCTCATTTTGTATATCAATTGCATTTTTATTTGGAATCGCACCCGAATTAGCTCTGATTTCGGTGTGCCGAATTTCACCTCCGGTGGTACCAACACTTTTTGCGAAAAATGCAGCAAATAATGCTAAAATCAATGTAATAAATGATATTGTCTTCGCTAATTTATGATTCTTAATTGACGTATATAATGACAATAATCCTAATAATCCGGTTGCATACATGATAATTGCAAATTTTTCAGCTATTTCTTCATGTTCATGAATGATTTGTTTTCCAATATTTGGAAGATCTTCGACTAATTCTTCAGCTCCTTCACCTGTTCCCATGCTAAATGCCGAAAAAACAGCAGCAACAATAAATAAAATATAAGCTGTATTCTTTACAGAATTGTTTTTTAATAGCATTCCTGTAATCAGTATTCCTAGCCCAAAAATGGTTCCTATTATTGGGAAATGATTCACCAATAAGTGTAAATGTGCCTCGTTCATATTTTTTGTTTTAATAATTTATTGTAAATATAGCCAAGACTTAAGATTTATAAGATGATAATTATCATATATTAAATATCTATTTATCCAGCTAATGAAACTCCTATCAATGTACCTATGCCATAAGTAACCGCTGCTGCAGTCAATCCAAAAGCTACTTGACGGAATCCTGAGTATAAAATACTTTTTCCTGTTAACAATGTAATTGCTGCTCCAATTCCAAATAATCCAACTATGCTACTAATTATACTTAATAGTATTGCGTTATGGCCATCAAAAATCATAAAAGGATATAATGGAATAATGGCTCCAACTGAGAATAATAAAAAAGACGCAATTGCCGCTTCCCAGGCTGAACCTCCTAAATCCTCTTTGTCAATTCCTAATTCTTCTTTAATTATGGCGTCAATTGCTGTTTCTTTAGATTCGAATGCTTTATCAGCTAATTTTCTAGCTTCCTCAATACTCATTCCTTTTGCTTGATACAAAAGCACCAACTCCTTTTTTTCCTCCTCTGGCGAGGCCTCTAATTCTTCCATCTCTAAATCAATTTGACGCTGGTTTAATTCTCTACTGCTTTGAACAGATAACCACTCCCCTAGAGCCATTGAAATAGATCCTGCCATTAAACCTGCAATTCCGGTTAATAATATAGTATTATTTGAAACAGCCGCGCCAGCTACTCCCATCACTAAACTCATATTTGAAACCAATCCATCGTTGGATCCTAATACAGCTGCTCTAAGTGCATTCCCACCAACGGATTTATGTCGACTTTCAAATTTGGAAAGCAAACCGCCAGAGACATTAAGGGCTTTATTATTATTTACCGCTTCAATAATGTTTAAATGATTGTGTTCAAAACCACTCAATTTTTCTCCGCTCTCAATTTTATTTTTTATCGCATTAACTGCAAATTGCTTTTCGATACCTGATAAACTACTAATAATAGAACTGTAGCCAAATAATTTACCTACTCTCAATTGAAATTTTGCTCTTGACGATGGTTGAGGCATATCAAAATTTGGGTCTAGTTCATTGACTTTGCTCAACATATGATTGGCATGTCCTTTTTCAATATCTGCCAAACCATTTAACACACGGCTTAAATTTTCGTCCGATTGAATTGAAGCAATACTGGAATAGAGAAATGCCGTATCAACTTCTA
The DNA here is from genome assembly GCA_947460615.1 of Bacteroidota bacterium. Lineage (GTDB taxonomy): Bacteria > Bacteroidota > Bacteroidia > Flavobacteriales > Flavobacteriaceae > Flavobacterium. Next base: position 10,861 of record CANHHG010000012.1, read on the forward strand.
TTTGTAATTGTGATTTTAGTTTGTTAATATCCATTTTTAATTTTTTTTTAATTTCAATGTGATAATAAATTTATTCATGAATAAGTTATTCTTGTAAAAAATAAACATAAATACATTAATTATATTAAACAAATATAAACCAATTAATGATCAATTTTTAATAAATACATAATGAGTTACCATTAACTAATCAGAAGTATAAATTGGATTATTTTTTATACTTCAAATTTCCTTATTTTTGTAAAAAATAATCATCATGACTTTTTTAAGAAAAACTACTCCATTTTATACTCTTGCCATTTTTTATTTAATTGTTAGCTTCTTTTTGCGTGCAGTTTTAATTTTTCATCCTATAACACAAGCTTCATTTTCATTTATTGAAACTTTTAAAATATTTACTTTAGGTTTTCTTTCTGACTTATTCATATTTACAATCGCAAGTGCTTTTTTGTGGTTGTATCTTATTTTTATATCCAATACAAAATATCTAAAACCTTACGGTTATATTATCTTCGGAGCATTGGTTTCACTTTTAATTTATGTAAAGTTTTTTAATACGATTCTTAATGAATACGGAGGGGTTTTACCAGAAATTGGCTTTGCTTTTATAGCTATAAAAACAATTTTATTTGGATTGTTATTGTTCCTACATAAATATCGATCTAAAATTAGATACTGGTTATTCAGTTTTGTAATTTTTCTATTTGTTTTAATTTTACTGCAAACTACGATTAGTGAATACTTTTTTTGGAATGAATTTGGAGTTAGATTTAATTTTATTGCAGTAGATTATTTGGTTTACACCAATGAAGTTATCGGGAATATCATGCAATCTTATCCTGTAATTCCTTTGTTTTCAGTATTATATTTAACGGCAGGGGTCGTAACTTATTTTATAGTTAAAAAGTCAAAAAACTACATCGAGGACATTCCCACATTTTCAGAAAAAATAAAAATCACCGGTGTTTACTTTGTATTATTTGTTATTGCCTTAATCACCATCCCTAATCTTTCAAATAAAGAAAATTCCGATAATATTTTCGCAAATGAACTTCAAGCCAATGGAATTTATAAATTTTACAAAGCCTTTATGAATAGTGAATTGGACTATTTTAAATTTTATAAAACCATTCCAAACAACAAAGCGTATTCTTTATTATACAATCAAATTCCAGGTTCACAAAATGAATCTACACAAAGAGATGTAAAAAGTATTTCACCTGAAATTCATAAAAACGTCGTTTTAATTACCATCGAAAGTTATAGTGCTGAGTTCATGGAAATGTATGGAAACGAACAAAAAATTACTCCATTTTTGGATAGTTTAGCTTCAAAAAGCATGGTGTTTTCTAATCTATATGCTGTTGGAAATAGAACGGTTCGTGGATTAGAAGCAGTGACATTGTGTATACCTCCTACCGCTGGTGAAAGTGTTGTGAAACGTAAAGATAATAAAAACAAATTCTCAACTGGTAGCGTATTTAAGCAAAAAGGCTATAATGTTAAATATCTATACGGAGGTGATGCGTTTTTTGATAATATGCAAGATTTTTTTGGTGGCAATGGTTATGATATTGTAGATAAAAAAACGTTTAAACCAAACGAAATCACTTTTGATAATATTTGGGGGGTGTGCGATGAAGACATGTACAAAAAGGCAATAAAAGTTATGGATTCTGAATTCAAGCAAAACAAACCGTTTTTTAATCACATCATGACTGTAAGTAATCACAGACCATTTACCTATCCGAATGGTAAAATCGATATTCCTGGTGATGCTAAATCACGAGAAGGTGGAGTGAAATATACCGATTTTGCAATGAAAGAATTTTTCAAATTAGCAGAAAAAAAACCTTGGTTTGTGAATACCGTTTTTGTAATTATTGCTGATCATTGTGCTTCTAGTTCTGGAAAAACAGAACTTCCAGTTGATAAATACAGAATTCCAGCCATGATTTACAGTCCTGGATTTGTAAAACCATCTCATTATAATACTTTGATGTCTCAAATAGATATTATGCCAACCGTTTTTGGAATGTTAAATTTTAATTATAAAAGTAAATTCTATGGTCAGGATGTATTAAAATCAGATTATAAACCAAGAGCTTTAATTGCTACATACCAAAATTTAGGGTTGATTAAAGATAATGTATTAACTATTATTTCTCCAAAACAAGAAGTAAAGCAATTGCAATTAACATTGATGCCAAATCCAAAAGTAGCTAATGAATTTCAGTTATTTTACGACCAAAAGCCAATTACTATTCCTAGAAAAGATTTAGAAAACGAAACGATTTCTTATTATCAAACGGCTTCGGAAATGCTTAAGAATAAAAAATATCAAAAATAGTTTACAACATTCCATTGTACTTTCGAAGAAACCATTCAGCAGTTAAAGAAATTAGTATAATTACTAATAATCCTATCCAATCAATCAAAGGCATTTTCTTAATGATTGATTTCTGAACTGATTTATATTCCTCGTTTTCTAAAAGTGATTTTATTAAAGAATCTATATTATCAGGAAATATAACTTGCCCTTTAGTTTGGGTTGCTAATTGATTTAATTTTACTAAATCTGGGTTTGCAAATTGTTTTTCAATATTAAAATCTAAAATCTCAAAAGAACCATTGTAAACGGAATTTGAGTTAAGCTCCTTGACAATAAAATCGTATTTACCTGACTCTAATCCATCTAAATTTACTTTATAATCAGAATTAGATTTTAATAAATCAAATGACTTTTTAGCCTTAGACTTTCTATTTACAACAGTAATATTTAAATTGGCTTTATTATCAAATTCGCAGTTCTTATTGAAGTATTGAGCAGAAATTTCTATAGGCTCATCAGAATTATAAAAACTTTCATGATTAACAATTAATGATTTTTTAAAAGCAGTTGAAGCTAAATACTGAATAGTTTTATCTATAAAAACATCATATTTTTGGTATGTTTTATCCTTAACATGACTTTGTAATCGCCACTTCCAACTATTCTCGCCAAGTAAATAAGCAGCTCTTTTTCCTTGACTTTCAGAAAATGCTAATAACGGTGAATTGGTACTTATATTCCTAATTGTAGATCCCAATAAAACGTTTACGTTTGCAGAAGTAGTAACAACCCCGAAAGGATTCGCCAAAGGTGGAAATTGGCTAAAACCAATATCATCAATAGAAAATAAATTGAAATCATCTTTATAATCTGCAATAAAATCTTCAGATTGAGAGCTCATTTTAAACACTAAATCTTTTTGCTTTTGGTTCAAATAGTTAAAATCAGTCTTTGTTCCAGTGATAATAAAAGTATTCAACCCTAAATCGTTATTTTTTTCAAAAAAGGATTTAAATTCAATAGTTGGCTGATATAAAATTACAATGTTATATTTACTTAAATCATTGATTTCTTTTGGTTTAAGAAGTGTAACTTTACGCTGAGCATTACTCTCAATTGCACGCTTCAAAGAACCCAAATCAGGATGATTAAAAGAAGAAATTATAGCAATTTCAGTCTTTTGATCAATAACTTCAACAGCAAAATTAAAATTGTTATTGTACGAATTTTTCTCTTTTTCTATTGAACTTATTCTTGCTTTAAAAACTTGTAGACCAATTTTATCTGCTGGTAAAAGAACTGAAATCACAACCGATCTCTTTGAGGGTGAAAAAGAAACAACTTGAGAATTTAAAATTGAATTTCCTTGAGATAGTAAGAAATTTGAGTTTATTGCTTTTGTTCCTGTGTAATTTAGAAATATTTCTACAGGGAATTTGTTCTTGTGAAATGCATATTTATTAACGTTCAATCGGCTAATTCTAAGATCTAAATATGTTGTGGTATCACCTACTACAACTGGGTAAACTTTATTATTAGCGTCAAATGAAAATACATAATCATTACCTGAAGTTTGATTCCCATCTGTAATTATTATAGTAGGATAAATAGCATTTTTATTTATGCTTTTACTGTTTTTAGCAACGGCATCAATATTAGTTTGTTTGCCTTTAAAGTCAAAAAAATTTGAACTTTCAAAGTTAGAATCAAATCGATACGATTGAACATCAAACTTATCAATAAGTTCAGAATCTGAAGTCAATTTATTATATATTTCAGAGGTTATTTTGGTGGCTTTTAAATCGGAAATCGAGCTTGAATTATCTACTGCAATTACCAATGTCGTTTTCACTATTTCCAGTGTTTTATTAGAAATAATTGGGTTTATCAATAAAAGCAAAACACAAAAAACGCTAATAAATCGCAAAAAAGCTAAAATCAAATGGACTTTCGATTTGATTCTAGCTTTATAATAATAGTTATAGTAAGAATAAGCACCAGCTATTAATAGGGATAAAAAAATTAATAGAATAGTGTTTGTAGTCATTAATATTTTATTGAAGAATTAATAATTTAAAATCTTTAAATCTTTAAATCTTTGTTTTTTTAGGTAAGCATTCCCCCACAAACATTCAATACCTGTCCTGTTACAAATGCGCTCATATCGGATGCAAAAAACAAACAAGCATTGGCAACATCTTCAGTAGAACCGCCGCGTTTCAAAGGAATTCCGTCTCTCCAACCTTTAACCACATCTTCGTTTAATTTTGCAGTCATTTCAGTTTCTATAAAACCTGGTGCGATAACATTGCAACGAATATTTCGTGATCCTAATTCTAATGCAACTGATTTTGAAAAACCAATAACTCCCGCTTTTGAAGCAGCATAATTGGTTTGACCCGCATTTCCTTTAACCCCAACCACGCTACTCATATTTATAATTGAACCCGAGCGTTGTTTTAAAAATGTTTTTTGAATCGCTTTAGTCATATTGAAAACCGACTTTAAATTCACATCAATTACTTTGTCAAAATCTTCTTCAGTCATACGCATCAAAAGGTTATCTTTAGTAATTCCGGCATTATTAATAAGAATATCCACGGTTTCGAAATCTTCCAAAACAGCATCAACAAAGGTTTGAGCCTCATTAAAATCGGAAGCATCTGATTGATATCCTTTAGCCTTTATACCCAATTCATTGAGTTCTTTTTCCAAAGCTTGAGCCGATTCAACCGAAGAGCTGTAAGTAAAAGCAATGTTTGCCCCGTTTTTAGCGAAAATTTCCGCAATTCCTTTACCAATTCCTCGACTGGCACCAGTAATAATGGCCGTTTTTCCTTGTAATAATTTCATATCTAAATTTTTATTTTTATAGAAGCTATTTCCTGCTGTCATTCCAATCCTCACTGTAAAGTTCGGGATTTTCCCTTCCATCAGGGCTATAAATATTCTGGTCAAATATATGACAAATCCTTTTTTAAAAAAAATTCAAACCAAAATTCAAAGCATACTATTAATAAACAATTAATTTTCATAGTATTGCAAAATGGCATTAGATAAATTAGATTTCGAAAAATTTTACAATCAATACAGTGTGTTGGTTTACAATTTAGCGCTCAATTATCTACAAAATATTGAAGATGCTGAAGAAATTACACAAGATGTATTTATTCAAATAAACAATTCTCTAGATAAATTTCAAGAAAAATCATCACTTAAAACTTGGATCTATCGAATTACAATCAACAAATGCTTGGATTATATCAAACATAAAAATAGCCAAAAACGATTTTTTATTTTTGGAAAAAAGAGTCAAAATGAATCTGAAATTACTAATATATCTCACTTTGAACACCCAGGTATTATATTGGAAAATAAAGAAAAATCAAAACTACTTTTCGAGATAATAAATGAATTAGGTGAAAACCAAAAAACAGCATTTCTACTTTCAAAAGTCGACGGATTAAGTAATCCTGAAATTGCTGAAATTATGAAACTAAGTATTTCATCTGTAGAATCATTAGTTTTTAGAGCCAAATCGATATTAAAAGATAAAATTTCAAACAAATTTGAAGAATATCGCAAGAAATTAAATTAATATACGTCTAAAGAAATATGAAAGCTGAAAATTGGACTAACGACATATTGGAAAGTGCCAATGGAATGGTGAAAGTCCTTCCTAATAAATTACTTTTTGATAAAATTCAAAATAAAATTAATTTAGAAAATAAAGTTTCTAATAAATGGATTTTTTTTGCTGCTGCAACTTTTGCACTTTTGATTTCGATTAATATCAAATTATTAAAGTCAAGCTCAACAAAATCAAATACTCAAAGCGAAACTGTTATTTCGACTATTTCAAATACTACTCAATTATACTAAAAATGGATAAGATAAAATTATTAACCTATTCTGTAATTGGGCTTGTAATACTAAATTTAGGTATTATTAGCTTTCTTTATTTATCAAGACCCTATCCAAATCAGGATGATAATAGAAGAAAACCTAAAGATATTATCATAGATAAATTGCATTTTAATGCCCCACAAATTAAAAAATATGAAGATATCATAAAGAAGTATAGATTTACAATTGATTCTATAAATACTAATAACAGAGAGGTAAAAGCTGCATTATACACAATGCTAAAGCTAGCATCGGTAAACAAAAAGGTTAAGGACAGTTTAATCCAATTAACATTAGTCAATCAAAAAAGAATTGAAGAAGCAAATTTTAAGCATTTTCAGGACATAAAAAACATCTGTAATAAATCTCAAATTGATGATTTTAATGATCTAACAGAAGAATTGGAAAAATTATTTTCAAATATTAACAGGAAACCTCCTCCTGAATTTAGACCACCTCCAAGACCTTATTTTGAAAAAACCAATATAGATAATAAAGGAAAATCAAATTCCATGCGTCCTCCACCTCCTCCGACGGAAGAGCATAGATTTCCTCCTCCACCAAGAGAGGGCGATCACCAAAGAGGACCAAAAGAAGGACATAGACCTCCGCCTCCTCATTGGGATCAAGATAGACCTGGAAGACCCGGTGATGAAAATAGGCCACCGCCTCCACCAAGAGATTTTTAATGAAAAGTACATTTCTTTATATTTTAGTAATTAGTCTTTTTTTTCAACAGATTTATTCTCAAGAAAATAAAGAAAATTTCGCTTTGAAGTTTAAAATAAAATACGGAAACGAATCTCTAATTCAAAATAAGAAATACCTCTCATTATCAAAAGACACCTTACAACTAGAAAATTTTCGGTTTTACATATCGAGTATTAAATTAATTCTTAAGGATAATTCAATAATTTCTGAAGATAATAGTTATCACTTAATTGATAGTGAAGACCCTATTTCTCAAAGTATACCTATTAGTATAAAATCAAAATCTGAAATTAAAAAAGTAATGTTTTCTATAGGAATTGACAGTTCAGCAAGTGTTTCTGGAGCTTTATCTGGCGATTTGGATCCTACAAAAGGGATGTATTGGGCATGGCAAAGCGGTTATATCAACATGAAAATTGAAGGGAAAAGCTCAAGTTGTAAAACAAGAAATAATGCATTCCAATTTCACATTGGTGGTTATTTAAAACCAACTTATGCAATTAGGACAATTGAATTAGAACCTAAAATTTCAAATTTTGATATTAATGTTGATCTTTCTAACTTATTTAATCAAATAAAATTATCAGAAACAAATAGTATAATGATTCCAGGCTTAAAAGCCATGGATATTGCTGACAAAGCAAAATCAATGTTTTCTGTTTCAGAATCTTTGTCATATGAAAAGTAAATTCAATATATTATTGATAATAGTGAGTGTTCTAGTCTTCTCACTTGCTTTTACTCTATTAAGGCCTACCCCTCTTTATCTGCAAATCCCTAAAGGTTGGCCAAAAACCAATTATGATTTTTCAAAAAATCCACTAACAGAAGAAGGATTTCAGTTGGGAAGACAACTGTTTTATGATCCTATTTTATCCAAAGATTCCACTATATCATGTGCAAGTTGCCATTTGCAAGCTACAGGATTTACTCATGTTGACCATTCTTTAAGTCATGGAATAGATGGAAAAATTGGAGATAGGAATTCAATGACGATGATGAATTTAGCTTGGTCAAAAACTTTTATGTGGGATGGTGGTGTGAATCATTTAGATGTTCAAGCATTAAATCCTATTACAAGCCCGGTGGAAATGAATGAAACTTTGACTAATGTTGTTCAAAAACTTCAAAAAAGTGAAAAATACAAATCGTTATTTGTGGCTGCCTTTGGAGATGAAAATATAACTGGTCAGCGGGTTTTAAAAGCACTTTCACAATTTGAATTAATGCTTGTTTCTTCTAATTCTAAATACGATAAAGTAATGCTAAAAGAATTAAAATTTACTAAACAAGAGCAAAATGGATATCAATTATTTAAAACTAATTGTGCTTCTTGTCATACAGAACCCTTATTTACAAATGGTACATTTCAAAATAACGGAATTCCATTAGATACTACTTTAAACGATATTGGAAGACAACGGGTTACTGAAAAATCAGAAGATTATATGAGATTTAAAGTCCCTACGTTGCGTAATATACAATTTACAAATCCGTATATGCACGATGGACGATTTAATAAATTAACGGAAGTAATTAAACATTATAATTCAATTGTAGTAAATAAAAGATTGCCAAAACAACTTCAAAAACGAATGAATTTAACAGATAATGAACGTGTTGATTTAGTAGCTTTTCTTCTAACTTTAACTGATAGTGAGTTTTTGTTTAATAAACGTTTTGCTTATCCTAGATAAACAATAAATTATTTTAAAATTGAATGCAAGAATTTAACAATAAATTCGTCTAAAAATAATAAACAAAATTTCCTATGAAAAAAATAATTTTAGCCTCAATAATTTCATTAACTTCTTCAGTAGTTAATGCGCAATATACAAATATGACCATGCCACAGGCCCTATATGGTACAACATTTAATTTAAATATTCATGAATCTACAAAACAATTAGTTACAGGTAATCAAACTATAACAGGTTCTATAAATAATGAAACTTTTTGGGGACCAACGCTTTTTATCAATAAAGGCGATTTAGTTCACATGAATGTAACTAACAATTTGAATGAATCTACTACTCTACACTGGCATGGAATGCACTTGCCAGCAGTAATGGATGGAGGTCCTCATCAAGTTATTCCTGCTGGAACTTTATGGCAACCCTATTGGACTGTTATGAATCAAGCAGCTACTTTATGGTACCATCCCCATTTACATGAAACAACTCATGCTCAAATGACAAAGGGAATTGGGGGTTTTATAATTGTTAAAGACCCTGCTGAAACAGCTTTAGCATTACCAAGAACTTACGGAGTAGATGATATAGTATTGGCATTAACAAGCAGAAGTTATAATGCCACAACCAATACCTTCGTTTCACCTCCTGCCTCAGCAAGAGTTTATGGAGATTACATGCTTTCCAATGGAACTCCGAATGCTCAGTATACATTGCCTAAACAGTTTGTTAGAATGAGAATTTTAAATGCTGAAATAGAAAGAGGATTCAATCTTGGTTTTAGTGATAATAGAACTTTTTATGTTATTGGAACTGACGGTGGATTATTGGGCGCCCCAGTTGCTGTTACTAGATTACCAATCCATGTAGGAGAAAGATATGAAATAATGGTAAATTTATCCAACGATGCTGTAGGATCAAGTATCGATTTAAAAGCATATAATTCAGGACAATCGCAAAGTTTTCCTGGAGGTGAGCCAGCAACTGGTGGCGTTTTTGGGAGTTTATTAAACAATACCACTTTTAATGTATTACATATAAATATAGGCGCGTCAACTACAACTACTACTCCAATTACTGTAATTCCTAGTACATTAATTTCTAATACCTATTGGACTGCGGCAGATGCAACAGTAAACAGAACAATTTCTATAACAAATGGAACTCCCGGTGGAACCCCATTTAATTTCGATAATACTACATATTCACTTACCATGAATCCGAAAGTGGTTAATTTAAATGCTATAGAAAAATGGACTATAGCCAATACTAATCCAGCTGTTTTTGGGCATTCATTTCATTTACATGATATTGAATTTAAAATTGTTTCTAGAAATACTGGAACCGCTGCAGCTTACGAATCAGGTTGGAAAGATACTTTTTTCATTAGTAAAAATGAAACCGTTAGTTTTGTGGGGAAATTTGATGATTTCGCAGATTCAGATGTAACTCATCCCTACATGTACCACTGTCATTTTGGAGGTCATGAAGATGGCGGTATGATGGGACAATTTATCGTAACAGGTGCTTTAGGAACCAATCAAAATGATAATAGTACTAGTTTTAGTTTGTATCCAAATCCTTCAAGTAACCTATTGTATGTTAATTTGAAAGATGCTAATACTGAGATTTATTATGTAACTATTTCTACAATTACCGGAAGAGTAGTAATGATGTTACCACAACCAGAATGGCAAAATGGAATTGATATTTCCTCACTAGAATCAGGTGTTTATACTTTTCAAATGATGGACAAACAAACGAAAAGTCTTACCACAAGAAAGTTTATCAAAAAATAATATATGAAAAAGCTTTTTTTAAAACTTTTAATAATAAGTACATTATTTATTCTTTGCAGTTTTAATTTAATTGTGAAGGAGAAACAAGTTTCTGATTTTAAATTAAAAAATGCCAATTCAAATCATTTCGTTTCCTTATCAGATTATAAAAATGCCAAGGGTTTTATTATTATATTTACTTGCAATAAATGCCCTATGGCTAAATTTTATTCTCAAAGATTAAATCAAATGAATGAAAAGTATAAAAAAGTAGGAATTCCATTAATTGCAATAAATTCAATGGACACTTTAGCTTATGCTGAAGAGTCTTTTCGTAAAATGCAAAATAAAGTAAGAAAGGACCTATTAAATTTTCCTTATTTGCAAGATAAAAAACAAGCGGTAGGTAAAAACTTTAAAGCATCTGTTACTCCCCAAGCTTTTGTAATTTGGAAGCAAAACAATAAATATGTTATCAAATATGAAGGATCAATCGATGACAATGCAGGTGATTATCAAAATGTTAAAAATCATTTTCTAACGAATGCTGTTGATCAATTATTAAAAGGAAATGAAGTCACAATTAAAAACTCTGAGCCATTTGGGTGCAGGATTTTTTATAGAGGAATAGTAGACAAAATGAAATAAAAAAATTAATTCAAAAACAAATTATGAAACAAAAAATTACTCTTTTAGGATTGCTATTAATTGGTTGTTCCGTTTTTGCACAAACCAATCCAATAATAACTAAATGGTTGCAAAACACTACAGGAATTACTGGTAGACATTATGTATCTGGAAATTCAACTCCAATTGTGGACGCAGTATTAGCCAATGTTCAATCTGTAAATTATAACACAACCAATGTATATGTTGCAGCTACTGGAATTCCTGCTTATATTACTGGTCCATTTCTAGATGGTAATCCTTCATTGGCAACAGCTCAAAATAAAATATTTAAATTTCCATTAACCCCTTCTCAAAATACCGGGACTCCAACAGCAACTACTGGTGGTAATATTGGGGTATTTATTAATGGAGTGGCTCTATTTGATTACCGAGATGGGGTTGCTTGGAGTAATTCTACCAATTCACTTTGTGGTGGTCCAGGAAATCCTCCATGTACTGGTGGACCAGGAACTACTCAGGCTTGGAATAGAGATGCAATTCCAGCGGAGCGTGCAGGTTTTGATTGTGCAAAAGCACACCCTGCAATGGGAAACTATCATCATCATCAAAACCCAAGTGCCTTTAATTTAGACTTAAATGTATTATCAACAATATGTTCTACGTATCCTGCAGATGGTTTATATGTAATTAATTCGTCTCAACACTCCCCATTATTAGGGTTTGCATACGATGGTTATCCAATTTATGGTGCTTATGCTTATGCAAATACCAACGGAACAGGAGCAATTACTAGAATGAAATCTAGTTATCAATTGCGCACCAATACCACCAGAACCAATGGTCCTGCTATAAACCAAGTAGTTGGAACCCAGACGTTGTTTAATGGATATTTTAGAGAAGATTATGAATATGTTGCACATCCCGGAGACGCTACCTACTTAGACGCAAGCAACGGCAGGATTTGTAATACTCCTGAATATCCAATTTCATTATATCCTAACGGTATTTATTGTTATTTTGCAACAGTTGATGCCAATCATAATTCAGCATATCCTTATGTTGTAGGCCCAAATTTTTATGGAAATGTTGTGACTACTACAGTAACCTCTTTGCCTGCAGGTACAACTACTTTCTTAGCTAATGATAGTTATAATTTTAACAAAAATAATATTGTTGTTGCACCAAATCCTGCAAAGGATTTCATTGCAATACAATTACAAATGGCGGAAAATAATTTAAAAGTTGAATTAATAGATGAATTAGGTAAAGTAGTTAAAATTAGTCAGATTCTTCAAGGAAGTACACTGAGTATTATTGAAACAGATACAGTTTATAATGGATTGTATTTTTTGAGAATTTCAAACGATAAGGATTCCAAGACTTTTAAAGTAATTATTGATAAATAATAACAAATAAATATTATTTAAAAAAGCTCCAATTGGAGCTTTTTTAATTTTAGAATGCAATATTCCACCTTGGCAATTTATTATTTTCTTTTAAGAAATTTTGAAGTATTTGACCTTCAATAAACGTTGGAATAATTTTGTTTTTGTCATTAAAAGTGTCGTACCAATACACTTCTAATTTATCTATGGATTCTTTTTTCATTTGAGCAGGCCAAGAATATTTACGTCCTGTTTTAGCAAATTGATGCCCGTTGACAATTTTGTCATACAAACCACCATTTTTAATTTTAAGCGTTCCATCATTTTGAACGGTTCCTGTTGAACCAACCATTATAAGCTCTTTTTCTTCATTTGAAATATCATAAACTAAGAAAATACCACTTGCGTCATCTGGCGCATTGCAAACCTCTTCAAGGCTATCATTCAAATCAAATTGAAACTGATTTTTATTTTTTATACTTTTTAATTCTTTATACATACTTATTTATCTAATCATAATTATAAAAAAATACCCCACGAAAAACCGTGAGGTATTTTATATTGTTTTCGAATTAGGTTATCCTAAAACTTCTTTTACTTTTTTACCAATTTCAGCAGGAGAGTCAACCACGTGAATTCCACATTCTCTCATGATTCTTTTTTTAGCTTCTGCAGTATCATCAGCACCACCAACAATTGCACCCGCGTGACCCATTGTTCTTCCTTTAGGAGCAGTTTCACCAGCAATAAAACCTACAACTGGTTTGCGGTTACCGTCAGATTTAATCCATTTAGCAGCATCAGCTTCTAGTTGACCCCCTATTTCACCAATCATAACAATACACTTAGTTTCAGGATCATTCATTAATAATTCAACTGCTTGCTTTGTAGTTGTACCAATAATTGGATCTCCACCTATTCCAATAGCAGTTGTAATCCCTAATCCTTGTTTTACTACTTGATCAGCTGCTTCATACGTTAAGGTTCCTGATTTTGAAACAATTCCTACAGTTCCTTTTTTGAATACAAATCCTGGCATAATACCTACTTTTGCTTCACCAGGAGTAATTACCCCTGGGCAATTAGGTCCTATCAATCTACAGTTTTTACCTTTGATATATTGATTTGCTTTAATCATATCCGCAACTGGAATACCTTCTGTAATTGTAATAATTACCTTGATTCCGGCGTCTGCAGCTTCCATAATTGCATCTGCAGCAAAAGCTGGTGGGACAAAAATAATGGTAGTATCTGCTCCTACTTGTTCAACAGCATCTTTAACTGTATTAAAAACAGGACGATCTAAGTGAGAGGTTCCACCTTTTCCTGGGGTTACTCCTCCAACTACATTAGTTCCATATTCAATCATTTGAGAAGCATGAAAAGTACCTTCACTACCTGTAAATCCTTGAACAATTATTTTAGAATCTTTATTAACTAAAACACTCATGATATAATATTATTAATTTATTTTTTTAGAACGATGCAAAAGTAAGCTATTGCTACTTTAAAGAAAAGTATTTATAACTAATTTTTAAATAATTTTAAACGACTTGACTTATTTGATATCCACGATAAAGTTTTTCGTCTTTTAACTCCCAAATTACCATGAAATTGGCTAACAAAATGTATTCTCTAGGGTTTTCTATTGTCTTGACAGAATGAGCATATCTAACGGATACTAAATCACCTTCTTTCACAATATGAGAAATTTCTACTTTTGATCGAATGTAGGATCTACTTAATTCAGAGGCCAATGATAGTAAGTCCTCCCGATTCATTTTTATAAATCCAGTACTGCTATTCCATTCCAAAAGAATATCATCGTGCAAGTAAGTAGCCAAAACAGTTGGATTTATTAACGACTCTGATTTATAAAAATCAAGAATTATCTTTTTTAAATTCATAACTATTTTAATTTTTGAATTAAATCTGGTATTTTTTTGATATTTGCTAATTGCTTTAATTTCTCTCTAGATTCTTCAACGGGCGTTCCAAAATAACTCTTGCCACCCTCTATTGATTTGGTAACCCCTGTTTGTCCCAAAACAACCGCTTTAGTTCCAATAGTGATTCCACTAGTGGTTCCGACTTGTCCCCAAAGTGTAACTTCATCTTCAATAATTACACAACCTGCAATACCTGTTTGTGAAGCAATCAAGCATTTTTTTCCGATAACCGTATCATGACCAACATGAACTTGATTGTCAATTTTAGTTCCTTCTCCAATTGTTGTGTCACCAGTAACGCCTTTATCAATAGTGCATAAGGCTCCGATACCAACATTATTTTCAATGACTACTCTCCCTCCAGAAATCAATTGATCAAATCCTGTTTCCCTTTTCTTATAATAAAAAGCATCTGCTCCTAATGTTGTTCCAGCGTGAATGACAACATTATCACCAATTACGGTATGATCATAAATTGAAACATTAGAATGAATTAAACAGTTTTTTCCAATAACAACATTATTACCGACAAAAGTATTTGGCTGAATTACAGTACCTTCTCCTATTTTAGCTGAAGTAGAAATTGAGATAAAAGAGGATTGAAAAGGCTTAAAATAATTGGTTAATTTATTAAAATCTCTAAATGGATCATCAGAAATTAGTAACGCTTTTCCTGTTGGACAATCTACATTTTTGTTAATTAAAACAACCGTAGCAGCAGATTGCAAGGCCTTTTCGTAATATTTAGGATGATCAACAAAAACAATATCCCCGTTTTCAACCACATGAATTTCATTCATTCCTTGTACAGGAAAGTTAGATTCACCAACATATTCACACCCAATAATAGATGCAATTTCATGAAGCGGATACGTTTTAGGGAATTTCATTTAGCTACTTTCAAAAATTGATTATTTATTCTTTAACACGTTCCATGTAAGATCCTGTAGCAGTATCAATTTTAATTTTATCCCCTTCATTAATAAATAAAGGAACATTTACAGATGCTCCCGTTTCAACTTTCGCTGGCTTCGTTGCATTAGTAGCAGTATTACCTTTAACTCCTGGCTCTGCATATGTAACTTCTAGTACAATTGAGGATGGCATATCTACAGATAATGGCAAATCGGTTTCTGTATTAATTTGAACCATCACAATAGTTCCCTCTTTTAATAAATCTGGAGCATCAAGTGTTTTTTTATCCAATGTGATTTGTTCGTAAGACTCAACATTCATAAAATGAAATTGATCTCCTTCAGCATATAAATATTGAAAGGAATGGGTTTCAACACGAACTTCCTCAATTTTGTGACCTGCAGAAAAAGTGTTGTCAAGTACTTTCCCATTTGACAAGCTTCTTAACTTTGTTCTTACAAATGCAGGGCCTTTCCCTGGTTTTACATGCAAGAATTCAATGATTTTATAAATATCATTATTGTATTTAATACATAATCCGTTTTTAATGTCTGATGTAGATGCCATTTTATATTTGTTTTAGTAGATAGGCTTTTAGTAATAGGCACTATCGAATTAGTTATTTATTTAAAGTAATCGTATTGATTCCTGTTTAATGCGATTTAAAAATTACCTGAATATCCTTTCATAATTCCTCTTGATGAATTTCTGATAAAATCGATAATTTCATCTCTTTCCGGGGTCGCTTCCATTTCAGCTTCAATTATCCCAACCGCCTGAGTGGTATTATAATTTTTTTGATATAATATTCTGTAAATTTCTTGAATCTCTCTTATTTTTTCTGTTGTAAAACCTCTTCTTCTTAATCCTACAGAATTAATTCCAACATAAGAAAGCGGCTCTTTTGCCGCTTTAGTATAAGGAGGAACGTCTTTTCTAACTAGTGAACCACCCGAAATCATTGCATGATCACCAATATTTATAAATTGATGAATTGCAGCTAAACCACCAACTATAGCATAATTACCTACAGTAACATGACCTGCAAGTGCAACTCCATTTACAATTATGGCATTATCACCAATATGACAATCGTGAGCAATGTGAGCAGTTGCCATCACCAAACAATTATTCCCAAGGGTAGTTTGACCAGATGCAATTGTACCTCTGTTAATTGTTACACATTCACGAATTGTACAATTATCACCTATTATCGCTAAAGAATCCTCGCCACCAAATTTTAAATCTTGTGGTACCGCTGAAATAACTGCACCTGGAAAAATATTACAATTTTTACCAATTCGAGCACCCTCCATGATAGTTACATTGGATCCAATCCAAGTTCCATCTCCAATAACTACATTATTGTGAATGGTTGTAAATGGTTCAATTACTACATTTTTTGCTATTTTGGCTCCTGGATGAACGTAAGCTAATGGTTGATTCATTTTTATATGTTTATATCGTTAACTGATAATTATAATATTTACTATTTTAAATATTATTGTTTTTTTGCAATTTGCGCCATTAATTCTGCCTCTGCAACTAATTTTCCATTAGCATAAGCATTGGCTTGCATATGACATATTCCTCTTCTGATAGGAGTAATTAATTCACATTTAAATAGTAAAGTATCACCTGGTAAAACTTTATGTTTGAATTTAACATTATCAATTTTCATAAAATAAGTCAAATAGTTTTCAGGATCCGGAACGGTACTTAAAACTAAAATCCCTCCGGTTTGCGCCATCGCTTCAACAATTATCACTCCTGGCATTACAGGTGCTCCTGGAAAATGTCCTACGAAAAAGCTTTCATTCATAGTCACGTTTTTCATGCCTACGATATGATTATCTGACATTTCAATTATTCTATCAAGAAATAAAAATGGAGGACGGTGAGGCAGAATATTCATTATTTTATGAATATCCATCAAAGGCTCTAAATTTAAATCATAAGCTGGGACATGATTGCGTTGCTCAATTTTAATTAATTTCGCCATTTTTTTTGCAAACTGAGTGTTCACAAAATGTCCTGGTTTATTAGCAATAACCTTTCCCTTTATTCTAGTTCCAATTAATGCCAAGTCACCAATTACATCTAATAACTTATGTCTTGCAGCTTCATTTGGATAATGCAAAGTCAAATTATCCAATATGCCGTTTGGTTTAACGGTAATTTTATCTTTTCCAAATGCTTTCTTTAAATTCTCCATCGTAGATTCAGATATGTCTTTATCCACATATACAATGGCATTATTCAAATCACCTCCTTTAATCAAACCATTATCCAATAAAGATTCCAATTCATGAAGAAAACTAAAGGTTCTTGATTCAGATATTTCCTTTTTAAAATCAGATATATTTTTTAATGTTGCATTTTGCGTTCCTAATACCTTGGTGCCAAAATCAACCATTGTAGTAATCTGATACTCATCGCTCGGCATTACTATAATCTCACTTCCAGTAGTTTCATCTGTAAAAGAAATGATTTCTTTAACGGTATAATAATTTCGGTAAGCTTCTTGTTCCACAATTCCGGCATCTTCAAGTGCTTGAACAAAATATTTTGAAGAACCGTCCATAATAGGCAATTCTGACGAATCTAATTCTATGGTTACATTATCTAGATCACAACCAATTAGAGCGGCTAAAACATGCTCTGGAGTTTGAATTTTAACTCCTAATTTTTCTAAATTAGTGCCTCGTTGGGTATTTACAACATAATTTGCATCTGCTTCAATAACTGGAGCTCCTTCTAAATCAATTCTAACAAAAGAAAAACCACTATTAATTGGAGCTGGTTTAAAAGTCATTTTTACTTCTTTACCAGTATGTAATCCAACTCCACTCAGTGAAATTTCTTTGCTAATTGTATTTTGTTTAACCGTCATTTTTAACTTATTTACTATTTATTTTTTAATTTATCTAAATCCTCTACAATTGTAGGTAAATTTTTAAAATGAACATATGATTTATAATACTCTTTATAGGACATTGCAGGATTTCCTTGAAGTACTTCTCCATCTTTTACACTTTTTGTAACTCCAGTTTTTCCTTGAATGCGAACGTTATTTCCAACAGTAATATGACCTGCAAATCCAACTTGTCCGCCAATCATGCAATTATTTCCAATTTTAGTAGAACCTGCAATTCCTGTTTGAGCGGCAATTACGGTGTTTTCACCAATTTCAACATTATGCCCTACTTGTATTTGGTTATCCAACTTTACTCCTTTTCTGATAATTGTGGATCCCATTGTGGCTCTATCGATTGTTGTTCCGGCTCCAATATTAACATTATCTTCAATTATCAAATTACCAATTTGTGGTATTTTACTAAATGTACCATCTGGATTGGGTGCAAAACCAAAACCATCAGCACCTAAAACTGCTCCAGAGTGAACGGATACATTATTTCCAATTTCAGTTTCTGAAAAAACTTTTGCGCCAGCAAAAATAGTAACATTATCCCCAATCACAACATTATCACCAATAAAACAATTCGGATGTATTTTAACATTATCACCCATAATTACATTGGTACCTATGTAAGCAAAACTTCCCAAATAAAAATTTTCACCATACTTCACATTATCGGAAAGTACTGATGGTTGTTCAATACCCACTTTATTGGATTTTGATTGGTGGTAAAATTCTAGTAATTTAGAAAATGAAAGATAGGCATCTTCTACTTTAATTAAAGTTGATGAAATTTCACCTTCAGGTATAAAGGTTTTATTTACAATCGTTATTGTAGCCTTAGTAGTATATATGAAGTTGTTGTATTTTTTATTGGATAAAAAAGTCAATGATCCTTCAGTTCCTTCTTCAATTTTTGACAACTTAGAAACTTCAGCGTTAGGATTTCCAACCACTTCTCCATCTAAAATCCCCGCTATTTGCTCTGCTGTAAATTTCATCTTTTTCGAATTAATTATTAATTTGGTTTAGATAAAATTGAATATTTGAAGCTGTCTTGATCATTATTTATTAGTTGGTATTTTAAAACTTTACAAAAATATAAAAAAATAGTAATTATTAATTAACTTTCTTTAAGTTGTTTAGGGTAACACAGATAATATTTTGTAACCTCTTTTGATATTGATTTTAAATTAAGTTGATCAGAAGCCTCTACAACATCTTCAATTGTATTGTCTTTTTTAAGAATTCTAATCGGCTCTGCTTGAACACTATAAGCCTGATTTTTAATTTTTCCCTTAAAAATAAAATAATTTGAATCTTGAATTGAAATTTGATTGTCCTTTGAAAATTTAGACTGAAGAGATTCCAAATCGACTTTAGAAAACTTTTCATTTTTTAATTTAATTTTCAATAAGTCTCTGTTAATTATCATTTTACTCAAATTGCTCAAAATAAAATCATCATTGTTTACCCATGCTTTTAGTGCACTAATAATATCAAAATCATCTAAATTCGCAAACTTGTCTAGGGTATTGCTATCAAATGAAGCTAAATCAATTTTGTTATTCATAAAATATTGCAAAGGCTCACTGCAATTCAACACCATTCCCTTTTGAGTTAATTCTTTAGCTCTTTTTAAAACTTTTGTCAAAATTAATTCCGCAACTAAACTTGTTTTATGGAAATAGACTTGCCAATACATTAATCTCCTTGCCATTAAGAATTTTTCTACCGAATAGATGCCTTTTTCCTCAATAACCAATTGATCATTTACTACTGTCATCATTTGTATTAATCGATCAGAACTGATATTTCCTTCCGCTACACCCGAATAAAAACTATCTCTTTTTAAATAATCCATTCGATCCATGTCAAGCTGACTAGAAATCAATTGAAGCATGAATTTTCGTTGGTAATCTCCTTTAAATATTTGAATCGCTAAACTTAATTTACCGTCAAATTCATCATTCAAATTCTTCATGAATAACAAGGAAATAGCTTCATGATTAACATCTTCAACGATACTGTGTTCCATTGCATGTGAAAATGGACCGTGACCAATATCATGTAATAAAATAGCAACTAGTAAAGCGTTTTCTTCTTCTTCTGAAATAGAAACTCCTTTAAAACGAAGGACCTCAATGGCTTTCTGCATAATGTGCATACAACCTAAAGCATGGTGAAAACGAGTATGATGTGCGCCAGGGTATACTAAATAAGATAAACCCATTTGCGAAATTCTACGCAAACGTTGAAAATAAGGATGTTGAATTAAATCGTAAATAAATGGATTTGGGATAGAAATAAACCCATAAATTGGATCGTTTAAAATTTTTAATTTATTGATTTGATTCACTTCCGATTGGGTTTTTGTTATGCAAATATAAACAATTATCGCTTTTTTTGAATTGTAATTTTAACAAAAAAAAGACCGTACAAATTACGGTCTTAATTAATGTTAAATCTCTTACCAAATTACGACTCTAAGAGAATCAGGTTGGTACATTTTGTTTTTTGGTTTTACATTAAAAGCTTTGTAAAATTCTGGTATGTTACTCAACGGACCGTTAATTCTAAACTGTGCAGGAGCATGAACATCGGTCATAATTTGTGATGCCAAGGCTTCGTCTTTAATGTTAACCATCCAGGCGTAGCCGTAAGCTAGGAAAAAGCGTTGGTCAGGAGTCAAATTACTAATCTTCTCTTTGTTTTTATATTGTGCTGTTTTCTTAAAAGCTTCGTAACCCATCACTACACCACCTAAATCGGCAATATTTTCTCCTTGCGTAGCCTCACCGTTAATGTGTTTGTTTCCTAAAACAGTATATTTATTAAATTGAGAAACAATCAGTTTTGTTTTTGCTTGGAATTTTTTCAAATCTTCCGGGGTCCACCAATTGTTTAAATTACCATTTTCGTCATATTGACTTCCTTGATCATCAAAACCATGAGTTATTTCGTGTCCAAAAGTAGAACCACCAATTATTCCGTATAAAATGGCATCGTCTGGCATTCTACCTTCATAACCAGGGACAATAATATTACATGCCGGCACTACAATTTCGTTATTACTTGGATTATAATAGGCATTGTAAGTTTGAGGCTGCATGCTCCATTCGGTTCTATCAACTGGTTTGCCATATTTATTTATCATGTCTTTATACCCCCATATATTTGCTTGTATTACATTTCCGCAATACGATTTTCTGTCAATTTTCATAGAGCTCATGTCTTTCCATTTATCTGGATAACCCACTTTCATTACAATTTTACTCAGTTTATTAAGAGCTTTTACCTTGGTTGCTTCGCTCATCCAATCTAGCTTTTTGATATGATCAGCATATACATCACGGATGTTATTTCCAATTTCTAATAGTTTTTCTTTGGACCCTTTTGGTAAATATTCTGCAACATACACCTGCCCAATTAATTCCCCAAGATAATTATCTGTTTGACCCACTACTCTCTTCCATCTTGGTTTTTGCTTAGAAACACCATTCATTACAGTGGAATAAAATTTGAAATTTTGTTTTTCAATAGTGCTATTTAAGTAAGGAGCATATGAATTTACTAAATCCCATTTTAAATAAGTTTTCCAATCTTCTAAAGTATAGCTTTTTACAAAAGTGTTTAACGCTCTGTAGAATTCAGGTTGACCCACAATTACGGAATCAGCTTTAGCAACACCTAGTACTGGAAAAATTGAATTCCAATTAATATTTGAGGTAATTTTACCTAAACTAGCCACAGTCATTTTGTTATAGTTTTTAATAGGATCTCTTAAGTCTTCTAATTTTCTAGACGCTTTTGCTAAATCGGTTTCCAATTTCATGATAGAAGTTGCGCCAGCTTGATTTTGCCCCATTAATTTCAACATTGCTTGAAGATGTTTAACATACTCCGCTCTTATTTTAACGGTTTGTTCATCTGTATTGAAATAGTAATCACGATTGCCAAGTCCTAGTCCGCCTTGACCAAGAAATAGAGCATATTTTGTACTGATTTTATCATCCTGACCTAAGTAAAATGAAAATGCAGGGCTTGCGCCAATAGTATGAAGATGTGCAATTGAGGTGACTAATGATGGGATATCTTTAATTGCGTCAATTTTAACAAACTCCGATTTTAAAGGTGATATTCCTGCTTTATTGATGGCAATTGAATCCATTCCAGAAGCATAGAAATCTCCTATTTTTTGTTTGTTACTTCCAAATTCGGCAGATTCGTCTTGAGCAGATTTTTCACAAATTTGCCTGATTTGGTTATTGATAGTATCGGCAATGGTTCGGAAAATTCCATTACTTTGTTCCGTTGATGGAATTGGATTTTTTTTAAACCAACCGCCATTGGCATATTTAAAAAAGTCATCAGCAGGGTTTACCAATGTATCCCGATTAGTAACCAATGGATCCGACAATTCAACTTCTTTTTTATTACAGCTAATAAAATTAATTCCTGCTAAAACAAGTATTAATAACAATCTTGATTTTTTCATAATGCTAAGTATTTAGTTTTTTGGACCTTCAAATTTAGAGATTAAAATTGATTTGCACTAAATAATAATTGACATTAGAATTACCAAACGACAATATTTGAATAATCATTTTGAATAATTCAAATTGTTTATAGCCCTGATTAAAGTGAACTCCCTCACTTTTTAGTGAGGAGTGGAACGGAAAGCAGGAAAAAGCTCCAAAAAAATTACAATAATTTTAAGAAGTTAGCGTTGAAAAAGTGTTAATTTGCTGCATTATTTTAAATAGATAATTGAACTAAAAAAAGAGAGATGGATAAGATCAAAATACTTTGGGTTGATGATGAAATTGAATTATTAAAACCACATATTTTATTTTTAGAAATGAAGAATTACCATGTTACAAGTTGTAACAATGGTCGTGATGCTATCGAAATATTTGAAGAAGGCGATTTTGATATTGTTTTTTTAGATGAAAACATGCCTGGAATGAGCGGTTTGGAAACCTTATCGGAAATGAAAGAGAAAAAGTCTGCAATCCCAATGATTATGATCACTAAAAGTGAGGAAGAATACATTATGGAGGAAGCAATTGGGTCGAAGATTGCCGATTATTTGATTAAGCCCGTTAATCCAAATCAGATATTGTTGAGTTTGAAAAAGAATTTGGATCATTCGAGATTAATATCTCAAAAAACTACGATGGATTATC
The DNA here is from genome assembly GCA_947460615.1 of Bacteroidota bacterium. Lineage (GTDB taxonomy): Bacteria > Bacteroidota > Bacteroidia > Flavobacteriales > Flavobacteriaceae > Flavobacterium. Next base: position 34,267 of record CANHHG010000012.1, read on the forward strand.
AAAAGGAATTTAGAAAAATTGCGATGGATATGGCAATGGTAAATTCACATGAGGACTGGATTGAGTTATATAAAAAATTGATTTTTTGGGAATTAGAGTTAGAAGACATCAATGATCACGGTATGATTGAGATTTTGGAATCTCAAAAAGTAGAAGCTAATTCGCAGTTTGGTAAGTTTATAGAACGAAATTATGAAGATTGGTATGAACCAAAAGCTGATAAACCAATATTATCTCACAACCTCTTTCGAGAATTAGTGGTTCCGGAAATCACTAAAAAAGATAAGCCTATTTTGTTTGTGGTGATAGATAATTTGCGTTACGACCAATGGAAAGTCTTTGAAAGTGTAGTAAATAACCATTATAAATTAGAGAAAGAAGTTCCCTATTATGCTATTTTACCTACCGCAACACAATACGCTAGAAATGCTATTTTTTCAGGATTAACACCTTTAGAAATGGAAAAACAATTTCCACAATATTGGAAAAACGATCCTGATGAAGGGGGAAAAAACCTATATGAAGCGGAATTTTTAACGGCACATTTAAAACGTTTGGGTTTAAATATCAAACAAGATTACTTTAAGATTACCAATTTAGCTTCGGGAAAAAAATTGGTTGATAGCTTTAAAACTTTTAAGAATAATGACTTGGTAACAGTAGTCTATAATTTTGTGGACATGCTTTCACATGCAAAAACTGAAATGGATGTAGTTAAAGAATTGGCTTCAGATGACAAAGCATATCGATCGTTGACATTGAGTTGGTTTAAGAATTCTCCCTTATTGGAAATTATTCAACAAGCTCAAAAATTAGGTTTCAAATTAATAATAACAACCGATCACGGAACGATTAATGTAAAAAATCCATCGAAAGTGATTGGAGATAAAAATACCAGTTTAAATCTAAGGTATAAAACGGGTCGAAGTTTATCTTACGAAGACAAGGATGTATACGCTGTTAAAGATCCAAGAAAGGTAGGATTACCAACAATAAACATGAGTAGTTCTTATATTTTTGCAAAGAATGATAATTTCTTAGCTTATGTAAATAATTACAATCATTATGTAAGTTACTATAGAAATACCTATCAGCATGGTGGAATTTCATTGGAAGAAATGATAATTCCGTTTTTGGTAATGAATCCTAAATAATAATTGATAAAATAAATAAAATGGAAGTTGTTTTTTCATTGGAAGAAATCGATAATGTTGCACAGTTAATACTAGATCAAAACCCAAATAAAGTAATTTTGTTTAATGGGAACATGGGAGTTGGAAAAACCACATTGATAAAATGCTTGAGTCAGAATTTAGGTGTTAAAGGAAATACAAGTAGTCCAACTTTTTCTTTAGTTAATGAATATCAAACAAATGATAATCAGATAATTTATCATTTTGATTGTTACCGATTAAAAACCGAAGTCGAAGCTCTAGATATGGGTATTGATGAATATTTATATTCTGGAAATTGGTGTTTCATTGAATGGCCTGACAAGATAGAAAGTTTGATTCCTGAAAAGTGTTCAACCCTAAATATTGAGATTTTACCCAATGGATTTAGAAAATTGATTTATAAATAATTTTGATAAATGATTAATTCACATAATTTTTTATAAATTTATATTTTAATTAAATAACCAATGGCACTTACCCCCTTTTCTAAATCGCAATTACTTCCGCAAGAGGAAAAACTCGAAATTTCAAAGCAACGGAGTGATCTTTTTATTGGCATTCCAAAAGAATCTAGTTACCAGGAGCGAAGAATTTGTTTGACTCCCGACGCAGTAAATTCTTTAGTTTCAGAAGGTCATCGAGTAATGATTGAATCTGGCGCAGGTTTAAGTGCAAGTTATTCAGATCAGGAGTTTAGTGATGCTGGTGCAGAAATAACTGCCGACACAAAAAAAGTATTTGGCTGTCCAATGCTATTAAAAATTTCCCCTTTAACATTAGAGGAATTTGAGTTAGTTAATCCTCAAACGATTGTCATATCAGCAATTCAGCTAAAAACTAGAAATAGAGATTATTTTGAGGCTTTAGCCAAGAAAAAAATTACAGCATTAGCGTTTGAATATATTAAAGATGAGGATGGCACCTACCCTGCTGTAAAATCACTTAGTGAAATTGCAGGTGTAGCCTCAGTGTTAATAGCTTCTGAATTAATGATTAATAATCAATTTGGAAAAGGACTTTTGTTTGGAAATATAACAGGTGTTCCACCTACAGAAGTGGTTATTCTTGGCGCAGGAACCGTTGGTGAATTTGCAGCTAAAAGTGCTTTAGGATTAGGTGCAAGCGTAAAAGTATTTGACAATTCGATTACCAAGTTGAGAAGATTGCAAAATAATTTGAAACAAAGTATTTTCACTTCTACCATACAGCAAAAAGCATTGTTAAAAGCATTAAGACGATGCGATGTAGCAATTGGCGCAATGCGAGGAAAAGAACGTTGTCCTGTGGTAGTTTCTGAAGCCATGGTTGAATTAATGAAAAAAGGATCTGTAATTGTAGATGTTAGTATTGATACAGGTGGTTGTTTTGAAACTTCGGAAGTTACCACCCATGAAAAACCTACCTATATCAATCACGATGTTATTCATTATTGCGTTCCAAATATTCCATCCAGGTATTCCAAAACAGCTTCACTTTCTATAAGTAATATAATAACCCCTTTCCTACTTCAAATAGCTGAAGATGGTGGTATAGAAAAGGCTATTAGATATAATATTGGATTGAAAAATGGCGTTTATACTTATCATGGAATTTTGTCCAATAAAGCTATCGGCGAATGGTTTAATTTAAATTACAGTGATATCAATTTAATTGTATTTTAAACTTACTTTCCCTTACATTTGCAAAAAAAATTAATAATGAAATTTTACCAGCGATTTGCATATTATTTAGTCGGATTAATAATGGGTTGCTTTTTTGTTGCAATGGTATTAAGTGGTAAGGATACTCGATGTAATTACTTTCCAAATGCTCGTGTTTTAAATGATTTGAGTACTAAGCCATTTAATTTATCTGAAGAAGCAACAAAAAAACTAAATGAAAAATGGGTTACCATAACGGATATTAAAAATACATTAAAATATGGTGATGTAGATTTTGATAAAAGTAATATTAAATTTGAATCTGGAAAAAAATATTTTATTGAAGGAAAAACGACTAGTAATATTCAGATTACCCTTGAATTTATTAATTACCCTGATAAAGTTGTTTTAAAAGACATCATTAAAAAGTAATTTTTTAATAATATAGTTGCAAATATAAATTCTAAATGTATATTTGCACTCCTATTTAGGGCGATTAGCTCAGCTGGTTCAGAGCACCTCGTTTACACCGAGGGGGTCGGGGGTTCGAACCCCTCATCGCCCACAAAAAAAAGACAAACTAATTAGTTTGTCTTTTTTTTATTTACAAATATTACAAATTAAAAATCACTTGTCTCCAATATCAAATAGCCACCTGGATAATGAATTGAAGGATCTTCTTCAGCTGTCACAAAAATCCTTTTCGGTTTTGAAGAAGAAACAGTCTCAAACTTAATTTTAAGTTTTGACGTTCCAATAATTTGCCCTAAATTAATTGGATTTGAATTTTGATCCGAATCCATCCAAACCACATAAGTCGTTTTGGGAGGTTGCAATCTGTTGGGCTCGGCCAAGTATGAAATTTGTAATTTAATTTCATAGTTATTATTCTTATCCTTACAATAGGTAACATTTCCCCTCGCTGCAGGTACTTGTGCTGAAGTTTGAAAAGGAATCTTCTTAGCACAAGAAACCATATTAAGAAGCAATACTAATGATGTTAATACAAGAAGTATAGATTTAAAACTGATCCTATTTATATTGGTTTTCATGGATTAATTTTTCATATTGTTATTGGCTGTATTAGAAATAGATTTTCCTAAATTGTCCAATTCGTTGTTAAAATCTACTTTAAACAATTCCCACTTTTGTGTTGGTCCTTGTTTGTAATTTTCAATTTTGAGTTTTAACTCAGTATTTTTAATTTGTAAATTCTCCAATTGTTTATAATACAAAGTTTGTGTTTTTCTGTCCTTATCTCCAATCTTGGCTTTTAAGTCCGTAATAACCTTTTCATTTTCAACTAGTTTAATTTGGATGCTGCTTTTATACTTATTAAAAGCTACAACGGAATCAATTTTAGCCTCATCAAGATCCTCTTTAGCCTTCTCCACCTCCTGCTTTGCATCGTTGAGATCGGCTTCTTTTGCCTTTGGAGACTTATTACAACTTGGTACAGAAATACTTACTAATGCAGCAAGTAATAAATTTAAAATTATTCTTGTTTTCATCTTATTTTTTTATTTGATGATCTTCGTTTAAATGTAGAAGAGCGTTGGCGTTTTCTTTTAAAATAGAGCTAGCACTTTCAATTCGTTCCTCTACCATATCTTCTAATTTTGAAGCTCTATTTTTAAGATTTTTGGCACCTTTGTTCATGGTTTTTCTAAAATCTTTGGCTTCCTCAACCATTTTTCTTTTTAAATCTTTGGTGATTTTTTTTGCACCTCCTGAAATTTTATTTCTGGTTTTAGTTCCTTTTCTAGGAGCAAATAAAACGCCTACTGCTACTCCAGCCAAAGCTCCTAAAGCTAAAGAGCCAATTGTTTTTCCAATACTTTTTGAATTGTTCATTTTTTCTATTATTTATTTGTTATTAATTAAAATCGAAAACCTAGTGTAGCTTGATACCACATGTTTTTATATCTTGGTGTGGAGGATGTTCCATCACCATTATTTGAAGTGGTATCCCAAGCAGCTCTCAAGCCTATAATTAGATGATCAATATTGATATCTAATCCACCTGCTAAACCAAAGATGTTTTTTCTTAGGTTGTCATTAGTATAGGTTTGAATATCAGAAGCAGTTAAGGAACCTCCAGTAAAATCATCTGTTCTTTTTAGCAAATAGGAATATTGAGGTCCAAATAATAAAGAAATATTTTCCACAGGTTTTACTACAAAATAAATGGGAATATCAAGAAAGTCTGTAGTCCTTGTCATACTGTACGAAGTTCCTAAAAAGGTACCCGAGGACTTATACCCTTTTTGAGAATACAACAATTCAGGTTGAACACCTATAAAAGATCCTATTGGAATAGAAACAAATCCTCCTAATGCGACACCAAATTTGGCATCAGCTACAAAGTTATCACCTTGCGCATCGTAAACATTAGAATAGTTTAAACCGAGTTTAACTCCAAAAAGTAAATGATCTCGATGATCAACTGTTGTAGGTGTATTTTCAGTTTGGGAATAGGAATTAAATCCTGATAAAGCGATCATTGCGAAAAGTAAAATTGAATTTTTCATTTGTTTGTTTTTAAATTGGATTGGGGTATTTATTTTGTGATACTTTTTCCGTTAATAATCCTTAATAAAATAGCAATCACGGCAATTACTAATAGAATGTTTATAATATTTCCTGCATTGTAAACAAAGAATCCTAAAGCCCAAAAAAGAACTAGGAGAACTGCAAAAACATAAAGTAAATTGTTCATAATATTGATTTGTTAAAGAGTTATTATAGTGAAATAATTATAGTGCAAATTTGGGTTGACTGATAAATAAATTCATTACAAAAAATAAGGTAATACTTATATAATTACGATTTTTAAATTATAAAATCAGAATTAATAATAGAATGATTATTATAATTGCTCCAATAGATAAATAAACTCCATTATTGGTAGTTCTTAATTCTGCTTTAATTGTTTTGACTTCATTGCGAAGTACTTTTTTTTGAATGGAATTCAAATTAGATCGGTCCATTGCTTTAATTTCATTTAACCGATTGTACATTGCTTGCACTTCAATAGGAACTTCTTTGGGATTTTCAATTATTTCTGGGGCTTTAATTGTTGCAAAAACGTTAGCTGGAGAAATACTTAACAACAATACCATTGTCATTAATAAGTAATTAGATTTTTTCATTTTAAATGATTTTATTAATTGTTATTTTATAATGTTTACTATTAACATAGTTCCATTTTGTTGTTACAAAGATTAGGGAACCACTAGAAATTCTAATTACATTAAAAAGTATATGTATTACATTATTCCTACATAATAATTTAAAAGTTAACTAGTAAAATTTCATAAAAAAAACACCCAAAAAAAGTAGAAACCTATTTGGGGGGTATTTATTAATTACTATTCATTACAAATAAATTTTCCTGTATTTTGAGGGGGGCATTTGCATTTTGTTTAAAAACACTCTATTGAAATAACTTAAGGTTTCAAAACCACATTCATAAGATATTTGACTAATCGTTTTATCCGTTTGGATTAATAAACGACTTGCTTCATTAATTCTAATTTCATTTAGATAATCGGAATAGGTTTTACCTGTTGCCTTTTTGAAAAATTTACAAAAGTTACTTTCAGTTAAATATATTAAGGCGGCAACTTCTTTAAGGTAGATTTTATTTTGAAAGTTATGCTGTATAAATAAACATACTTTATTAATTCTTACTTCACTTTTCCTAGAAACAACATTATGAAACGTATTTGGAGCTATTAATATGGACTGATTTTTAGATAATTGATCTAATATAGAAATCAAATTTATTATCCGATCTACCCCTTGGGTTTCTGTTAAATCAACTATTTTAGAAATTAATTTCTCATCATACTCAAAACGGATGCCTCGAGAAGCATTTTCAAGCATTTTCTTAATTAATTTACTTTCATTCAATTCTAAGAAAGGAGAAATAAATTCATTAGAAAACTGAATCACAATAGCATCAGAATCACTATCACCATCTGCTTTACCTGACCAAGTATGTGGTAAATTACTTCCCAATAATACCAAATCCCCATCTGCAAACGGCTCATAAGTATTTCCTACGATTCGATAACCATTTCCTTTAACTATGTAGGTTAATTCAAATTCTGGGTGGTAATGCCATTTGAATTGAAAATAGGGAACTTGATATCGAAAAGCATAAAAACTTGAGGTACCTTGATTGGATTTTATGTCTTCTAAAATGGCTTTCATGACAACAAATTAACTTTTAATTTTTAAAAATAAAGAAAAATATTCAATATAGTGTTACAATTGAACAAATTAATGTTAATTGATATTTATTCAAATCTATAATTTTGAAATTGATTATGTATAATATTAAATCATTTAAGAATGGAAACACTTCCTAAATCAATATCAGAATTTCTTAACGGGACGTATTCTTTGAGTCAAGTACAAATTGATTTTTATCAAAAAAATAGATTTATTAAATTAAAAGAAGTTTTAAATCTCGAAACGGTTCAGTTTTTTAATGAGGCTATTTCTAAACAAGTTAATGAAATGAACCAAGAGCGAACGGCATTGGAAGATCGAACAACTTATGGAAAAGCTTTTTTACAATTGTTTAATTTATGGACCGAAAATTTGGTAATAAAAGAATTAATATTCAGTAAGCGAATTGCTAAAATTGCCTCTGATTTAATGGAAGTAAATGGTGTTCGTTTGTACCATGACCAAGCATTATTCAAGGAAGGTGGCGGAGGGATTACCCCATGGCATGCTGACCAATATTATTGGCCTTTAGAAACCGATAAAACAGTAACGGCCTGGATTCCGCTCCAGGAAACACCTCTAGAAATTGGTCCGTTGGAATTTAGTGCTGGAAGTCACACTATTGTGGAAGGTCGTGAATTAGAAATTGGTGATGAAAGCGAAGAAATAATCCAAAAAAAATTACGAGTAACCGATTTCAATCATGTAATTGAAGCATTTGATATTGGAGAAATTAGTTTTCATTCGGGTTGGGTTTTCCATCGAGCTGGGGCTAACATTACAAACGAAATGAGAAAAGTAATGACAATTATATACATGGACAAAGACATGAAATTGAAGAATCCTGATAATAAAAACCAAATCCACGATTGGAATACTTGGTGTCCGGATGCTAAAATTGGTGAAATAATAAATTCTCCGTTAAATCCTGTTTTATATTCTAAATAATATGAACATCAAATACATCTGTACCTTTTGGGGTTGCGAAAATCAAACTGCTAAAGAATTTCTATTGAATGTAATTTCGAATGGATATGATGGAGTTGAAATCAATTTCCCTGATAACTCTAAATTTATTGATGAATTTAAAACTGAAATAGAAAATATTAGAGCTACAATTAATACGGATTTTAT
>CANHHG010000013.1 GCA_947460615.1 Bacteroidota bacterium
GATATGTTAAGTAAAAAAACAAAAAGGATTGATGCAGACAAAGCTCTTAAAAGTAATAAAACAGCTAATTATTATATAATTATTACTGAAAAAGACATTTGCCATTTTAAAAGTGATATTAAACCAGAGTATGGAGTATTAGGTTTGGGACATATTAATGGTAAGACTTGCATCGTTTCAACATTTAGATTAGACAAACAGGTGACGAAGCAAAAAGTAACAAAACAAAAAATATTAGAACGACTAGAAAAAGTAGCGCTTCATGAAATAGGTCATAATCTTGGGTTAAATCATTGTGTTAATAGCAAAGTGTGTATGATGCATGCCGCTGAAGGAACTATCAAACAAGTAGATAGTGAGAAAGTATGGTTTTGTAAAAAATGCAAAAGCGTAATTAAAAATTAGCGATTTTATGAGATATACATTATTGTTAATTTGCGTATTTTTTCTTTCAAAACAACCTTCAACAAGTATTGTAGATAAAGCAATTGCAATTCAAAAGCAATATCAAGTAGGCAATGATAAATATGTGGTTATGGTTGATTTTTCTAAATCTATTTTTGAAAAGCGGCTCTACTTGGTGAATTGTAAAACTTCAAAGATAGAAATGACCTCAATTGTTAGTCATGCATGGAATAGTGGGGCTTTATATGCGACAGATTTTAGTAATATAAATAAATCAAATAAATCAAGTCTGGGTGCTTATCTGACAGAAAACACCTATTATGGTAAGTTTGGTTATTCATTAGTATTGAAAGGATTAGACAAAACTAATTCTAATGCTAAACTAAGAAAAATTATTTTTCATTCCTCAAAGAAAATGTCCTCAAAGTGGTCGCATGGATGCTTCGCATTGCCTGATAACAGTACAAGAAAAATAATTAATTTGATTAAGGATGGATGTTTAGTTTATGCCTATAAATAAATAGACTTACTGATTTTATTTCTATTTTTTCAGTTAGAGAACTATTTACTAAAATGGAACCAACTTTTACCTGAGGTATTTTAGATAGCGAATCTAATTTCGAGTTGATGTCCTAGTCAACGTCATTTACTTTTGATTTTTCCTGTCCAATTGCGGTTAAAGGTCCAAGCAAAAGGGTTGGTAGGATCAACAACTTACTCCTTGAATTATTTAGTTTTTTATAGAAAGGTTAATTATTAAAATACCTTGATGTTAATTATTTTTTTATCAACGTAATCATCAAAACAATAAACCATAACATATTTGTTAGGTTGTGGTAAATTTCCCTCATAATTAAAGGACTCCATTGTGACTTCACCTGTCTTTTTATATAATACATAGACATAAGCTTTGTGAGAGTAATTATCATGGAGTTCTAAATTAAAGTCAAATTGTTTAAAAAACTGAACAGAATCTAGCTTGCTAATATTCAAATCGAATTTATTAAGGAGTTGTTTTACAGAAACAGAATCTTTTTTCCATAAATCATTTAATTCGTAATAGTTCCCTGCTTTTCTAATTTGACTGAAAGTTACGTTTGTGGTTAGAATGGTAAGCAATATACCAAGTAATTGGAGTTTTTTCATAATGTAAAAATTAGTTATGTTAATAATAATTTAGTTAACTACCGAGGTTAGTTAATTTGGGGCTTCTATTATTTTTTAAACGTAATTTTTTTACAATACGGTATATTGAGAGATTTTTATAATTAAATAACGACAAAACTGTTAAAATGTTATAATTGTAAATTTCCGAATCTCATTTTCTATTTTGTATCCATTTTTTGGAATGATTTTTAATCGTTAAATAATGAATTTAATACGTTAACTAAGCCATTTATTTAATATTATTATTTTTTATTAAATTTGTTATAAATTCATCAAATTCAACAAAGTAAATGAGAAAATTTATACTATTAGTTGCAGTTATCCTATTGAGTAATCAATCCCTTTTTTCTCAGGTGCCATCTTATGTGCCTACTAATGGACTTGTAGGCTTTTGGCCTTTTAGTGGTAATGCCAATGATGCTTCCACAAATGGAAATAACGGAACGGTGAATGGTGCTACTTTAACAACTGATAGGAATGGTGTTGCAAATAGTGCGTATAGTTTTAATGGATCAACATCTTATATTGATTGTGGAACTAATACTTCCTTAAGAATAATTGGTAATATTTCTATAAGTTCTTGGTTTTTAATGGATGGTGGTTCTCTTAATCCTAGGATAGTTAATTATGGAAATGCTACTGTTGGGGGTTATACAGTTTTTGTAGATGGTACCTCGAATGTAAGTAGAAAAATTAATGCAACAAATTTTAATGCAGGCGGAAGCGGAACTGGTTTTTGTTGTAGTAATCCACAAAACTTCAATTTATCCTCTTTAGTTTGGCATCATATAGTTTATACTTCTGACAGTAGTGGTCTTGCAAAAATATATATTGATGGTGTTCAAATTTCTTCCTATCAAGGAGTACCCGTAAATAATATTAATTATTCGGGTTCTTTCAATATCGGTAGACTTAATTTTCCGAGTTATGATACTTGGGGAGGAAAACTCGACGACATCGGAATTTGGAATCGAGTTTTAACAGCTCAAGAAGTTACAGCATTATATACTTCTTGCACTCCTCCAGCAGCCCCAACAGGTGCTTTAACTCAAACTTTCTGCGCAACACCAGCACCAACTGTAGCTAGTTTAACGGCTACGGGAACAGGAATTCAATGGTATGCGGCAGCAACGGGGGGAACGGCTTTGGCTACTACAACAGCATTGGTAAATGGGACTACTTATTATGCTACACAAACCCTAAACGCCTGTGAAAGTACCACTAGATTAGCGGTAACAGTAACATTGAACGACCCTCAAATTACTGCAAGTGCAACTACGGTTTGTAGTGGAACGCCATTAACAATCAATATAAATGATGTTAACACACCTCGATTTAATATTATTGATTTTTCAAATAAATTCAACTACAATCCTTCTACTTTACCTTTAGGTTCAACAGATTTCTTAAGTATGCCTACTGGTAATATCTTATTCAATAATATACCTTATTCAATTTCTAGTTGGAATAATACTTTTAATAGTTGGAATGCACATTATGATACAGGTAATAATCCAAGAATTTTAGAATTAAATTTTACAAGTCAAATAGTCAATGACTTAAATTTATTAGCCAACACTTTTTGGGGTCAATTTGGACCAAATTCTTATGTTACAATTGAATTTTATAATAATTCTAATTTAGTTCATACAAAGAATCTAATTGGCGATATAGATATTAGAGATTATAATAATAGTATTCATCCAAATAATATTAACAATACGACAACTACAAACGTATTTAATTTTGGGAATAGTAGATTAGATAATATTAAAATTCAATTGCCAACTTCACAAATTATTAATAAAGTAGTAGTGAAGGATTTTGGTTCAACTGCTTTTCAGAGAATATTTATAGTTGCTGCAACTTTATCGATAAATGCCAATCAGACTTCCTATCTCTGGTCCACAGGAGCCACCACTGCAACCATCAACCCAAGCCCAATGGCAACCACAACTTATTGGTGTGATGTAACAGTCAATGGAGTTACTTGTAGAAAAACGGTTACCATCACGGTGAATTCAATTCCAGCAGCCCCAACAGGTGCCTTAACCCAAACTTTCTGTGCAACACCAGCGCCAACTGTAGCTAGTTTAACGGCTACAGGAACAGGTGTTCAATGGTATGCTGCAGCAACGGGAGGAACGGCTTTAGCAACTACAACGGCATTAGTGAGTGGAACTACTTATTATGCTACACAAACCCTAAACGCTTGTGAAAGTACTACCAGATTAGCAGTAACAGTAACATTAAATGACCCACAAATTACGGCTAGCGCAACAACAATTTGTAGTGGAACGCCAGTTATTTTAAGCGCAAGTACTACAGCAACTGTAGCGCAAAACTGTAATTTACCTGCCAATTTACAAACCGGTTTAGTGGGTTATTGGCCATTTTGTGGAAATGCTAATGATGTTTCAGGAAATGCTAATAATGGAACCGTTAATGGAGCTACTTTAACGACAGACCGTTTTGGAAATGCGAATAGTGCTTATAATTTTGATGGGGTTGGTAATTATATAATTGTACCGAGTAATAATGTATTTAATTCAAATGATATAAGTGTAAGTATGTGGGTGAGTAGCACTAAGCTTCAACGTCAAATAGCTCTTATTAGGTTGACTTACGCTAATGCATCCAATGAACATTTTGGTATTGCTTTTAATGATTTAAATCCATATGGAGTTGAATTAGCAGCAAAATATAACACACTAAACTGTTTAGCAGGTCAAGGGTGGCAAAAAAATGAAAAAATACAAAATATTTTAGATAATAATTTCCATCATGTTTTAGGAACTATCAGTGGCAATACATTAAAAATATATATTGACGGTAATTTATCACAAACATTAGTAACACCATATCTACAAACTTCAAATTGTTGGAATGGAGATATTCAAATTGGGAGAAATTGGTCAAGCTTAACAGATTTTTTTAGAGGAAAAATTGATGACATCGGAATCTGGAACCGTACACTTTCTACATTAGAAGTTCAACAACTTTATACTGCTGCGCCAACCTACCTTTGGTCAACAGGAGACACTACCGCAACCATCAACCCAAGCCCAACGGCAACCACAACTTATTGGTGTGATGTAACGGTTAATGGAGTTACTTGTAGAAAAACGGTTACTATAACGGTAAATACAACGCCAACTCCAACAGGAACTGCAACTCAAACTTACTGCGCAACTCCAGCGCCAACTGTAGCTAGTTTAACGGCTACAGGAACAGGAATTCAGTGGTATGCGGCAGCAACGGGTGGAACCCCTTTGGCAACTACAACGGCTTTAGTGAGTGGAACTACTTATTATGCTACACAAACCCTAAACGCTTGTGAAAGTACCACTAGATTAGCCGTAACAGTAACCCTAAACGACCCACAAATTACGGCTAGTGCAACTACGGTTTGTAGTGGAACACCGGTTACCTTAAGTGCAAGTACTACAGCGGCCACAGCACAAAACTGTGATTTGTCGGCCAATTTACGAATGGGCTTAGTAGGTTATTGGCCATTTTGTGGAAACGCCAATGATGTTTCAGGAAATGCAAATAATGGAACCGTTAATGGAGCTACTTTAACGACAGACCGTTTTGGAAATGCGAATAGTGCGTATAGTTTTGATGGGGTTGATGATTTTATTGAAAGTTCTAACTTTTGTTATAATAATGGAGACTTAGATCAAACTGTTTCGGTTTGGTTCAATCCAACCTCGAATACTTCGACAATTGGACCAGGACAAACATTTTTTAATACTGCACCTCATAACGGGTTTGGTTTTGGATATAGCTATATTGGAAATCAAAGTATATATATCTTTAAAAACTCGGATCCGGGAGTTTCGGCTTGGAATATTGCATCAAATATTACATTTAATACACCTACAATTAATTTAAATTCTTGGCATCATGCGTTAGTAGTTAAGCAAGGTTTAGAATATAAATTTTATTATAATGGTAATTTAGTAGGTAATTTAGTTTCTACAATAAATCCAATACAATACCTATGTAAAATTCGTTTTGGTGCAATAACATGTTGCCAACCAGAAGTTTTTAATGGAAAATTAGATGATATTTCTTTATTTAATCGTGCGCTTTCTCCAACTGAAATAACTCAACTTTATAATTCTAATCAAGCGACCTATCTTTGGTCAACAGGAGCCACCACTGCTACCATTAACCCAAGCCCAACGGCAACTACTACTTATTGGTGTGACGTAACTGTGAATGGAGTGACTTGTAGAAAAAGTATTACCATCACGGTGAACCCAAATACCACTCCTACATTTACGCAAGTAGCCCCAATTTGTAATGGAGCTACGGTAGCGGCATTACCAACGACATCAAACGAGGGTATCACAGGAACTTGGTCGCCAGCGTTGAACAATACCACAACGACAATCTACACATTCGCACCAACAGCAGGTCAGTGTGCTACAACAGCTACCATGACCATTACGGTGAACCCAAATAGCACTCCTACATTTACGCAAGTAGCTCCAATATGTAATGGAGCAACGGTAGCGGCATTGCCAACCACTTCAACGAATAGTTTTACAGGAACTTGGTCGCCAGCGTTGAATAATACGGCAACAACAACCTATACTTTCACGCCAACAGCAGGTCAGTGTGCTACTACAGCTACAATGACGATCACGGTGAACCCAAATATCGCACCAACATTTACTCAAGTAGCCGCAATTTGTAATGGAGCAACGGTAGCGGCATTGCCAACGACTTCAACGAATAGTATCACAGGAACTTGGTTGCCAGCATTGAATAATACGGCAACAACAACCTATACTTTCACACCAACTGCAGGGCTTTGTGCAACTACGGCATCAATGACGATTACAGTTAATCCATTGCCGATAGCGCCAACGGGAACTATTACGCAAACTTTCTGTGCGAATATTTATCCTACTTTGCAGAATATTGTGGTGACTCCAAGTAATATTAATTGGTATACTTCGCTTACCAGTACTTCACCTTTGCCGTTAACCACTAATTTACCGGTGGGTACAACTACCTATTATGCTTCACAGTTTGATGCAGTCACTGGTTGTATGAGCAATGGAAGATTGGCAGTAGTATCGACGGTATTACTTGAAAATACTCCGTCGACACTTACAGATCAAACTTTTTGTAGTACAGATATAAAAACTCTTGCCGACGTAAAAACGAATGGCTTGAATATAGTATGGTATTCTTCTTCAAGTGGAGGAACTCCATTAATGGAAAGCTATTTATTAACGTCCAGCCAAAGTTTGTATGCTGCGATTTATAATGCTGCTTCGGGTTGTGAAAGTCCAATCAGACAAATGGTTCAAATTACCATTATCAATTGCCAATTGGTTCCTAATAATTTATTGACGCTAAATGATAATAGTTTAAATGATAATTTGACAATTGAAAATATTGAGAATTTCCCAATTAACCAGATTGAAATTTACAATCGTTTTGGGGAATTAGTATGGAAAACAGAATATTATAATAATGATAGTAATACGTTCAAAGGAAGAGCCAATGTAAGTGGTGTATTCCAAAAGGACAGTGATTTACCAACAGGGACATATTATTTTATTCTAAAATATTATGACTCTTATCGAGGAAAATACACGGATTTGAAATCATTTTTATACATTAATAACAATAACTAAGGATCCCTATGAAAAAGTATATAATTGCATTTAATTTGCTAGTTAGCGTATTGGTTTTTTCACAATCGGATCCTAAACTTTCAATATTTAGTTACAATCCCTTGCAATACAATCCGGCCTATGCGGGTGCCTTTGACGGACTTAGCGTTACAGGAATTTATAGTTCTCAATGGGTAGGTTTTGAGGGTGCTCCAAAAACAATATTTTTCTCTGCACATTCTAATGTGATACAGCGAGAAATAGGAGTAGGAGTTAATATTACTAGTGATAAATTAGGACCAGTTCAAGAAAATCAAATTGTGGGTAACTTTGCTTACAATATATTTTTAAACGACGAGATTAGTTTGAATTTAGGATTAAAAGCGGGGTTAAATAATTTTAATTTAGACTACCGTTTACTAACCATCGAAAACCCTCAAGAAGCAGGAATTTTTGACGGTAACTTGAATCAATATTCTCCAATTGTAGGAGCTGGTTTTTACCTTTCTAATCCAAGTGGTTATATCGGTGTTTCGGTTCCAAATCTATTAAAAACCAATTATATTACGGGCTCTCAAATCTCAATTGCAAATACAAAACCAAATTATTTCTTAACGGCGGGTTATAAATTTGATTTAAAAAATGAGATCTATTTAATTCCTAATATTTTAACCAGAGTAACCGCTGGAGCGCCAATAGCCAATTTGATTTCTTTAAATTTAGATTATCAAAATAATATAATGCTAGGAATGAACCTTCAACCAACATCGAGTTTTGGAGGTTTTTTCGGTTACCGATTTAAAAACAACTGGTCGATTGGTTACGCCTACGACTCGGCAATAAATAATTTCAGTACAGAATCGGGAGGAATTCACACTTTTTATCTGAACTTTAGAATAGACGATATTTTATCCAATCATTACGGATTTGGTACATTTTAGTGGTATTGCCTATTAGTGAATTAGAACCTTTAATTAATTTTAAAGGTTTTTTTATTCCCAATATATTTGCTTACTTTTGATGTTTAAAAAAAATAACAATTATGGCAGTAGTTACATTAGGAGGAAATCCAATCAATACAAGTGGTGAATTACCAAAAGTAGGTTCTAAAGCAATCGATTTTAAATTGGTACAAAAAGATTTGTCAATTGCTAGTTTAGCCAATTTTGCTGGAAGTAAATTGGTATTCAATATTTTCCCAAGTATTGATACTGGAACTTGCGCTACCTCTGTTAGAAAATTCAATGAAAAAGCAAGTGCTTTACCTAATACTAAAGTGTTGTGCATTTCTAGAGATTTGCCATTTGCGCAAACTCGTTTTTGCGGTGCTGAAGGTCTTGAAAATGTAATTAATCTGTCCGATTTTAATACAGGTGCTTTTGGAAAAGACTACGGTTTGGAAATTGTAGAAAGCGTTTTAGCAGGTTTGCATTCTAGAGTCGTTATAGTAATTGATGAAAATGGCATTGTTCAATATGCAGAGCAAGTACCTGAAATAGCTAATGAACCTAATTATGACGCTGCTTTAGCGGTACTTTAATATTGAGTATGGAGTTTCAAAAGGACAATACCTTCTTTACAGGTAGATTAAAAAGTTTAGTATTTGCGTTGAAAGGTGCAATAAAATTAATTACAACCGAGCACAGTATCATGGTGCAATCGACACTTGCGGTACTGATTACAATCGCAGGTTTTTACTTTAATATTTCCCATGAAGAATGGTTGTTTCAAACACTTGCCATAGGTTTGGTTTTAAGTGTTGAAGGACTAAATACTGCCGTAGAGAAAGTAGCAGATTTCATTCATCCTGAGTTTCATACCAAAATCGGTTTTATAAAAGACATCGCAGCGGGTGCTGTGTTTTTTGCAGCTATGACCGCAATCGCAATTGGTTTAATGATATATTTACCAAAATTCACTTAATATTTCCTTGATTTAATAGTTATTAGTTCAATTTAGAATGGCAAAAAAAACACTTACATCGGATAAAAAAGTAACTAATCCTGAAGATAAATTACCCTGGAAATTAGATAAGCAATATAAAATCTTATTGGGGTTTGTATTGATTCTATTTTCTGTGGCTTTGTTGCTTGCCTTTATTTCTTTTTTCATTTATGGGCAGCAAGACCAGAGTGCCGTTACTGAATTAACGAATCGTTCTGAGAATGTAAGTAATTGGTTAGGAAAATTTGGTGCCTTTTTGGCTGATCTATTTATTTATAAAGGATTTGGAATTGCGTCGTTTTTGTTTGTAAAATTCTTCTTTTTAACCGGGGCGTTTTTAGTAATGGACATTCCATTTAAAAGACTAAAAAGCGTATGGTTTTGGGATTTGTTTGCCATTATTGTCATCTCTATTTTATGTGGCTTTTTCGCAACTACTTTACCTGAGTTGGGAGGAACAATAGGTTATGAAATGAACTTGTTCATGCAAGATTATGTTGGTAAATCTGGAACATTTTTAATCTTATTACTTGGTATTTTTATCTATTTAATATTTAAAATAAAGATCTCTCCAGACGCTATCAAAGGATTTTTTGAGAGAAGTAAAAATGAGATTGATACGGAGTTAACTCCTATGAATCAGCCAGTTTCTGACTCAACCTACAATCTAGAAGAATATGCTGTACCCGAAGAAGAGAAAATAGAAGAGCCAACAATTAAACCAACTTCTCAATTTGAAATAAATAAGGAAGCGTTGAAACCTACTATTAGTTCGTCATCAGAAATCAGTATGGATCCCGTATTAAAGCCCAAAGTAGAAGAGCCAATCGAGGATGATTTTGATGATTTAGAACCGGTTACATTGCCTATTGAAGATACCGAAAGTGATTTTGTAATTGAGAAAGCACACGAAGAAGATATAGTGGAAGAGAATTTGGCTTCACGTTTGGTTGCCGACTTTGGTTTGTTTGATCCTACATTGGAATTGTCCAACTATCAATTTCCAACCTTGGATTTAATGAAAGAATATTCAACGGGTGGAATTACAATCAATCAAGAAGAATTAGAGGAAAACAAAAATAAAATCCTTGAAACATTACGAAATTATAAAATAGAAATAGCGCAAATTAAAGCTACGGTAGGTCCCTCAGTTACCCTATATGAAATTGTGCCAGAAGCAGGAATACGAATTTCTAAAATTAAGAGTTTAGAAGACGATATTGCGTTGTCATTATCAGCCTTAGGAATTCGTATTATTGCTCCTATTCCTGGAAAAGGAACTATCGGTATCGAGGTTCCAAATAAGAATCCTACGATGGTCTCCATGAAAAGTGTGATTGGATCGGCACGTTTTCAAGAGGCTGAAATGGAATTACCAATTGCACTAGGAAAAACAATTTCTAACGAAACTTTTGTAGTAGATTTGGCTAAAATGCCCCACTTATTGATGGCGGGAGCTACAGGACAAGGAAAATCGGTGGGATTGAATGCGGTATTGACCTCTTTATTATACAAAAAGCATCCAGCGGAAGTAAAATTTGTATTGGTAGATCCTAAGAAAGTGGAATTGACGCTATTCAATAAAATTGAAAGACACTATTTAGCTAAATTACCGGATTCGGGTGATGCTATTATTACCGATAATGCCAAAGTGGTGAATACCTTAAATTCCCTTTGTGTGGAAATGGACAACCGTTATTCTTTATTGAAAGATGCAATGGTTCGTAACATAAAAGAATACAACGAGAAATTCAAATCTCGTAAGTTAAATCCTGAAAACGGCCACCGTTTTTTACCTTACATCGTTTTGGTAGTCGATGAGTTTGCCGATTTAATTATGACTGCAGGTAAAGAAGTGGAAACTCCTATTGCCCGTTTAGCGCAGTTGGCTAGAGCTATTGGAATTCACTTGATTATTGCAACGCAACGGCCTTCGGTTAATGTTATTACGGGTTTAATTAAAGCGAATTTCCCAGCCAGAATTGCCTTTAGAGTAACTTCTAAAATCGACTCGCGTACCATTTTGGATACACAAGGTGCCGATCAATTGATAGGTCGTGGAGATATGTTGTACACTAATGGAAACGATGTGGTAAGGGTACAATGTGCCTTTATTGATACACCAGAGGTGGAGAAAATCACAGAATTCATCGGTTCTCAAAAAGCGTATGCCGATGCTTACTTACTTCCTGAGTTTGTAGGTGAAGAAAGTGGCATTAATCTTGATATGGATATTTCCGAGCGTGATGCACTTTTTAGAGAAGCTGCTGAGATTATCGTTACTGCTCAACAAGGATCTGCATCGTTGTTGCAACGCAAATTAAAGTTAGGTTACAACCGTGCAGGACGATTGATAGATCAAATGGAAGCAGCAGGAATTGTAGGTCCATTTGAAGGGAGTAAAGCCCGAAATGTGAACATTACCGATTTGGCCGCTTTAGATCAATTTTTCAGTAATGAACAAAATTAATTTACCAATGAATACCAATAGATTTCCCTTATCCAAAATTACTTTTACTTTGAAACATACCTTTTTATTTGTTTTATTTACTTTATTTTTCAGCACTTCTTTACAAGCGCAGGACAAAAAAGCGAAAGCTTTGTTGGACGCCGTAACCGCAAAAATTAAAAGTTATGATAATATTGTCATCGATTTTAAATATTCATTGAACAATTTAAAAGAGAATATCAATCAAGAGAGTAAAGGGAATGTGACCATGAAAGGCAATAAGTATGTTTTGAATTTAATGGGTGTTACCAAAATATTCGATGGTAAAAACAATTACACCATCAATCCAGAAGACGAAGAAGTGGCTATTTCTAAGGTAAATGAGAAAGACGATAATGCCATCACACCTTCAAAACTGTTGACTTTTTTTAACTCAGGATACAAATATACTTGGGACATTCCTCAAAATGTAAAAGGTAGAAAAATACAATACATTAAATTAGTACCTATCAATACAAAAGACCAACGTAAGGAAATTCTTTTAGGCATAGACACCCAAACCAAGAACATCTACAACCTAATTGAGGTGGGTAAAAAAGGCACAAAAACCACGCTGACTGTTAATTCTTTTAAAATAAATCAGCCGTTATCAAAGAATCAATTTACCTTTGATGCTAGCAAATACCCAAAATATTACATAAATAAATTAGACTAGTTGAAGATAATTGATAAATACATTCTAAAAACATTTGCGATTACATTTACCACAGTATTTGTAATCTTGTTTTTTATATTCATACTTCAAACCATCTGGTTGTTCATTTATGATTTGGCAGGACGCGACTTGGATTTAATGTTGGTTGTTAAATTCTTACTGTATGGAATGCCGAGAATTATTCCATTGGTTATCCCTCTTTCAGTGCTTTTAGCTTCGATAATGTCCTTTGGAAACTTAGCTGAAAATTATGAATTTGCTGCTATGAAATCGGCTGGAATTTCGTTACAAAGAGCCATGAAAGGATTGACTATTTTCATTGTTGTTTTAAGCGTTACTTCTTTTTTCTTTGCCAATAATGTAATTCCATATGCAGAATATAAATTCATTAATTTTAGAAAAAACATTGCTCAACGCAAGCCAGCTATGGCTATTGCAGAAGGCCAATTCAGTCAAATAGGGTTGTATTCAATTAAAGTTGATAAAAAAACTGGTGAAAACGGCAACCATCTAACAGGAGTTACCATTCATAAGAAATCAATTAATGGTGATGGAGTTCGCACGGTAATCAAAGCTAAATATGGGGATTTGGTAAGTAGTGAGAATTCTAATTTGTTAAAATTGGTATTAAATGATGGGTTTTATTACGAAGACATCATTCCTAACAAATGGGAAGATCGCAAGAAAATTCCATTTGCAAAAGCGACCTTTAAAAAGGATATTATTAATATGGATTTGTCAATTTTAAATGGTAATCAAGACAATCAGAGTATTACTAATACTTCTAACATGCTTAATTTAAGCGAGTTGAATTACACTATTGATTCCTTGAAAAAAAACTATAAACGCGATGTTGTTTCCTTTGCTGATAATGTACACCAACGCTCCGGGGTATTAAATGTAAATAAATCAATATTGCCATTGAAGAGTGAATCGGTGAAACCCGATTTATTGGCCTTATTGACTACAAGTGAAAAACTCCAAATTCTGCAATTTGCTTCAAGCAATGTTTACTCAACTTTGTTTTCGATTGAAAGTTCCAAAAACGAATTGAATATGAAACAAATTGCTATAAACGATCATTTAGGGGCGGTTTATGACAAATTTGTTGTTGCTTATGCTTGTTTGTTAATGTTTTTTATCGGTGCGCCACTTGGGGCAATTATTAGAAAAGGAGGAATTGGTTTACCAATAGTATTTGCGGTAGTTATCTTTATCTCTTTTCACTTTATCAATACCTTTGGAAAACGTCTGGCTGAAGAAAACGGTATTGATCCCTTTTTAGGATCGTGGTTGTCGTCTTTAATACTAACTCCATTGGCAATTTTGCTTACATACAGAGCGACTAATGACATAGGATCGTTTAATTTAGACGTGATCACTGTGCCGTTCCAAAACTTAATGAAAAGACTATTTCCAACACAAAATTAATTACAATGACCCTTCCTAAATTTCAATTAAACACTATAGAAGAAGCTATTGAAGACATTCGTCAAGGGAAAGTCATTATCGTTGTTGATGATGAAGATCGTGAGAATGAAGGTGATTTTTTGGCTGCAGCCGAAAAGGTAACTCCGGAGATGATTAACTTCATGGCTACCCACGGACGCGGATTAATATGCGCGCCATTAACAGAAAACAGATGTAAGGAATTGGGATTGCACGTGATGGTGAACAACAATACCGATCCTATGGAAACGGCTTTCACGGTATCGGTAGATTTGCGAGGTAATGGGGTTACTACAGGAATTTCAGCTGCCGATAGAGCAAAAACAATTTTAGCGTTATGCAATCCCGATATAAAGCCGCACGAATTAGCGCGTCCTGGACATATTTTTCCTTTAATTGCAAAGCAAGGTGGAGTGTTAAGAAGAACGGGGCACACCGAAGCTGCAATTGACTTTGCTCGTCTCGCTGGATTCAAATCGGCGGGTGTAATTGTGGAAATCATGAATGAAGATGGTTCGATGGCTCGTTTACCGCAATTGGTTGAAGTGGCTAAGAAATTCGATTTAAAATTGGTTTCTATTGAGGATTTAGTTGCTTATCGAATGCTTCACGATAGCTTAATTGTTAAAAAAGAAGATTTTGATGTAAACACTCGATTTGGCACCTTCCGATTGAGAGCCTATTTACAAACCACGAATAAGCAAGTTCATATTGCATTGTCAAAAGGAAATTGGAATTTGGGAGAGCCAATACTGACGCGTATTAATTCTACTCAAATAAATAGTGATATTTTAGGGGCTTTAACCCACGATGCCGACAAAAACCT
Organism: Bacteroidota bacterium; assembly: GCA_947460615.1. Lineage (GTDB taxonomy): Bacteria > Bacteroidota > Bacteroidia > Flavobacteriales > Flavobacteriaceae > Flavobacterium. The sequence continues at coordinate 14,595 of CANHHG010000013.1, forward strand.
AGATTCTATATTTAGCGTTATCAATCAAGCTGGAAAAGGGGCTGTATTGTTCATTAACCAGGAGTTGGAATCCTACAATTTACTGAATCGAATTGGCGAATTAAAAGTATTGCAAACACAGGGAGAAATGAAGGCGCCATTGATAAAAATGGATGCGAAAGATTTTGGAATTGGAGCTCAGATTTTGCATGATATTGACATTTCCAATATCCGATTGATTTCCAATTCAGAGCAAACCAAGCGGGTAGGAATGATAGGGTATGGGTTGGAGATTTCCGAATACGTAAAATACTAATACGATTTTAGTTTCTAACTGATGGTAAATGAAATAATTACTTGATTGGGTAGTTATTTTCTTGATATTTTCTAAATAAATGTTTTAGAAATCAAAAAAAGGTTACTATATTTGCAACCGCATTCAGCAAAAGGGTGCGACTTATTGGAGAAATGGCAGAGCGGTCGAATGCGGCAGTCTTGAAAACTGTTGACTGTAACAGGTCCGGGGGTTCGAATCCCTCTTTCTCCGCAACAAAAACCCGAAACGTGAGTTTCGGGTTTTTTATTTCTTCCCACTCCAAAAGTTTACTTTTGAGATTGAGGAAGAAATAAAAAACCCAAACCAAAATTCATTTTGGTTTGGGTTTTAATTGTAGGAGCCCCCCTCCGGGATCATGGAATAATCCCTTCTCATTATTGAGTGATACTATAATATTCATTTTGGTTTGGGTTTTCATTGTAGGAACCCCCTCTGGGAACATGGAAAAATCCCTTCTCATTATTGAGTGATACTATAAAATGAATTTTGGTTTGGGTTTTCATTATAGCCCCCCTCTGGGATCATGAAATATTCTTTTTTTGATTGAAATTCTATCAATGAAAAAGAGGGTTTAGATAAGTAATTTGGCTAAATAAGTAAGGGCAGTTATTCATAATAACTACCCTTAGTTTTGGTACCAATAGTTTGGTGTTTAGAAACTTTTACTACTACCCCTATCGAGAAAATCGCTACAGGCAGATTACAAAAAGTGTTTATTTACGTTACTTTCTGCATTTTTCACAAGCCAAATTGAAATAAGCTTGCCCAGCACCATTTATAGGCATACTATATTTGTAGGTTACCCCGCCAATTTTTTCATTTTCATTCATAGGATATTCTTTACGATCGTAAAATTCTCCACTGCCATTTTCTATCCCATAAATACTGTAACTTGTAAGAAAAGGCTCGCCGCTTCTATCTAAATTATAATAAATTACTCCTTTGTATTGGCTGTTAGAACCAACTGGTTTGTAAATGCAAACGGTTCTTTTGTCTTGTGCTTTTAATTCTTGTGTAAAACCAAGTACCAATAGCAATGTTAATAGTGAAAATAATTTTTTCATTTTATTAATTTTTAATTATGATACTTACTCTTATCGATTTTCAGTTTACTCGCTGTTTTTTTTAATGGTTTTCTGGTCTCCATTTTTATTGTTCTGTTATGTAGAATTTTTTATCTTCTAAATTCAACCGGTGGTATTTAATTATTTTTTGATAATAACACAAATACTAGAAAAATAATTTTTTTTAAAAAAAACTAAAGTATTCCCGGTTGGAATTACACTTAATTTTATTGTTTTCTATAGAACTATTAAATCATTCACACCACTTAGGGGTGAAGTTGAGTTTGTATACAGAAAGCTATTTCTAAAAGGATACTATATAAAATATTTAACGTCTTATAATTACTTTCTTTGTATCCAATAAGGTATTAGCACTGTCATAAACTTTTACAAAATAAACACCCTGCCCTTTGATATTGTTAAGTTCAATGATATTCTGTTGAGCACTTAGTACACCAATTAGAACTTCCTGTCCTAACGTATTTACTATTTTATAATTCCAATCCTTACTAGTTGATTTATTGCCTAAATCGATTGTAATTTGATCGTTTGCCGGGTTAGGATATACTACAAAACTGTTGTTTTCAAAATTAGGTGTATCAAGAGCGGTAACGAATTGGGTTTCGAATGTATTGGTAATAATAGCTGGGTTGAAGTCAAAATAAATAGAGGCAGTATTAGGAATAATATCACCAATTGCATATCCTGGTTTTGGCTTAATTTTATACATTATATAACCTTTACCCGTATTTGTTTGAGCAACAGATGGAGGTAATTGAATATTTGAAAAATTCCAATTTACCGCAGAGTTCACTCGATCCATTGCATAGTCATGACTACTAGAAACCATTTCCAAAGTTGTTTCATCGAGTCTATTATTTAGGGTATTATTAATCTTTATGTTGATTGCATTTCCGTTTCCGGTATTTTCAAAACGAATGGTATAATACAAGTAATCTTGAGAGGTAAAACTGTTAAACACAATTTCTCTTCCTCGTGACTCTGCAATGTCATTGGGGTCATAGGATCCTGTAACAAACGAACAATTAGTAGAGCTATTATTAGAAGCAATCATGTCAATTCCAGAAGCATGCGATATTGTTGCAGCATTACATAGAACTTGTCCTAAACTTACTGTTGGTAGGGTAGGAGTATTCATCGTTACATATAAATATTTGGATTGTCTAGGATTCAAATTAGAAAAAGTATAATTAAAACCCGAAGGAGTTATTGTAGTTCCTAATGGGTCTGAAGTTGATCCTATGGTTAATGCTGGATGTTTTGTAAAAGTAATTGTTCCAGCAGAATTTGCTGTACCATAGTTGGTGTAGAGTATTAGATTTTGAAAATTAAATCCTGGAATCGGTCTTCCAAAAGGGATTAGTGTGATTCCCAAATCATTTAATTGATTCATTGTTATTGGGAAGTTATAGGTAGTCATTCCTCCGGTTGCAGCAATTTGAACATTAGTATAACTTGTTGGCGTTACTGAAAAATAGGATGATAATTGTGGGTTTATAGAATAACGTAATGTATAAATTGAAGCTGCATTGGATTCATATATATCATACATGCCATTTACCGTAGCTACATTATGGGTGCTTGAATTGACTTGATAAATAAACTGACCGAAAGGGAAGTTGTTTTCTCCAGCATCTTGAGTTCCATTATTATTCGAATCTAAAAAGGCATTTAAGTGAAACCCTGAACATGGACTTGGATTTACCATCACAGTTAAGGTAAAAGGAGCTCCATTACATGAAGTTCTTGGAGTTACGGTATATACCAAAGTTTGTAAAAAACTGGTTGTATTTGTTAGCGTTAATACAATGCTATTTTGACCTACACCCTGATTACTTTGCCCAGTTACATTAGGATTTGGCGCCACTGTCCAAGTGTAAGTTGTTCCTGTAGGAATTAAATTTGGAGCGTTATTAATTAAATTAACGGTGTAGGGAGTGCCGCTACAAACGGTTGCCGACTGATTTTGTATTGCAGGAGTTTGATTAACAGTAAAAGAGGTTTGTGCTACACAACTAGTATTAGTAGTATTATAAAAAATAGTACATGTTCCAGCAGCAATTCCGGTTACCAATCCTGTGGTGCTATTTACTGTAGCCACAGCGGTATTAGAAGAAACCCATGGATTGGTTGCTATTGGGGTGCCTGTACCGGTTAATTGTGAAGTTCCATTTATACAAACAGAAGTGTTTCCTGTAATACCAGGATTTACTGTTACGACTAAAGTAAACGAATTTCCAACACAATTTATCATAGTTCCTGAATTTGGAGTAACTGTGTAAATTACAGTTTGTGGGGTATTAGTTAAATTAGTCAACGTTTGACTTATGGTAGTTTGAGGTACACTTTGATTGCTTTGTCCTGTTACATTCGCATTAGGTGCAACTGTCCATGTATAAGTAGTACCTGAAGGAACAATAGTATTCGGCGGAGCGTTAGCTGGACTTACACTAAAGGCCAATCCGCTACAAATTGTCGCCGATTGTAACGGTACAACTGGTCTTAGATTTACTGTTACTGTGACTGTAAAAGAAGCTCCTGAACAAGTACCCGCAGCTCCTGATCTTGGAGTTACCGTGTAAACTACTGTTTGTGGGGTATTAGTTAAATTTACCAAAGTTTGACTCAGGGTAGTTTGAGGTACACTTTGATTACTTTCTCCAGATACATTGACATTGTCAACAACCGTCCAAGTATAAGTAGTTCCAAATGGTACGATAGTTGATGGTTGAGTGTTAACTGGAATTACTGCAAAAGTACCCCCACTACAAATAGTCGCCGTTTGAGGCCGAATAACTGGTGTTGGATTTACTGTAACAGTAAGGGTAAATGGTAATCCAATACAATTTCCTGCGGCTCCAGAAATTGGAGTTACCGTATAAACTACTGTTTGTGGGTTATTAGTTAAATTAGTCAACGTTTGATTAATGGTTGGTTGAGCAATAGTATAAACAATTTCTCCGGTTACAATAGGATTGTCAATTACTGTCCAAGTATAAGTAGTATTCAATGGTACGATAGTCGATGGGGACATATTAACTGGAGATACCGTGAACGAATTTCCGCTACATACAGTCACAGTTTGATTTGGAACATTTGGTCTAGGGTTAACGGTAACAGTAAGTGTAAATGGAGCTCCAGTTACACAATTTCCTACCTGTGGTGTTACAGTATATACAACTGTTTGAGGTATGTTGGTTGAATTAGTTAAAGTTTGATTAATATTATTTTGCCCCACAGAGGAATTACTAGTGCCAGTAACTGAAGCATTAGTAACTACTGTCCAAGTATAGGTAGTTCCAGCAGGAACAATAGTCGTAGGTAAAGCATTAGCTGGAGTTACGGTAAAGGAGGTTCCACTACAAATTGTTTGTTGTTGGGCTGGAATAACCGGTGCTTGATTTGAAACTACTACAACCTCCGCAATACTTGAAGTTGATGTGGTGCAAGTTCCACTTGGATAGGTGGCTACACAATAGTAAAAGATGGATCCTAAAGAAGTGGTTAATGGAGTATAGGAAGCGTTGTTAGCTCCCGCAATTGCTGTACTGCCAGTAGTGCTATTAATTGTATTAGAATACCATTGATAGGTTGGAGTTCCATTACCGTTGGTAACTATAAATGACAATGGAGTTAATGTAGAGTTCAAACAGGCAGTTTGAAAAGCTAATGGCTGAGTAGTAATTGTAATAGCTGGAACAACTGTAAATTCTGTAGGAAAACTATAACCATAATCACATTGACCTGTTGAAAAAACAACCTTACAATTATAAGTATTAGTGCCTAAAATAGTAGTGTCTGGAATATATGTTTGATTAGTAGCACCATTAATTAAGGTGCCATTTTTATACCATTGATATGAAATTGGAATTGTTGCATAATTTCCAGCACTCAGGGGTATAGCTTGTTGGAACTGACAAGACCTTTGTAAATATAAAGTTAAGTTATTAGCTGGTGGGAGATGATTTAAATTTACAGTTATAGTGAAATTAGCACCAATACATCCCAAAGAAGATATAGGCGTTACAACATAAACAATTGTTTGTACTGAACTTGAATTATTAAATAAAGGTGGAATACTAATTGAAAGCTGTGGAATATTTTGATTAACCTCCCCAAAAACATTTGGGTTGTCAATTACTGTCCAAACATACGTAGTGTTATTTTGAACAATTCCATCCAAACCATTTGTAGGATTAAATATAAAGCCAGAATTATCATTGCATAATGGAATAACCTTATTAAAAATTACAGGAATAGCATTTACCGTTACCGTTACTGTAAAGGGATTGCCCTGACAACCTGTAGCACTTACCGGTACCACGGTATAGATTACATTAACGGGTGCGTTACTGGTATTGGTCCAAGCATCATTAGCGATAACATTTGATAACAATCCTGTTCCTGTAACTGGATTACCAGCTGACTGCACAACGCCATTTGAATTTATATTAGTAATGTTATAAGTAGCAGCGGTAACAGTGGAACTCGAATTTAAGTTGACTCCCAACGCTGAACCACTACAAACTGTAATATTCTGATTTGCCACAACAGGAACTGTATTAATTGCAACTGTAGTTGTTGCAACCGCATCAGGACAACCTATTCCGCCAGAAACGGTGTAGGTTACTGTATAACTTCCAGAAGTGCTGGTGCTTGGGGTTATTGCTCCAGTATTTGAATTAATTGTTAATCCTACAGTAGAAGTAAAGACGCCACCTGTAAATACTCCGGTTCCTGTTAGGGTAACACTTTGGGGTGTGGTTGTACTAGAACAAAACGGTGCGCCAGCATAACTTATGTTTGCAGTAACATCGCAAGGGGGTGTGTTATTAGTATTATTTATTTCGAAATTATTATTGTAATTTCTTACATAATGATGAGAATCAGTATTAGACACTTTATTATTTAAAGTACCATTTATTAGTTTGGATAATGGAGAAATGGTATTTGCAGATCCAACAAAAACAACAAATATTAAAGTTATTAAAAGGAAAATTCTTTTCATAATTTGATTTTTTATAATAATTATTATTCAAAAATAGTATTAAATTTCACTATAATAAACAATTAAACAAAAATTAATCTTACTATTTAGTTAACGTATCTATTTCTTTATTAAACGTTTATAAATTTAAAAAGGATTTCTATCCTCATATAATTATCACTTTATTGAACAGTGTATTATATATCAATTATTGAAATTAGTTTTTATAGATCTTCAAATAATGGTAGGTATTTTTCTCTTTATTGTATAAAATAGCAAAGTAAATCCCGGTAGCGTAAGCTTCAAGATTTACTTCTATTTGCGTTTCTTCAATTATTTTGTGATTGGGAATAATATATTTACCTTCAATGTTAAAAAAATTCAATGAATAATTATCGGTATTATCTTCAGTTTTAATATAAAACAATCCTTTAGTAGGGTTTGGATAGGCAATAACATTTGAAAGAAAATTAGATGCATAATTGTTAATGGATAACATTTCATCAGATGCTAATGAATAACAAGAGTTACCAATCTGATAGTAGCTATTTGGACAGGTTGTAGACAATCGTTGTATATAGAGTACTTTATTAATTAATAAGAATTTTAATTTTCCTGTAACGGAGGATTCTGAATATACATTAGCAGAATTATTATTTAATATAGTAGAAGAGGTTGTTGATCCAAAATGATTGTAGTTAATCATATTAATAACGTTATTAACTAAATCAATATTTAAATAGGCGATCGCATTCAAATTATTACAATTTGAAAAAATATTTAGTTTTACAAAAACATTATTTTGTTGAGCAAAAATGGAATTGAAGTCTTTTACAACATGCGTATTTGAGTCAGTAAATTGAGAACTTGTTATAATGTTATTACAAGTTACAGGTTGCAAAGTATTGTCAACGCCATTATTGTCAGAATCCATGGCTGACCAGCAGGAAGAATTAATTCTAAAAGTGCCGTTTCCACATGTATTAGAGATTATTTTAGCGGTTAAAGTATTATTAATCAAAGAATAATTAACCTGAGCATTTGTATTTAAGGAACTAGTAACGGAGCTTGTTTCATTTCCAAGAACTGCAGAGGTAGTTGATTGCCCAAAATGTTTGTATTCTAATACATTTATTGTATTTGAATTTAAATTTACAATCGCTTTAATTTTATTTAAAGAATTATTGCAATTTGTATAACCATTTATGGTAACAAAGAAGAGCCCTGAAGTTGCATTATTAAAATTGGTGACTGGAATAATTGTATTCGCATTTACATTTGTACTTTGAGGAATTGCAACATTACATTTTTGTATTTCAACAGAGTCTCCATTATCTGCAAAACCTGAATATATTTTCCAACATGATGGTTGTAAAGTTATTGAAACTCCGGTTCCACAAGCATTATTAATATGATTTAAGTAAAGTGTTGTACCAATTAATGAAAATGATATTTTAGCATAAGCACTGCTAACACTTGTAATTGTATTGGAGGTATTTCCAAGTATTCCTGAAGAAGAATTATTAAAATGGTTGTATTGAATTACATTTATTTTATTGGTTGTTAAATTTATAATTGCAGTTAATTGTGCAACTACATTATAACACGGAGTGATAACATTTAATTTCACAATGTATTCTCCTGAAGTAGCCCCTCCAAAATTGGTAACTAATTGGGTATTTGAAGGAAGAATTGGTGCGCTTTGAAGTATATTGTTAGTACAATTAATTATACCGTCAGGGTCTGAATTTAGTAGCAAACAAGATGAAGAATCATAATTTACATTAATAAAATTATCAATTGTTTTTGTATTATTTCTTCCAATTATATCAGTTACTGTTAGACTAACATTTACACCACCTGGAGTTAGAAATTTTACTTCAGGATTTTGGGATGTAGAGCTTGTACCATTTAAATAAATTGCATTTTTTGAAAATGACCATTGCCAAGTTGCTCCTGTGTAATTAATAATACTGTAATCTGCTAATTTTACGGGTTGATTAATGCAAATTTCATTACTATTTGTTGTAGGCTGAGCAATTGGAGTAGTATAATTTTCGTAAAATGGTATTTCCTGAATTCCGCGCCACCCCGCTGCTCTAATTTTTTCTTGATAATGAGATAGTTTAAAATAAATTCTATTGTCTTTAATGGTTCCTTTTAGCAAACCATTTGAATAATCAACCCAGTTGGTCATTGAATTATTTCTATAATAACATTTCGCTATATTATTAGAATCGAAACCAATTATATAAATTCCTCCACTTGTTCCATACTGATGGGCCATTTCTTTAACTGTAAAGCCACTTAATAGAGAAGTGTCAATATTTTGCCATGTTAAACCGCTGTTAGTACTTTTAAAAATGCGAAGTGAAGTAGAGCTATAAGCACCATTCCAATTAACTCTTGCAAGCCAAATTTCTGATGAATTAGTTTGAGAAACATCAATAAAGCAATTTAATCCACTGTTGTTATAATTAATACCATTCAAAACGATGTTGTATTGCGTCCAATTCAAACCACCATCAGCAGTTTTCCAAATACCATCAGCTTCGGTTATGACATATATTACATTTTGATTGTTTCTCGTAGTTTTTACATTCCAAACTTTAGAATTAAAGGTTTTGAGCACTTGGTTCGTGATTCCATTATCATAAGAAATATAAATACTATTTTGATATCCTGCATAGATGATATTACTATAAACTACATTTGAAGTAATATCACTATTCCGTTGCCCATAAAAAAAATCATTTGTTTTAAGAGAAAAAGCATGAGTTCTGGTCACATTAGGATTGTATTGTTCATCTGCTAAATAAAAGCCATCATAAATATCATCAAAGAAAAGGGAATTTGGACGACTAAAGATAGAGTACCCTACAGGAGCTTCTGCACCACCTAAATTTATTGTTTTGCCATTATTCCATTTTGGATTGTAAATATTATCTCCGTTATGATATTTTCCACCTCCCATTTGATCCGTATTAAATCCCTGATCAAATGCCCATAACTCTAAGTCAAAAAGTCCGTTGCTCGCGCTATGCCAATTTGAAATATCAGTGAAATTATCTGACGATACGCTAACTCCACCATCTGTGGAAACAACGACACTATTTCCATAGAAATCAATATCTTGTATGTCAGGGTGTATTTTATAACTTCCCTGATAACCTCCAATTGCAGTAAAATTTAATCCACCATCAGTCGATTTATAAAGAGTAGTAACCCCGACATAATAAATATTTGAATTAGTTGGCGAAATCCCAAAAGCAAAATCATAAAATCCTTGAGAAAACCCAGAATTTAATGTTGGTAATGCTGTAAATGTTTCGCCTGAGTTACTGCTTTTAAGTAATTCTACCATAGTTCCTGTCAAAAATGCAATTGAAACTATATTGGAATCAGCGGCTGAAACCCCTAAAAGAAAACCATCTTTACTTGTAGATGAACTATAAGTAGTTGTTTTTTGTAACCAATTAATACCGCCATTAGTTGTTTTAAAAAAATTACCATTAATATCTATTGCATAAGCTACAGTTGAGCTGCCGGGTTTAAATTCAACATCATAAAAATTACCTACCAAATAATTAGTAAAAGTGGTTCCACCATCATTGGAAACAAATACACCCTGCACAGTAGCAACAATAATTACATTCCCATTTGAAGACCAAACTACCTTGTTGCAAGTAGTAGTAACAGTTTTATTTTCCCAAGTCAATCCACCGTCATTACTTTCCCTGATGGGATTACTTCCAATAATTATATTGTTTGAATTTAAGGGATTAAATTCAACAGGGCCAAAATAATCCCCCAAGAAGGTCCAATTATCACCGCTATTGATAGTTTTAAATAGTGCTCCAGTTTCAGTTGATGCTAACCACACATTTGGTGATGATGGTGATACGGAAATATAATATACATTAGATTGATATGGATATGAAACGCCATTCGCATCCACGCTTTCAGTAGGACCTATTTGAGTCCAAGAGTTTAAGTTATTTCTTAATACTACCTGTTCAGAATTAGTAGTTGAATTATTTTCTAATTGAATTTTAATATTCCCATTTATATCCACCCAATTATTAGGAATTCGACTAAAAAAATAGAGTGCAAATCTTACAATTGGAATTTCAGAAATGCTTTCTTTTAATTTGTTTTCATTGACATTAATAAAATCAAGTTCTCCTTCTTTTTCTAATATTTCTTGAGAGTATTTTTTTGCATCTTCACTTTTCACCCAAATATCGATCTCCTTTTTCATTTGATTTACGTTAATTTTTGCTAAATCATTATAAAATGGTAACGCCCAACTTGGCGTTTGTGGAGTTATTTTTGGTAAATCTGAAAAATTAATAAAATCCCTAATATCTAGTTCTTTAGTTTGTGAATTAGAAAAATTAAAAAGGAATAGTAATAAAAATAAAAAAAATAGGGCTTTATGTTTCATTTGGACTTTGTTTAATTAATGATCAATCAAATTTAACTTCTTTTTTAATGTAATCTGAATTTTAATAGAACTATTATTATGAAACTTAGTTAACGTATCTATTTCTTTATTAAACGTTTAGATTGTGATTTCGGAAAATTAAACTATTTCAATTAGTGGTATTTTAAACAAGTCAAATTTAATTAACACCTATTTTTATCTGTTTTATAGTTCCTCCTTTGTGCTAAATCAATTAGAGACCTCTCTTTTTTTGTAACGTTAAATATTGAAAAGTATACGTTAACTAAATATGATTTAAATTTTTAATTAAATTCAAAATAATTTCTTAATATTGTTAACATTAATTAAAAAAATTAAGATATAAAGTCGTAATAAGTAGTACAACAGTGCGGAATTAATTCGATTACTTACCATGTAAATAATATTTTAAGATCGTTTAATTAAAACACAAATTAGATTTCACATAATTACTAATACTAAATTTAAAACAAATGGAAGGATTTCAACAATGTTCTAAAGGGCATTTTTTTAAAGAGGCTTTAGCGACTTGTCCCTATTGCCCAAGTTCAGCGAATGCTGGTTCAGGAGATAAAACAGAAGTTTTAGGGGAAACACAAAAAACAGTTGATACACAAAAGACACAAGTTTTTGGTAGTGGTGATGCGCCAAAAAGCAATACCAATTCAACGTCTTCAAAACAGCCTTTTGATTCTACTAAAACAATAATTAATAGTGGAAACGCTAAAGATAATAATCAATCTGAACAACAAGTAGTTAGAAGAAAATTAAGAGGATGGATCGTTTCATTTGACATCGAAGATTTTGGAGTAGATTATAGAATTATTGAAGGAAAAAATTCTATTGGATCTGGACCTTCTTGTGATGTTACTATTAAAGACAATCAAATTTCTTCACTCCATGCTTTGATTTTGTGTAGAAAAGATAAATTTTTATTATCAGATGAGATGTCCTCAAATGGAACGCTTTTAAATGGGGAAGATTTAACGCCTAGAGAGCCATACGAATTAAACGATGGGGATGAATTTAGAGTAGGAACTACCACATTTTTATTTAAAACAGCTTTTAAAAATTAATATTGATGAGGAGCTTATTAATTTATTTTGCGTTACTTCTAACACAATTGATGAATGCACAAATCAAACAAATTGGGGAAACTGATTTGTCAGATTACCCATCAATTAAGTTTAAATTGCATTCTCGAACATTTGAAAAGTTAAATGCATCCGATTTTACTTTTTCAGAGGTGATTAATGGAAAAGAAAATAAAATTAATTCCTCCGATTTAAAATTATCATACACCCCTTCAGAAAATAAAGAGAAAAACAAGTGTGTCTTGATAATGATTGAAGCTCTAAGTTATCCTAACAGGCATGAGCAAGTTGATGCTTTTTTTTATGGAATTAAAAATTCTTTGAAAGGGTTCGTAAACCCTGGAGATAAAATTAAGATTGTTGCTTTTGCATTAAGAAATAAGAAAACACGTATTTTAAATGATGTTAATAGTTCTTTTACAGATAATATTCCTGTTTTAGAAAAATCAATTGATGATTATAAAATAGTTAATAATGTTTTTAACAATAAAGATGTTTCAGATTTATATGGAGCTGTCTTTGAAGGGATTGAAATGATTGGTAATGAAAGTATTGATTTAAAAAAATCAATATTATTGCTTTCAGAAGAACGGAATAATAATTTTTCAACTCAAAAAACGTCGCTTAACGTTATTAATCTAGCGAAAGAGAAAAATGTTGTAATTAATACAATAAAATACAACAGGGCTAATTATGAGCAGTATACTGATCCAACGTTAGCTGCGCAAACTTTTGGAGAAAGTCACGTTCTTAAAAGAAGTTTAGGGGTGTTAAAAAATTTGAAGAAACAAAAAGACATAGAGGAAATTGTCCCTGTAATTCTTAATAATGCCTTAAGTAGAGCAAACGGTAGTGATTATAAGGTAGTATTAAAATTACAAAACGATAAAAAAGACGGTGGTAAAAATAAAATTATTGTAAAGCAACTAAATTATAATTTTGATACTACTTTAATTTTTAATTCTCCGGGAAACATTGTTTTTTATCAGTTTCAGAAGAACTTTTATGTTTCCTTACTTGTATCTTTTCTAATTTTAGTAGTACTAACTTATGGGATCTTTTTATTATATAAAATGAATAAAAAGATGAGACAGAAAAAGGAATTAGAAGCTGCAAATCAATTACAAATTCAAAAAGACCAAGAAGCTGCAATTTTATCTCAGCAGCAAGAGTTAAAAGCCATAAAATTATCGGAGTTGCAAAGATTAAAAGAAGAGCAAGAATTAAAGGCAGAACAAATTAGAATTAATGAAGAGAAGGAAAAAGTTGCTCAGATGAGGGCCTTAGGAAACTTTCCGATCTTGAAATTTGCTGATTCAAATAATTCGGCTCAGTTTGAAATCAATTCTTCTATTGTCTCGGTAGGTAGAGATAAACAATCCAATGTAATTTGTATCCCAAATAGTAACATTTCTAGAAATCATTTTTCAATTGTATTTGAAAATAATGAGTATAGAATTCAAGATAACAATAGTACTAATGGAATAATTGTAAATGGTTATAAGCTTAAAAATGCCCTATTAAATAATGGGGACATTATTGAGATTGCAGATGTAACTTTTACATTTTATAAATAAACACTACACAATGAAATTAAAGCATTATTCAAAGTCAGTTGTTGGATCTGTAAGGGTAGCAAATGAAGACTGTATAGACTCAGTAATTAATAATTCAAATGCATATTCAAATGTATTTGTGGTTTGCGATGGAATGGGAGGGCATGTTGGAGGCGCGAAAGCCTCTGAAATAGCCACAAAAAACATTATTGAGTATTTTAGCAGGGAGCCTGATTCTGTGCCACAAAATGCATTACGAGCGGCTATAGAATTTACTAATATTCAAATTTATGGTACCGCACAAGTCAATCCTGAACTAAATGGAATGGGGACTACGTGTACTGTATTAGTTGAAAATGGAGGGTTGATATACATTGCCCATGTTGGAGATAGTAGAATTTATATTTGCTCTGATAATAAATTATACAGATTAACTAAGGACCATTCTTATGTACAAGGGTTAGTTGATGCTGGTGAAATTACAGATGCTCAAATGGAAACTCATCCTAGAAAAAATGAGTTAACAAGAGCCTTAGGAATTTCGGAAGAAGTAAAAGTTGAAGTGGCTTCTCAACCAATTTTCGCTAAAAAAGGAGATAAGTTTTTGTTGTGTACTGATGGATTATGTGGATTAATTTCAGATAAATTAATAGCATCAACCTTAAACTCAGGCATAGAAATAGATGCTATGGTCCATGAATTAATATCATTAGCTGAAAAAGCGGGTGGTCATGATAATATCTCAGTTGATATAGTTGAAATAATTCAAAGTGAGCATTCCAATACCAAGTTTGAAAATAAAAACAATGAAAACTATAGCAGTTTAAAAACGCAAGAATTAAATTCAACTCCAAAAAATAAAAATAGTGCAAAAAACAAAGCTTTGTTGGTTGTGCTCTTGTTGGTTGTATTTTTAGGTTTGTCGACTGGAATTTTTAAAACATTTTATCATAAGGAGGACAATACTAATAAAAAAACGAAAACTCCACCTGATACTAAAGTTAATAATGGTGTCGATGTTAAAATTACTATTGATGATGATAAGGATGAAACTCCAACTACTCCAACTAAGGAGGATGAGGGTTCAAAATTTCCGACTCCAGCTCCAACTCCAGCTCCAACTAGAACCCGAACACCAGTTTCAACCCAACCCCAAACCTCAAATTTGACTGATAAAGAAAAAGTTGAAGAGGTAATTAAAAAGTTAAAGACTTCCGGAAGAATATCAAAGAATGAGGGACTAGGGTGTTCAATAGAATACGATCCAATTGATAAAAAGCAACCTGCCGATAACGATCAAACGTATAAGGTTAAAGTGAAAGTATCTTTAAATAAAGTAGTTGAAAAAACTTCATTTAAAGAAAAAGTAAAAGCTAAACCAAAGCTAACAAGTACTAATGGAACTGCAGCTGAAGCAGCTGTAAAACAAGCAAGCTCAGAAGGACAAGCTCAAAAGAAAGATACAGTAAAGGTAAAATAAAGAATCCTTAAGTTTAACTAAATTATATCTTCTGTTGAATTTTAATAAATAATCATTTAAAAAATGTTTCCAGAAATAGGGTCACAATATCAGTTTGTAAAAGAGTTAGGCAGGGGCGGAACGGCCGTTGTAAACCTTGCTGTTGACCTATATACAGGTAATCGTGTAGCAATTAAATCGCTTTTCAATAGTATTGTTGATAATAATCCAGAGATGTTGGAACGTTTTAGAATTGAAGCTAATATTTATTTGATGCTTTCTCATAAAAATATAGTAAAATTAAAAAACTTTAGTTTAAAAAATGGCGCTCATTTAATGATGGATTACATCGAAGGGCAAACTATAGATGAATACATAAATAATGTAACAGGACCCATTCCCTCAGAAGTTACAATTGCAATGATTAAGGATATTGTTTCTGCAATAGGATATGCTCATAATAAAAAAATTCCTATATCTGGATATCATGGAGTGCTTCATTTAGACATTAAACCTAGTAATATACTTATTAGTAAAACCGGGGAAGTTATGATTATTGATTACGGTATTTCACAAGGTACCGATGAGGAAAGAGGAGAGAAAATAATGGGAAGTCCCATGTATATGGCCCCTGAACAATTAGATATTGAAAAAGAATTAGATTGCAGAACTGATATTTATTCTTTAGGTGTTTTAATGCATCAAATGCTCACTGGAACAACACCTTACTCAAAATATATTAGTAGAGAAGAATTGTTTAATGAAATAAGAAATAATCCATTAGAAAGAATGGTTAAGTTTTATCCTCAAGTTGATGTTAGACTTCAAGCCGTTATTGATAAAGCGACATCAAAAGATCCAAGAAAAAGATATCAAAATTGTGAGGAAATACTTCAAGCTTTGGAGGAATTATAACAGCACTATGAGATTAATAAAAATAGGAAGTGGAACAGATAATGATATGATAATCAGTGGCGACCCAGCGGTTTCCAGATCTCATATGCAACTTTTTGTCGATGATGAAGCAAATGTTTTTGTCACCGATTGTAATTCTACCAACGGAACTTATGTGAATGGTCATAGAATCAACAAGTCTGTAAAATTGCAAACGTATGATATTCTTAGAATTGCAAATACATTGATTAATTGGCAACAATTATTAAATGATAATGCAGACGTTAAAGCCGCTTACGAAACTTTTCAAGAAAATTCTTTTCAACCTGAGTTACAATTAGAACCAAAAAAAACAAAAAATATAAGGCTTATTTTATTCATAGCCGCTATAATATTACTCGGAATTATTTACTCAATAATTAATAATTAAATGAAGAACATTATATATCATATTGGAAGTAATAAATTGACAAATGAAATATTTATTGTTAATGAAACTGTGTCGTCTACTCATGCTCAATTATTTGTAAATGAAAACAATCAATTTGTGATTATAGACCTTTTATCAAAATTTGGAACTTTAGTTAATGATCATAAAATCAGTAGTCCTGTTATTTTATCCAATACAGATATTATAAGTATTGGGAGCATTAAATTTAAACATTTTGATTTAGCTCAGGCTATCATGAAATATGATGCTGTAAATAGCAATACTAATAAGAAAAGCATACAATTAATATCGACATTAAATAATAAATCTATTTCTAGAAATAGAAAAAAAAGGGTTGGATTTATTTCAATTGCTATTTTAAGTTTTGTAATGCTAACTTTTGGTGCAAGCATTGTTGTGGATCAAAAAACAAAAGAGAATTTATTTCAAAAAATTGCTAAGGTAGATGGTTTATTATTTGAAAAGGGCAACCATAATTCGGAGTCTTCTAAACCACTAATTAAAATAATTAAAAAGCAGCGAACAGATGTAATATATGATTTTTCATGTTTAGAAACGAAAGAAGATATTGGAAGTAACAAGGCGATATATAATTTTGGAGAATTGACAAGGAATGTTCAAAGTTCGGTATTAAAAGATGTTCCAATTACTATTAGTGATGAAAAAGCAGATGGAGACAACCTGTATAGGGAATTTAAAAAACAATACCGATTCATTACCTCAGGAAATGAAATTAATAAATTAAATCAAATAAAGCTTGATTTAGTTAGCAGACTTGCAAAGCCTAGAGGGATTACCTATGAAATGCATTATATTGATGATCCATTAGTTAATGTGTTAACCTCTGGAGGACATATTTTTTTCTTTAAAGGAATGTTTGATATGTGTAAATCCAATTCTGAAATAGCCGCTGTAATTGCGCATGAAATTGCACATAATGAATTAGGGCACCTCACTTTAGCATTGAAAAAACAAAAGAAATCAAGAGATTACGGAATTTTAGGAGATATTTTTCTAGGTGTAGAAAGGGTTTTTACGGTAAGTTTTAATCAGAAGCAGGAAACAGAAGCCGACTTTTTCGGAATGGACCTTGTTTATCCTACTGATAACAATACTTGCGATGCAATTAATTTATGGCAGCGAATGAGCGAATTGGAAGGAGAATTTAATATGGCAGAGAACTTTTTCCGTTCACACCCATATTCAAAAAATAGAGGATATTGTATAGCAAATCATCTAGATAAAAATTATAATCAAAGATGTAAAAACTAATGAAGTTCAATTATAAAATAACATCACTACTTTTTATCCTACTCGTTTTAGTTGCCTGTTCAACCCTAAAGGATCCAAAACTTGTTTCAGTTGATAAAATTCAATTAGACATGGATAGCAGTACTGAAATTCAAAATAATATTTCGATTATTTCTAGTATGAAAATTTACAACCCGAATTGGTTTACCATTAAATCAAATGAGGTAGATTTTAAGGTTTACATCGATACATTTTTTGTTGGAAAAGCCAATATTATCGGAGAATTAAATCTTAAAAAAAGGGATACAGGAAATGTGAAAGTTTGTTTAAAATTACAGAAAGATTTTTTAGAATCGAAAATAAATTTTAAAGACACCCTTCAATTTTCTTTACTAGGCTCCGCAGATATTCCTTATTTTCCAAAAAAATATTATTTCAATTTAGAATATAAAATTAAGTCATCAGATTTTGTAAATAGCATTACTGACGGATTAATTAATGAAGGTAATATTAAAATAAAAGAAGTTAAAATCGATAATCTAAGTGTTAGTAATATCCAATTTAATGTACTTTTTAATGTAAACAATACCATTAATATGGATTATGTGATAAATAAGTTGGAGGTAGATATTTACAATTCAAAATCCTTTAACAAAGTTATTGGTAATTCTAGTCTTAATGAGCCGATAAATATTAAAGCAAATTCTGTCAATGAATTTTCCACTACTGTAAATGTTAATACGCTTAAATTAGGTGCTTCATTAATTAATAGTGTAATGAATAAACAAAACAGTTTATTCATGAATGTAAACGCTATAGTTTCTTACAAAAATATTCTCTTTCCATTTACAATAAGAAAGGAAGTAGAGTACAATCCATTAACTCTTCAAATAAGATTGAAATGAGCAAATTAGACTATAAATTATTTTTCTATGAAAACAATAAGTTATTAAAAAAGATTTCTTTTGAAAAAGGAAATGCTTTAAACTTAGTTGCTGGAAATAGTGAAAATGCAACATTAAAGTTTGATAATTCATTAATTTCTAGAAATCACTTACAGTTAATATACGATGAGAATGGCAATCTTCATCTCCAAGATTTAGGAAGTACCAATGGGACCTTTTTAAATGGCAATAAAATAACAGAAGGTGAGAATTATACTTTAAAAATTAAAGATAAGATTGAGTTAGCTGGCAAAAAAGGAATTTTAATTCTTGTAGAAGACCATTCATTTGAGAATATTGATTCAAAAACGGAAACAAATATTATAGATAAATTAAAATCTAAAAATTCAATTTCAATAGGGAGAAGTGTTGATTGCGATATTATTCTGGACAGCTCAAATGTGAGTAGAAAGCACGCAAGTATTGAAAAGTCATCCAATGGTACTTTTATAATAAAAGATTTAAATTCATTAAATGGCACCTTCGTAAATGGTAAAAAAGTTAAAGGCGCTTTAGAACTCTCCATAAATGATAAGATATATATCGGAAAGCACCAATTATCATTATCAGGCAAAACAAAAGATTTAATAAACGAATTAGCCATTAGTGCAAAAGGAATTCAAAAAACGTATTCCAATGGAGTCACAGCGTTAAAAAAAATGGATTTATCCATTCCATCAAAATCATTAATTGCAATAATGGGGCCTTCAGGATGTGGAAAATCAACATTATTAAAAACACTAAATGGGGATTCGCCAGCTTCTGAAGGGAAAGTTTATTTATTTGATCAGGAACTTTTATCCAACTATGATTATTTAAAAACTCAAATAGGGTATGTGCCCCAGGATGATATAATCCACCAGAAATTAACCGTTAAGCAATGTATGTTTTTTACTGCGAAATTGAGGTTAGACAACTCGACAGATCAACAGATCGAGAACAAAATCAATTCAATTTTGACGGATTTAAATATTATGCATATTAAAGAAAATCTGATATCAGAAATTAGTGGTGGCCAAAGGAAAAGAGTTTCTATAGCAGTGGAATTATTAACAGAACCTTTAATATTATTTTTAGATGAACCTACTTCTCCTTTAGATCCTCAAACGGTTGAGGATTTCTTAAATATTTTAAAAAACTTATCTGAAAAAGGAACCACGGTAATAATGGTTACGCATAAACCAGAAGATTTAGAATATATGGATGAGGTTATTTTTATGGCAGAGGGCGGTCACATTGCCTATTATGGAGACTCAAAAAATTATAAAAATTATTTTAATGTTAATACTGCGGTATCTGTATTTGCTCAAATATCTGGAGAAACGGCTAGTTTTTGGGTAAATAAATATAGTAATCCAAGTCCACAAAACGCGACAACATCGCCTTCAATTCAAATAAAAAGATCCTCAACAAGTAATTCATTTAAGCAATTTTATTGGCTTACAAGGAGGTATTTTAAAATAAAAACAAATGATGGATTTAATTCCACAATGATGTTGCTTCAAGCGCCAATTATTGCAATATTAATTTGTGTGGTATTTGATAAAATTACGGCAGCTGTTCCTTTTATTACTGCCTTATCAGCTATTTGGTTCGGTACTAATAATGCGGCGAGGGAAATTGTAAGTGAAACGGCTATATTCAAAAGAGAGAGGATGTTTAACTTGAGCATTTTTCCTTACATATTGTCTAAAATTAGTGTACTTGCTTTTTTTTCAATAGTACAGTCATTAATTTTTATCATCATTATATATATCAATTATAATTCTAATAATTTGATGTTTAATGATCCATTAACTGCTTTTATTTGGATGTCATTTATTTCAATTGCTGCTACCTTTTTAGGCTTATTGTTGTCCTCATTGTTAAAAACGGCTGAAAAAGTGATGACTGTGGTACCAATTATATTAATTCCACAAATTATGTTTGCAGGGTTAGTTACAAAAATTGAAGGGCCATTAGTTGAATATATTAGTTATTTAACTTTATCAAGGTGGGGAACTGAAGGGTTTAATGATATTCAAAATGAAATTTTTTCTGATATAGTTAATAAAAAAGTAGATGCTATTCAGTACTTACTCAAACAATTTAATAAAGAACTTTATACAGATTTATTTGGAGATTTAGCAGGGACATTAAATTTAGATTTTATTGCCATTTCATCAATGGTTGTAGTGATGCTAGTTTTTATTTATATTATTTTAAAAAATAAAGTAGAAGTACTTAAATAATATTTTTATGGAAGAATTCGAGAATTATATAGTTGAAAAGAAAATCGGAGAAGGGGCTCAGGGAGTGGTTTACCTTGCTAAACATAAGACAATTAGAAGGTCTGTGGCAATTAAATCATTACATCCTGAATTAGTCCTAAATACCAATCATAAAGAGCGTTTTATTGAGGAAGCAAGAACATTGGGGAGTTTAAATCATTCCTCGATAGTAACACTTTATGAATATATAGCCAATAATAATGGTTATCATCTGATAATGGAATACCTTAAAGGAAAACCATTAGATTCATATATAAAAGAAGACAGCGGACCAATTCAAGAAAGTAGGGCAATTGATATTTTTATTCAAGTATTGGAGGGTATAGAATATATTCATCAAAATAATATTGTTCATAGAGATATTAAACCATCAAATATCATAATTGATTCTAAAGACAAAATAAAACTTTTAGATTTTGGTATTGCAAAGAACAATCAAGACAATCCAAATCTAACTATTGTTGGAAATGGAGTAGGGGGAACTCCTATGTATATGAGTCCTGAGCACGTTTCAAATCAACCCATTACAATTAAATCTGATATTTATAGCTTAGGTGTTACTTTATGGCAAATGCTTACAGGAGTTGCGCCATATGAAGGGATGACCATTGGTAAAATATATACTAAAATCGAGGCTGCATCATTAAAAGACATACAAAGTGTTTATGCGCATGTTAGTTTAAAAATGAATGAAATAGTTAAAAAAGCTACTAAAAAAAATCCAAACGATAGATTTGATTCTTGTGGAAGCTTTATTATAGCCTTAAAGGAATTAAAAGAACATTTGTCTTCAAAGTCAAGTGAACCAATAATTGAGAAAAAAAATATTGAAGTAAACCTTAAGGAAGTTACTACGGCGTTAATTAGAATTAATTCTCAAGAAATTAACGGGAGTGGGATTATATATTCGGCCATTCCAGGTGAAGAAGTACTGATTACAATTCAAAAAGAAGGTTATAAAAAATATAGCCATTCTTTAATTGTTTCAGATAATACAAAACTCGAGGTGTCTTTAGTTAAAGATAAAGCAGCTGTATTTTTTATTTTTATAGGAGCAAAACAATTCATTGGATTGGGATTTCATAAACTTTTATTAGCTTTAAAAGAATCAAAATTTGGTAAGGAAAATAAAGAAGTAATTGCCATTCAAAAAGAAAAAATAGAGAAGTTGAAAAGCGAACTTAATGCTACCATTATTGAAATTAAAAAAGCTAAAATGGACATTATCATCCTTTTTTTAATTATTTTCATTACAGGATTGATTCTTACATTAGTGTATAATTATTTTAATAAAGAATCAAAAAAAATCGAAACACCAGTTACAACTGAAACCCCAAAACCGCAGATTCCAGTGGGTGAAGAAAATAAAGTTCCGGGTGGTTCTTCGGTTACTGCTCCTACGGATAATAAAGAAAAGAAAGATCAACCAATTCCAACTAAACCTAAACCTAAAACTGCACCTGAAGGAATTAATAATAAATTTCCGACACCAACACAACCAAAAGGTTTTTCAACAGCAGATGTTAAGGATTATAGAGCGACCAAAATTGAAGAAGAAAGTCCAGATTCTTATACCGAAATATTCGATGGAAATTGCTATGCCTTAATTTTAGGCACTAAAAATCCTACCATTCAAATATATAAGAATAACAAGTCTATAGCTCGTTTTTCACTTAATGGGAAAGTAGTTACTATAAGCTATTATAAAGGTATTTTATATACGAATAAAAATGAAAATCCAACGGTTAGAAAACATTATATCGATTATAAAAGAAATGATGTACACACGTCTGATATTACCTCTTTATTCAACAAACAAGAGACAAAAGACAAATATTCTGCACCGTCAAATGCCAAAGATATTAGAATAATAAAAAATTAATGGGTTTCAATTTGTACTATTTTAAACAATTACAAATTCAGAAAATAGATAATTTCTGTTCTAGTTTATTTTGCAAAAATTAAATTTTGACTTTAATTGAATTTAGAATGCAGAGGAATTTGTTTGTCAATTGTAATGACTAAATCATTAATGAGCTATTATGCTAATAAGTGTAGTATTCTAAATTGGTATCTTCAAAAATAGTTTCACAATCTTCCCCTTCTATTTCTGGACATCTTTTTACTTTCATTTTTATGTAAAAGCCAATGCTATCTTTTAAACTCACTTTTATATCTCTTGAAATTAGATAGTTTGTTGAAATTCCATTTTCGGTTAGATTGTTTTCTTTGTATTCTGTAATCGCTTTTTCAAATAATTTCTTCATAAATGAGGAGCTTTCCAATGAATATATTTTGTATTCATTACATCGTTCACCCATAGGATAGGAGTAAGAAAAACTAGTGAACAGGTATTCTTTGGAGTTAATTTTAATTGTTTGATAATCAACGCTTTTTCCCCATTGCCCTCCTTTTATGGTGTCAACCAAACTTCCTTTGCTAACGACTAATTTACCATAACAATTATGGCAATCATCGCCTTTTAGAGTTTCAAACTTTACAGCAACGCCAGAATTATCTTGCTTTTTATGAGAACAAGAAAAATTTATTAATAATAAACTAAAAATGGCGAAGTAGGTGATTTTATTATGCATTGATTTAATTGAAAAGTGTTCAAATTTAATGAAATTATTTAATCAAATAGCAACTTGTTATTTTATAAGTTTCTTTATTATTTATTGGATTGTATTATTGGGTTTGGGTTCTAGAAGGTGTAGAGCGTAATCTCCAACAAAAAACCCGAAAGGTGAGTTTCGGGTTTTTTATAAAGGAATATTCACTTTTTTATCGTATCAACGAAAAATGAGATTTAAAAGTTTTCCAAACATCAATACCGTTGCTGTCTTTTTCTAAATACTCAACCACAAACCAATAATCGGTTGCCATCAATGGACTCCCATTGTAATTCCCATCCCAACCAAGGCTTAATGGGTTTACTTGAGTAATTAATTTACCATATCTATCATAGATATAAATTTTAGCAAACGGTTGATCTTGAATTCCATAAATGTTCCAATTGTCGTTGTAATTATCTCCATTCGGAGTAAAATAATTTGGATAATCTAGTACCATCGCTTTTGTTTTTAAATTGGTACAATTGAAGGCGTCTATTACCGTAATATTATGTTGACCTGGAGAAACCGATGTAAATACATTGGAATTTTGGAAGGCGCCATTATCCAACTGATATTGAAAAGGACCTGTTCCGCTTTGCACATTTACAGTGATGTCAGAATTTCCTGATAAATTATTACTTACATAAGCAAATAATTTAATTGCAGGATTTACGATAGTAATGGAGGCGGAAGCCGCAGGATTTGATCGACAACCGGTTGAGGTATTGGTTGCAAACACTGAGTAAACCCCAATTTGTGTGGCCAGGTATGGATTTTGAAAATAATTCGGTATTGGGGTACCATTAAAATTCCAATTAAAACTATGATTAATGTTGCTTAATCCTGTATCTAAAATAAAATTTCTAATCGTATTTCCTGATGCATCCTTACAAATTGTTCCGTCTACTAAATTAGGTTTTGGTAGCGGATTTACTTTAACTTTGATGCTACTTGGAGCGCCACTACAACCATTAAAAGTTGGAGTTACATCGTAGGTAACAGTTCCGTAATAGTTAGCATTATTTTGTAGTTGTTGTGCTATAGTATTTCCCTGCGCATTTGAAAAACCTGTAGGTCCAGTTGTTGTTGCGGTCCATGAAAAAGTACTCCCAACAATATTCGATGTTAAAGAGATATTTGTGGTCTGCATACTGCAAATTGTTGCATTTAAAGCGTTTGTTAATCTAGGTTTAGGTTTTACATTTACTGAAATTAATAAGGGCAATCCTGAACAACCAGTCGCAATAGGAGTGACATTATAAGTGGCTAATCCAGTAATTGTAGTGCTATTAGTTAA
Source organism: Bacteroidota bacterium (assembly GCA_947460615.1). Classification (GTDB taxonomy): domain Bacteria; phylum Bacteroidota; class Bacteroidia; order Flavobacteriales; family Flavobacteriaceae; genus Flavobacterium. Next base: position 39,279 of record CANHHG010000013.1, read on the forward strand.
AGTTTGATTGATATTATTTCCAGAGCCAGATAGCGCTCCAGTTACGTTATTTTGAGTAACTGTCCATGAAAATAATGTGTTTAAAACGGTACTTGTAAGCGTAATGTTCGTATTTTCATTAGAGCAAATCGTTTGGTTGATCGTGTTTGAATTTACCAACGGAGTAGGATTTACATTCACTAATGCTGAACTACTATTTCCTGGGCAATTATTTAATGTCGAATTGATGGTATATGACGCTTGTCCCTGAATAGTGCTGTTATTCGTTAGAGTTTGTGTAATTGAATTTCCAGAACCTATAATTGCTCCTGACACATTTGTTTGAGTTACAGTCCAATTATAAGTTGTACCTGTAATATTACTGGTTAAAATAATTGGAGTAATCGGGTCACCCGAACAGATTGTTTGTACGTTTGGGGTGGCAACAATTACGGGTTTAGGAGTGATATTAATTGGAACAACTATTGGATTTCCAACACAGTTATTAGCTGTTGGAGTTATTGAATAATTTGCAACACCATAATTAGTTGAATTAGTATTTAAAATTTGAGCGATAGAATTTCCACTACCTGCACTTGCCCCCAAAACATCAACTTGAGTTACGGTCCAATTATAAGTTGTGCCTATAACATTTCCACTTAAATTAATAGATGTAGACTGACCTGTACAAATATCTTGCGTAGTTGGATTTGCAATAACATCTGGTGTAGGATTTACAGTAATTCTAGTTTGAATAGCATTTCCAGAACACCCATTTGCTATAGGTGTAATTTGATAATCTACAGTACCTATTGCAAAGCTAGAATTAGTTAGTATTTGATTTATTAAAGCACCAGAACCATTGGTTGCTCCGGTAACATTATTTTGAATTACAGTCCAATTAAAGGTGGTTCCAACTACATCACTTGATAAGGTAATATTAGTTGCTGATAATGTGCAAATAGAGTTCGCTGATACGGTAGCCGTAGCCACAGGAATGGGATTAACCGCTACAGTTGCAGTAGCTACAACTGATGAACATCCACCTGCAGCAGCAATTGTGTAAGAAACTATATAACTTCCTGGAGTACTTGTACTTGGGGTAATGGCTCCGGTAGTAGAATTAATAGTTAAACCTGTTGTAGAAGTATACGTTCCACCAGTGTAGGCTCCAGTACCGGTTAATGTAACCGATTGTGCAGTAGTTAAATTAGCACAAAAGGGAGCACTAGTATAATTAATTGTAGCCGTTGGAATAGGAGTGATAACCACATTTGTGGTCACAGGTACCGAAGCACAACCACCAGCGGCAGCGATAGTATATGTAATTACATAATTACCTGGAGTACTTGTACTTGGTGTTATTGCACCGGTAGTAGAATTTATAGATAAACCTGTTGTAGAAGTATACGTTCCTCCAGTATAGGCTCCTGTACCAGTTAAAGTAACTGCTTGGCCAGAAGTTATAGTCGAACAAAATGGCAAACCGGAATAAGAAATGGTAGCCGTTGGAATAGGGGTGATGACTACATTTGTGGTCACAGGTACCGAAGCGCAACCACCAGCGGCAGCGATTGTGTAAGAAACGATATAATTACCTGGTGTACTGGTGCTCGGAGTAATTGCTCCAGAAGTTGGATTAATAGTTAAACCAATTGTAGAAGAATAAGTTCCGCCAGTATAAGCGCCTGTTCCAGTTAAATTAACCGCTTGCGCAGTAGCTAAAGTAGAACAAAA
>CANHHG010000014.1 GCA_947460615.1 Bacteroidota bacterium
ACGGACGAAGATTATCTTTGGAACGAGGATGAGTATTAAAAAAATATTAAAACCAATGAAAAGTCTCCAACGAGGCTTTTTTTTTGGTTAATTTGCACACATATTATAAATTGAAATAGAAATCGTATTATGAGTTTCATAAACAGCATATTAAAAGTCTTTGTAGGTGATAAATCACAACAAGATGTAAAAGCATTACAAGGAAATATTACTAAAATTAAATCGTTTGAAAGTGCTTTAGAATCATTATCTCATGATGAGTTGAGAGCAAAAACAGCTCAATTTAAAGAGTTAATCAAACAAGCTCGATCTGAAAAAGACCATAAAATTGCTACTCTTCAAGCTGAAGTGGAAACTATTGAGGATATTGATAAAAGAGAAGATTTGTATTTAGAAATTGACGCTCTGGAAAAAGAAGCCTATGATATTTCTGAGAAAACTTTGAATGAAATTCTCCCAGAAGCATTTGCAGTCATTAAAGAAACTGCCAAGCGTTTTAAAGAAAATACTACTGTAAAAGTTACTGCTACAGCAAAAGACAGAGAACTTTCTGCCTCAAAAACCTACATTACTTTAGAAGGAGATCATGCTGTTTGGGCCAATTCTTGGAGTGCAGCTGGAAAGCAAATCACTTGGGACATGGTTCACTATGACGTTCAGTTAATTGGTGGGATGGTGCTTCACGGTGGAAAAGTTGCCGAAATGCAAACAGGGGAAGGAAAAACATTGGTGGCTACTTTGCCTTTGTATTTAAATGCTTTAACAGGAAATGGAGTTCATTTAGTTACTGTAAATGATTATTTAGCAAAAAGAGACAGTACTTGGAAAGCACCATTATTTGAATTTCATGGATTGACAGTTGATTGTATTGATAACCACCAACCGAATTCTGACGAAAGAAGAAGAGCGTACGAAGCCGATATTACTTACGGAACAAATAACGAATTTGGCTTCGATTATTTGAGAGACAATATGGCGCATTCCCCTGCAGAATTAGTTCAAAGAAAACACAACTTTGCAATTGTTGACGAGGTCGATTCCGTATTAATTGATGATGCAAGAACGCCATTAATAATTTCAGGCCCAGTTCCTCAAGGAGATCGTCATGAGTTCAATGAGTTGAAACCAAAAATTGAAAATTTAGTAAACCTACAACGACAATTATCAAATGGTTTTTTAACGGAAGCTAAACGATTAATTAAAGAAGGAAATACCAAGGACGGAGGATTTAACTTATTGCGTGCCTACCGAAGTTTACCTAAAAACAAAGCCTTGATTAAATTTTTAAGTGAGGAAGGTATTAAACAATTACTACAAAAAACAGAAAATCAATATTTACAAGATAACAAAAGAGACATGCACCTAGTGGATGAGGCGTTGTATTTTGTAATTGAAGAAAAAAACAATCAGGTCGAATTGTCTGATAATGGAATAAAATTTTTATCAAAAGATACCGATAGTTCTTTCTTTATTCTACCAGATATTGGAACTGAAATTGCAGCTATTGAAAGACAAAATTTAGATAAAGATGCTGAAGCTGAAGCAAAAGAAATGTTATTTCAAGATTTCAGTATCAAAAGTGAAAGAATCCATACTTTAACTCAGTTGTTAAAAGCGTATTCTTTATTCGAAAAAGATGTTGAGTATGTAATCATGGATAATAAAATCATGATTGTAGATGAGCAAACAGGTCGTATCATGGATGGACGTCGTTATTCTGACGGCTTGCACCAAGCGATTGAAGCTAAAGAAAACGTAAAAATTGAAGCGGCAACGCAAACATTTGCAACAGTAACTTTACAGAATTACTTCAGAATGTACAGTAAGTTAGCCGGTATGACTGGTACTGCAGTAACTGAAGCTGGAGAACTTTGGGAAATATATAAATTAGATGTAGTTGAGATTCCTACGAATCGTCCAATGTCAAGACACGATAAAGAAGATTTAATCTACAAAACTACTCGTGAAAAATTTAATGCTGTAATAGAAGATGTAACTGAATTATCTGCAGCAGGAAGACCCGTATTAATTGGAACAACCTCAGTAGAAATATCTGAATTATTGAGTAGAATGTTAAAAATGCGTGGCGTAACGCATAACGTCTTGAATGCGAAAATGCACAAGCAAGAAGCTCAAATTGTTGAAGAAGCGGGTAAAGCTGGAGTAGTAACTATTGCTACCAATATGGCTGGTCGTGGAACGGATATTAAATTATCGGCAGAAGTAAAAGCTGCTGGAGGTTTAGCGATTATTGGTACAGAACGTCACGATTCACGTCGTGTTGACCGTCAGTTGAGAGGTCGAGCTGGTCGTCAGGGAGATCCAGGAAGTTCACAATTTTACGTATCCCTTGAAGACAACTTGATGCGTTTATTTGGTTCAGAGCGCGTTGCTAAAGTAATGGATAGAATGGGATTAAAAGAAGGGGAAGTAATTCAGCATTCTATGATGACCAAATCTATTGAAAGAGCTCAGAAAAAAGTAGAAGAAAACAATTTTGGTGTTCGTAAACGATTATTAGAATATGACGATGTTATGAATGCGCAACGTGAAGTAGTTTACAAACGTCGTCGTCATGCGTTATTTGGAGAGCGTTTGAAACTGGATATTGCCAATATGATGTACGATACTTGCGAATTAATTGTGAATAACAATAAAATGGCAGGTGATTTTAAAAATTATGAGTTTGAATTAATTCGTTATTTCTCCATTACATCTCCAGTTTCCGAAAGTGATTTTATGAAAATGTCAGAAATTGAATTGACAGGAAAAACATACAAAGCAACGTTAACCTATTATACTGAAAAAGCGGAAAGAAGTGCCAGAGAAGCCTATCCAATTATCAAAAATGTTTTTGAGGACAAAACGAATCATTTTGAGCGAATTGTAATTCCATTTTCTGACGGTTTAAAATCGTTAGAGGTGATTACTGATTTAAAGCGTGCCTATGAAACTCAAGGAAAACAATTGGTAGCTGATTTTGAAAAAAATATCACTTTGGCTATTGTAGATGAAGCTTGGAAAAAGCACTTGCGTAAAATGGACGAATTGAAACAATCGGTTCAGTTGGCAGTGCACGAGCAAAAAGATCCATTACTAATTTACAAGTTTGAAGCCTTTAATTTGTTTAGCAATATGATTAATGGTGTGAATAAAGAAGTTATTTCATTCTTATTTAAAGGTGATTTACCACAACAAAACGCACCTAGAATTCAAGAAGCTAAAGAAGTTCGTAAAAAAGAAAATTACAAAATTAGTAAAGAAGAAATTGTAAGTAGTGAGAGTGCGAATCGTGAAGCAGGAGAAACGCAACAACGACAAGTAACTGAAACTATTGTTCGTGAAATGCCAAAAATCAACCGAAACGATACCGTAAAAGTTCAAGAGGTTGCAACTGGCAAAATCGAAGAAATGAAATTTAAAAAAGCGGAGAGTTTGTTGGCTTCAGGCCAATGGGTTTTAGTTAATTAATTCAATAATCGCTACAAAAAATTAATGCTCCAACGGCTTACTGCTGTTGGAGCATTTTATTTAAATTATAATTGATACCTTTACTTCCAAATCAACAAAAAAAACTATCATGGCAAAAAGTCAAGACGCTAAAAAAAATACTAAAAAAGAACCTTTGAAAACGGCTAAAGAAAAAAAGGAAGAGAAACGCGAAAAGAAAAACAGTACTAAAAGAGATTAAGTAAACTAGTTTATTATAATGCCAAACACCGTTACCTATAAATTATTTTTTGAAAAAGTAAGAGATAGTATTTCCGAGGGTACTTTTGCTAAATTAACGTTAGCAAAAACGATTGGAAATACTCAATTAATGAATATTTATATTCGAACCAATACGGATGAAATCCAACTCAAATTGGCGTTGACTTTTAAATTTCAAACGGGTGAAGAAGTTAAGATTATGCCCATTGAAGATGGCTTTAACGAACTCATTCCTTATTTAAACAATCCGTTTTTGTCTGCAATTTTATTTACAACTAATGGAGATGTGATGATGAAATTGAACAAAAAAAGAGTGGCAAATATAACTAATCAACCAGCAACTTTCAAAAACGCCGATCCGATATTATTGGAATATTTATCAAACAGATAACCATTGATAAACTCATAAGATAATAGACTAAAAGATGGTGTAGATTTTTCTTTGCGAACCTTACGAAAACTTTGCGCTCTTTGCGGTTAATTCTTACAAATTATCTGGAAAAATCTTACCTGGATTCAAAATTCCTTTAGGGTCAAAAATAGTTTTTATCCCTTTCATTAATTTTAAATGCGTTTCACTGAAAGCAATATCCATATAGTTTTTTTGAACAAATCCGATTCCGTGTTCTCCTGATAAAGTTCCTTTTAGAAAAACGGTTAACTCAAAAATTTCGCGAATTCCCTTGGTGACTTCAGTGTTCCAATTGTCATCTGACATTTCACCTTTAATGATATTCACGTGCAAATTTCCATCGCCAGCGTGACCGTAGCAAACTGATTTGAATCCGTATTTCGCGCCGATTTCTTTGATTCCAAAGAGCAATTTTGGCAATTCATATCTAGGTACAACCGTATCTTCTTCTTTATAAATAGAATTAGATTTTACGGCTTCGGCAACGCTACGACGCATTTTCCAAAGCAGGTTTTTTTGAATTTCAGTATCTGCAAAAAGGACTTCATCTATATTGAATTGTTCTACTACTTCCATAATTTTTTCGGCTTCTTGAAAAAGAATATCCGGATAATTACCATCCACTTCTATTAGCAAATGAGCTTGAACTTGGTCGTTTACTTGTACGTTTAAATCAGGGACAAATTTCAAAGTCCAATCAATGGCATCGCGTTCCATAAATTCTAATGCACTGGGTGTGATTCCAGCTCTGAAAATGGCAGAAACTGCTTCGCAAGCTTGGTTCGCTTCATAAAATGGAACCAACATTAAAACGGTATGTTCTACTTTCGGAATTAATTTCAATACAATTTTAGTAATAATACCGAGAGTGCCTTCACTACCAACCATCAATTGTGTTAAATTATATCCTGTAGAATTTTTTAAAGTATTAGCACCCGTCCAAATAATATCACCATTGGCAAGAACAACCTCTAAATTTAAAACATAATCTTTGGTAACACCATATTTAACTGCACGCGCTCCACCAGCATTTTCAGCCACGTTCCCTCCTATCCAACAACTTCCTAAACTGCTTGGATCAGGAGGATAAAAAAGGTCTTTTTCGGCTACTGCCTCACGTAAAATTTGCGTAATTACGGCAGGTTCAACCACCACTTGTAGATTTTTTTCATCGATAGTAATTATTTTATTGAAACGCTCCATCGACAAACCAATTCCTTGATGAACTGCTAATGCTCCACCACTTAAACCCGTTCTAGCTCCAATTGCAGTTACGGGAATTCCATGCTGATTTGCAATTTTTAAAATAGCAGAAATCTCATGAGGAGTTCCTGGTTTTAAAACTACGGAAGGAGGGAAAACAAAAGCTTCAGTTTCATCTTTTCCATAATGATTGCGGGTTTCTTGATCAGTAAAAACATAAGTATCGCCTATGATTTCATTGAGTTGCGTTAGTATTTCTGGAGTTGGAGTAATAGTCATAATTTAATTTGAATTGTAAATGTAAAAAATATTAAAAATAAATAGTGTTTTTATTCTAAAAAAGTACGGTAAATCATGAATCTTAGCCCTGATGGAAGGGAAAATCCCGAACTTAATAGTGAGGATTTGGAATGACAGCGGGAAATAGGTCCAAAAAAATAGTTAAAAACTAAAATAGTTAACAATTGTTAACAAATTTGATTTCTAATAACCATAATTAATTGTATTTTTACGTTTCAAATTTTAAAATATAAATGGGTAAAATCATTGCTATTGCCAATCAAAAAGGGGGTGTTGGAAAAACAACAACTTCCATTAATTTAGCTGCTTCACTAGGTGTTTTAGAAAAAAAAGTGTTGTTGATCGACGCTGATCCTCAGGCGAATTCGAGTTCGGGTTTAGGAATTGACGTTGAAAATGTAACTATTGGAACTTATCAAATTTTGGAGCACAGCAATAAAGCAGAAGAGGCAATTGTAAAAAGTACAGCGCCAAATGTTGACGTGATTCCCGCACATATTGATCTTGTAGCAATCGAAATTGAGTTGGTTGACAAGGAAAATAGAGAATATATGTTGAAAGAAGCTTTGGAAAGCATCATAGATAAATATGATTATATTTTGATAGATTGCGCACCATCTTTAGGACTTTTGACTTTGAACGCTTTAACCGCTGCTGATTCGGTAATTATCCCTATACAATGTGAGTATTTTGCCTTAGAAGGATTAGGGAAATTATTAAATACGATAAAGAGTGTTCAAAAAATTCACAATTCCAATTTAGATATTGAAGGACTACTTTTAACAATGTTTGATTCTCGTTTAAGATTATCAAATCAAGTAGTTGAGGAAGTTCAAAAGCATTTTCACGATATGGTTTTTGAAACTATTATTCAAAGAAATGTCAAATTGAGTGAAGCTCCGAGTTATGGGGAAAGTATTATAAATTATGACGCAACGAGTAAAGGAGCGAATAATTATTTGCGATTAGCAGAAGAAATTATTAAGAAAAATAGTAATTAATTTATGGCACAAGCAATAAAAAAACAAGCATTAGGAAGAGGATTATCGGCATTATTGAAAGATCCAGAAAATGATATAAAATCGGTTTTGGATAAGAATGCGGATAAAGTGGTGGGCAATATTGTCGAGTTAGAAATTGACGCTATTGAAATTAATCCGTTTCAGCCTCGAAGTAATTTTAACGAAGAGTCATTGCAAGAATTAGCAACTTCTATTAAAGAATTAGGAGTCATTCAGCCTATAACCGTTCGTAAAACTGACTTTAATAAATACCAATTAATTTCTGGAGAACGCAGATTACGAGCATCAAAATTAGCCGGATTAAATGTAGTTCCCGCTTACATTCGAATTGCCAATGATAATGAATCGTTGACAATGGCTTTGGTAGAAAACATTCAAAGACACGATTTAGATCCTATAGAAATTGCGTTGTCTTACCAAAGATTAATTGACGAAATTCAATTAACTCAAGAGCAAATGAGCGAACGAGTAGGAAAAAAACGATCTACCATTGCAAACTATCTTCGATTACTAAAACTAGATCCGATTATTCAAACAGGAATTCGTGATGGATTTATTTCAATGGGACACGGACGTGCGATAATTAATATTGAGAATCAAGACATTCAAACAAGCATTTATCAAAAAATTGTTAGTCAAAATTTATCGGTTAGAGAAACGGAAGCATTAGTAAAAAACTACCAACATAGTTTGAAACCTAAATCAACATCGAAAGCTAAAACAAACAGTTTTGCTATTCCTGCTGAAGCGAATAAAGTAATTACCGATTATTTTGGTGCAAAAGTGGAAGTTAAAATTGCCGGTAATGGAAAAGGAAAAATCTCTATTCCGTTTCATTCTGAAGAAGATTTCAACAGAATTATCAAATTAATTAAAGGATAGTGCAAAAAATCTATTTCATATTTCTTTTGGGATTATTGCTGGGAACTTTACCCCATTATTCTCAAGAAAAAAAGGCGCCTAAAATGGTAGCCAAAGATACCGTGAAATATAAAGAAATTAACCCTTTGGCTCCTGCAAAAGCAGCGTTTTATTCGGCAGTTCTTCCTGGATTAGGTCAAGTTTACAATAAAAAATATTGGAAAATTCCTTTGTATTATGGAGGAATAGGAGCTGGATTGTATTATTACAGTATCAACAGTACCAAATACAACAATTATCGAGATGCCTACAAAAGACGTTTGGCAGGTTATCGTGACGACAATTATCAGTATCTAGATGATTCCCGCTTAATCACCGCACAACAATTTTATCAGCGAAACAGAGATTTATCTCTTTTTGTAGCGGTAGTTTCTTATGCTTTAAATATTGTAGATGCTAATATTGATGCACATTTGATGCAATTTAATGTAAATGACAAATTATCGTTTCGTCCTGAAATTTACAGCGATGAAATTACCTACCAACAAAATTTAGGTTTGACTTTAAACTTTCACTTTTAATGAAAATTGCACTTTTAGGTTACGGAAAAATGGGGCAAGTTATTGAGAAAATAGCGTTGCAAAGAGGGCATGAAATTGTAGTACGAAAATCTTTTGGTGATTCCTTCGATGGATTGGAAAATGCTACTGTAGCAATTGATTTTAGCGCTCCTGATGCCGCAGTGGAAAATATTTCTACTGCCTTAAAACTTGGAATTCCAGTAGTCTCTGGAACAACAGGTTGGCTAAATGATTATGACAAAATGGTGCAGCTTTGTAACGAAAAAAATAGCGCATTTATTAGTAGCTCTAATTTTAGTTTAGGAGTAAATATTTTCTTCGAATTAAATACTTATTTGGCAAAAATCATGTCTAAATTTGAAGATTATAAAGTGGGAATTGAAGAAATTCACCATACTCAAAAATTAGACGCACCAAGCGGAACAGCAATTTCATTGGCTAAAGGAGTTATTGAAAATAGCAATTACAACAATTGGACTTTAGAAAATCCAAAATCAGATGCTATTTTAATTGAAGCTAAGCGAATAGAAAATGTCCCTGGAACCCACACTGTTACCTATAATTCTGATATCGACTTAATAGAAATTAAACACTTAGCTCACAACAGAGAAGGATTTGCACTTGGAGCGGTAATTGCTGCTGAGTGGATTGTTGGAAAACAGGGTGTTTACACAATGAAAGATGTATTAGAAATTATTTAAGAATTAAGTTAAAAAAATAATAAGAAAAACAAATAAATAAAAAAATAATAAGATTTTTGCGTTTCATTTGAAATCTAAAATCTAAAATACAATATATATATGACACTAATTCAATGGTTAACATTCTTCTTAATTATTCAGCTAATCCACTTTTTAGGAACTTGGAAATTATATGAAGCAGCAGGTAGAAAAAAATGGGAAGCTGCAATTCCATTATACAATGCAGTGGTTTTAATGAAAATAATTAATCGTTCGCCATGGTGGACCATTTTATTATTTGTACCTGTTATCAATTTGATTATGTTTCCTGTGGTGTGGGTTGAAACGCTAAGAAGTTTTGGGAAAAACTCCACATTGGATACTGTTTTAGGAATTTTCACCTTTGGATTTTATATTTATTATTTAAACTACACTCAAAAGTTAGTTTATATTGAAAATAGAAGTCTAGAGCCATCTACTAAAACTGCTGACACCATTGGCTCTTTGCTTTATGCAATTGTTGTAGCTACATTAGTTCATACCTATATAATGCAACCTTATACTATTCCAACCTCTTCGCTAGAAAAATCATTATTAGTTGGAGACTTTTTATTTGTTAGTAAATTCCATTACGGAGCAAGAACTCCAATGACTCCAATTGCAGCTCCTATGGTACACGATACCTTACCGCTTATCAATGTAAAGTCCTATACTACATTTCCACAATTACCCTATTTCAGATTTTTCGCAATGCAAGAAGTGAATAGAACTGATATTGTGGTTTTCAACTGGCCAGCTGACACTTTATATAATATGTATAAAACTGCCGATAAAAGATACGACAAACCAATTGATAAGAAGACCAATTACGTAAAACGTTGTGTTGGTATTCCTGGAGATAGTTTGTCTATTAAGGAAGGTATAGTTTACGTAAATGGTAAAATTCTACCAATGCCTGAAAGATCTAAACCTCAATATTCCTATACAGTAACCACTGACGGGACAAGCTTTGATCCTTCTTACCTAGCCAATGAATTAAATATTACTGATGGTGTATATCAAAGCACTGAGAACACATTTTATTTTAGAGCATTAACAGAGGAATCTTCCAATAGATTACGTCAAAATCCTACTGTAAAAAGCGTGGTTAGAAATATTTCGCATGAAGCAGAAGCGGCTATCTTTCCTTATAATACTAAATGGAATTTGGATAATTTCGGACCTGTTTACATCCCTAAAAAAGGAGCAACAGTAGCATTAAATTCTCAAAGTTTACCATTTTACAAAAAGATTATCAGCGAATATGAAAAGAATGAATTGAAAGTAAACGGTAATGAAATTAGAATTAATGGTGAAATTGCTACTTCCTATACTTTCAAACAAAATTATTATTGGATGATGGGAGACAATCGTCACAATTCCCTTGATGCAAGATATTTTGGATATACTCCTGAAGATCATATAGTTGGAAAGCCAGTTTTCATTTGGATGAGTTTAGATCCGAATGGTAAAGGATTAAATAAAATTCGATGGGATAGAATGTTCACTACAGTTAGTGGAGACGGAGAACCACAATCCTATTTCAGATATTTCTTATTTGCTTTAATCGCGTATTTTGGTATTAGTTATTTTGTTAGAAAAAGAAAAGAGAATAAGAATCAATAATTAACCAAATGTCCTCTTTACTTCTGCCAACCTATTTCCCCTCAATTAGCAATTTTTCGGCTATAGCCAAAGCCGATGCTGTTGTTTTTGAAGTAGAGGATAATTTTCAAAAACAAACCAATAGAAATCGAACCTACATTTACAGTCCAAATGGGATTCAGATGCTGAACATCCCAATTAAACACAGTAAGGAAAAACATCAAAAAACCAAAGAGGTGAAACTAGAAACGGCATTCGATTGGCAAAAACAACATTTCAAATCTTTGGAGGCTGCCTACAGAACTTCTCCTTTTTTTGAATATTTTGAAGATGCTTTACTCCCAATATTTTCAAAAAAACATACTTTCCTTTTAGATTTAAATTTTGAAACTATAGAAATTGTTTCTAAATGCTTGAATATGAAATTAGAATGTGAAAAAACTACAGAGTATTTTCATGAAGTTTCTGATAGTTTTGATTATAGATATCTAGCAAATGGGAAAAAGGACGAATCTAATTTTGAACCCTACACACAAGTTTTCGGAGAAAAACATGGTTTTATAAATAATTTAAGTGTTTTAGATCTACTTTTTAACGAAGGACGTTTTGCATTGGATTATTTGAAAGAACAATCTCTTTAGTTAATCCATTTCTAATCTTGTTAATACAGGGCTATGGTCGGAGTTAATGAATTCTGGAAAGCTCTTAAAATTTTTAACTTTCATGGTTTTATCTGCAAAAATATAATCAATCCGCGCAGGATAATATTTGAAATTGTAGGTTTGACCAAATCCTGATCCGGCTTCTTCAAAACAGTCATTTAAAGATCCTTTTATACTTCTATAAACGTAAGAATAAGCACTATTATTCATGTCACCACAAATGATAATTGGATACTCACAGTTTTTTTGGTGGTTCATCAAAATTTCCGCTTGTTGCTGTTGTTTTTTAAAAGCCTTACTAATTCTGTTAATCAACAATTGAGATTTATCTTGATTGATACCATCAATGTTCTCCGATATTTCATTTACGTCTGGAGAGATCTTGATTGATTGTAAATGCATATTATAGACCCTAATAATGTCTTTTCCTTTCTTAATATCCGCAAAAATAGCATTGTTATTGGAGTTTGGAAAAACCAAATTTCCTTCATCTATAATTGGATATTTAGAAAAAATAGCTTGACCTGTTTTTATATTATCTCCTTGCATGAAAACAAATTGGTAAGGGTATATTTTTAAATCTATTTTCGCCGCATTAGAAAACTCTTGTATACAAAGTATATCGGGATTTTGCTCGTTTATAAAATTGCGAATCTCCGAAGGTACATTATCATCATTTAGCCATTTAAATAAATTAAACAACCTTACATTATAACTCATTACTACGAAATCTTTGTCCGATTTGGGTAAGTCGGTTGCGGCAAATTTGTAAAATTTATTTATGAAAGTTATTCCCAATAATAATACTACTGCGGGCAAAAGAATTTGTCTTTTTACTTGAATTCCCCAATAAATAAAAAAAACACCATTAAGTATTAAAAATAGAGGTAATATTAATGTTAAGGCAGATAATATAGGGAATAACTTTGGCGCAAGGAAAGGCAAAACATAAGCAACGAAGGTCAATACAGCCAAAACTATATTAACAACAAACATTATTTTATTTATCCAAGAAAGCTTCTTCATTAAAATAAATCCTATTATTTACCTGCTTTAAACAAAAATTCTTTTTCTTCTGATGACAAACTATCATAACCAGATTGACTAATTTTATCTAATATTTCGTCAATTTGTTGCTGTACTTTATCCTTTGATACAATTTTAGAGGCTCTTTTTACCACTGGAGCTTTATATGTTCGATGTACTTTTTTAAATGGTTTAGATTTCCTGCTCCCAAATATAATTGAAAAAAAATCTAATAGGGATGTAAACCAATTACAAATATCGATTCCGTTTTTTAATAATCGGATGTAAATATAACCAAAAAAAGCGCCACCTATGTGTGCTAAATGTCCTCCCGTATTTTCCATTGGGAGTTGAAATAAATCAATTACTATTAGAACAGAAGCAATGTGCCATAATTTTACATTGCCAAAAAGTAATAAACGGATATTCATTGAAGGTGAGTAGGTAACCGTTGCAAATAAAATTGCCATTACTGAAGCAGACGCTCCAACCAAGGCGGTAGAAACATTTGCCAACGCAGGAAAAAACATATAACTAAGTACAAAAATGAGTCCCGCAAAAAGAGAACCCACAAAATATAAACTTAATAATTGTTTTTGATTAAAAAAAATTAGAAATAACCTGCCTGCAAAATGCAACATAATTAAATTAAACAGAATATGTAAAATCGACGAATGACAAAATGCAAAGGTAAAAATCGACCAGGGTTTCCAAAGTAAATCAATTGGATTGGAAGATAAACTCACATAACTTAAGAAATCAATACTGATTTTAAATAAAGGTAAAATTCCGAATACAACACTTGCAATAGCAAAAATGGCAATGTTCCAAAATATCAATTTGGTCAATACATCACCAATCTTAAATTGTAATTTTAAATCTTCAATTATATTCATCAACAAAATATTAATTCCACCGATTGGCATTAAACTGATTTTTCTTCCAATACCATACCATCAAAAACCCAAATAAAGCGCCACCAACGTGAGCAAAGTGGGCTATTCCCCCACCAAAAACTGAAAAACCTGTAACTCCAGAAAACAAGTCTAAACCAACAATAACTGGTACAAAGTACTTGGCTTTTATAGGAATTGGAATAAACATTAAAGCCAATTCAGCATCTGGGAACATGAATGCAAAGGCAACCAAAATTCCGTAAATTGCACCAGATGCTCCCACAGCAGGAGTCACAAAAGCAGCAGTAAAACTTTCAAAATTAGATTTTGAAAGAAGTTCGGTCCATCTTGAATCGTACTTGCCCTCACCCATTATTTTTAATATTTCTCCTTTAGGAATTCCATGGGCTACCAATGTATTCAATCCTTCGTGGAAAAAATAATAGTTTGAAATGATATGAACTAATGCAGCTCCTAAGCCGCAAGAAATATAGAAAAATAAGAATTTTTTAGCACCCCAAATTTGTTCTAAAGCAGAACCAAATGAAAATAAAGCAAACATATTAAAGAAAATATGCATCAAATTTCCATGCATAAACATATGAGTTATGGGCTGCCAATAATTGAAATCCGGATTCTCTGGATAGTACAAAGACAAGAATTTATAGGCAATGTCACCTAGAAATTCAGTTCCTATAAAAAATAATATATTTACTATAATTAATTGCTTAACTACCTCTGTTACGTTTCTCATAATGTGAACTTTTTATCGATGTCTTCCACACGCATCGTGATGAATGTTGGTTTTTGAAATGGCGAAACACTAGGATCCTTGCAAGCAAAAAGTCCATTTACTAAATTTTCTTGTTCCTTCTCAGTTAAATAAGCACCCGTTTTAACCGCTAAACTCTTCGCCATTGATTTGGCAATACTATCATTTTGACTAAAACTAGAATCTGGAATTCCATCACTTAAATCGCTCAACAATTGCTCTAAAACGTTTGAAACTTCACTTTCAGTTACATTAACCGGTAAACCAGTAATTACCAAATGATCTTCATTACTAGCATCAAAAACGAATCCGGTATTGACTAATGAAAGTTGTAATTCTGAAATTAATTTCATCTCAATTTTAGAGAAAAACAAATTTAATGGAAATAATAATTGCTGACTCAAAGCTTGATGAACCGTCATATTCGTCAGAAATTGCTCGTACAAAACTCGTTGGTGGGCGCGATTCTGATCAATAATCACCATACCTGATTTTATGGGGTTTACAATGTACTTTTTATGAATTTGATACATCTTATTCGACGCCTGTTCAATTTCATTTTCATTAAATAATGATCCTGTTACTTCATCACTTTCAAATTCTACATTGCTAATTTCTTCAGTATCGTGCTTTAAACCAACATACAAACTCTCCCAATTAGCGGTGGTTTCCGTTTTTCTTGGGGTAGTGAAATGCTTATTAGGGGTAGTCTCAGAAAATGGATTGAAATTTCCATCAATTTGAATTGTGGGTGTTGCCGCCTCTTGATCTCTATAATTATAAGGGGTATCTAAATTCGAATCCCTATCAAAATCTAATACTGGGGCGACATTAAACTGACCTAAACTGTGTTTTATCGCGGATCTTAATATTGCATATAGCGCATGTTCATCATCAAATTTAATTTCAGTTTTGGTAGGATGAATATTGATATCAATGGTATTCGGTGGAACATTCAAATATAAATAATAACTTGGTTGATTACCGTCTTTAAGCAACCCTTCATAGGCAGCCATAACTGCATGGTGCAAATAGCCACTTTTTATAAAACGATCGTTCACAAAGAAAAACTGTTCTCCCCTATTTTTTTTAGCAAATTCTGGTTTACTTACAAATCCTTCAACAGTAAGTATTTCCGTCTCTTCATTAACAGGAACTAGTTTTTCATTGGTTTTGCCCGAGAAAATATTAACAATTCGTTGTCTTGTATTGGATTGAGGTAAATTGAACAATTCACTTCCATTATGAAAATAAGTAAAATGAATATTTGGATGTGCCAATGCCACTCTTTGAAATTCATCAACTATATGTCGGTGCTCCACCGTTTCTGATTTCAAGAAATTACGACGTGCGGGAATATTAAAAAACAAATTCTTAACTGAAAAAGAAGTTCCCTTGGGTAATACTGCAACATCTTGCGATACAAATTTACTACCTTCAATAACAATGTGAGTTCCTAATTCTTCTTGTTCCTGCTTGGTTTTCATTTCTACATGAGCAATAGCTGCTATAGAAGCAAGTGCTTCTCCACGAAACCCTTTGGTGTGCAATGAAAATAAATCTTCTGCTTGACGGATTTTAGAAGTTGCATGGCGTTCAAAACACAAGCGAGCATCGGTAACACTCATACCCTGGCCGTTATCAATAACTTGAACTAGTGATTTTCCAGCGTCTTTAATTATTAATTTAATGTCGGTGGCTTTTGCATCTACCGCATTTTCAAGTAATTCCTTGACCACAGAAGCGGGTCTTTGAACAACTTCTCCTGCCGCAATTTGATTGGCAACATGATCTGGAAGCAATTGAATAATACTCGACATTAATATAAATTATTGTTAGGGTTAATCGTGAATTGACAAATTTAACTAATTTTCGTTGGCTTTCATACCAAAATTATAAAAATAAAACCTCTAAAATATAGAGGTTTTATTAAATTAAATCAAGCAATTGTAAATTATTTATTTCAAATTGGCTAGTCGCTTTAAATTGGCCATTTTTAATGCTGCAATTGCTGCTTCTGTTCCTTTATTGCCATGAATTCCTCCACTTCTATCGATTGATTGTTGTTCGTTATTATCCGTCAACAAACAAAAAATTACAGGAACGTCATATTTAATATTTAGATCTTTAACACCTTGTGTTACCCCGTCACAAACAAATTCGAAATGCATTGTTTCTCCTTTAATGACACAACCAATTACAATGATCGCATCTAAATTTTGAGTTTCAATCATTTTTTTAGCTCCGAAAACCAATTCGAAACTTCCTGGAACATCCCATCGAATTATGTTATTAGGAAGTGCACCACAATCCAGCAATGCCTTTTCAGCGCCAGAGAATAATCCCTGAGTTATTTCTGGGTTCCATTCAGAAACAACAATCCCAAACCGAAAATTTTTCGCGCTTGGGATTGTGTTCTTATCGTAATTTGATAAATTTTTATTAGCAGTAGCCATTATTGTAAAATTTTAGAATCCGAAGTCTGAAATCAGATCTCTAAAATTCCTATTGAGATAAACCGATTAAAGCATCAATATTAGCCGCTTCAGGAGTTGCTTCGTATTTTTCTTTAATTTCAGTAAAATATTTTAATGCATCTGCTTTTTGGTTCAACTCTAAAGCAATTTGACCCGCTTTTAATAAAAAACGAGGGGTTGTAAATTCGTTTTTATTGTTTTCAGCTGCTTTCAAGTAAAAACCTAAAGCTTCTTTTGCTTGATTTTTTTGAGCATGAGCATCACCGATAGCACCTATTGCTAGTGTACTTAATACCACATCTTCTGATTTAAATTTTTCCAAATATGAAATAGCTTCATTGTATTTACCGGTATTAAGGTAAGCCATACCTGCATAATAATTAGCTAAATTTCCTGCATCAGTACCTTCATATTTAGAAGCGATATCAATAAAACCAAACTTCCCTTCAGAACCTTTAAGTGCTAAATTGTATAATGAATCGCTTTTAGTTCCATCGGTTGCTTTTTGGAAATTTTGCTGCGCCAAAAACATTTCACTAGCTGCATTATCTTCTTTAGGTTCAGCAACAAATTTTTGGAATAAAACATAACCAACAGTAACTATTGCAACTGCAGCAACAATTCCAAAAATAGTTTTTTGATGTTTTGCGACAAATTCTTCTGTCTTTGAAGCGGTTTGATCTAATGAATTAAAGACACCTGCAGTCGTGCTGTCTTTTTCATCAATAATTATATTTTCAACTGGAGTGTCGTTTTCAACTTTTTCTTTTGGAGTTTTATAGCCTCTTTTATTGTACGTTGCCATTATAATTTAAATTAGTGAGTGGCAAAAATAAAATTTTTATTCAAACTGTCATAAAAAAAATGCGTTTAAATTCAAATAAAAGTAACATTTACTCAATTATGATCTGCATTTAATCAAAATACAAAAATATTTAGAATTCAAATTGATAAAAATGAGGTTTTATGAATAATTTTCAATAATTTGCACCGATATAATAAAACCAAAATTAGAAACAAAAATCTCTCCTATTCTACCCGTTTTACAGAATGTATCTTAAAAAAATTTCTTTATACAACTACAAAAATTTTTCGGAAGCCAATTTCGATTTTGACAATAAAATAAATTGTTTTGTTGGAAAAAATGGTATCGGAAAAACCAATGTATTAGATGCTATTTTTCATTTGTCCTATGGCAAAAGTTACTTTAATCCGCTTGCAGTTCAAAATATAAAACACGGAGAAGAGTTTTTTGTGATTGAGGGCGAATTTGAGAAAAAGGAAAGAGCTGAAATTGTAATTTGCAGTTTAAAAAAAGGGCAAAAGAAAATTCTAAAACGCAACGGAAAACAATACGATAAATTCTCAGAACATATTGGATTCATACCATTGGTAATAATTTCACCTGCCGATAGAGATTTAATTGTTGAAGGGAGTGAAACTAGAAGAAAGTTCATTGACACAGTAATTTCTCAATTGGATACCACCTACTTAAATCAATTAATTCAATACCAAAAAACACTAAGTCAGCGAAATGCTTTATTGAAATATTTTGCACTAAATCAGGTATTTGAAACTGATACATTGTCAATTTATAACCAACAATTGGACGAATTAGGGAAAATAATATTTGAAAAAAGAAACCATTTCTTAGCTGATTTTGTTCCTATTTTCAACAAACACCATCAAACAATTACAGGTTCTGCAGAAACAGTACAGTTGGTTTATGAAAGTCAATTATTTGAAAAAGATTTACTACAGTTATTACAAGAAAGCATCAATAAAGATAGAGTTTTACAATACACAAGTGCTGGAATACACAAGGACGATTTGTCATTTGAAATTGATCATTATCCTATAAAAAAATTTGGATCACAAGGGCAACAAAAATCTTTTTTAATCGCATTGAAATTGGCTCAGTTTGAATTTGTAAAAAAGAATTCCGGTGAAAATCCTATTTTATTATTCGATGATATTTTTGATAAACTAGATGAATCTCGGGTTGAAAAAATAATTGAAATGGTCAATAATTCTGATTTTGGTCAACTTTTTATATCAGATACTCATCCCGAACGAACTGAAACTATTATTAAATCAACTCATCAGAGCTATAAAATATTTAACTTATAATTTTGAGATCCCAATATTATACATTTCCTTTATTAAAATTTAAAATTACTACTATGAAATCAAACTTATTAAATCTACTTTTTATTGGATTCCTATTCATAAGTTGCAATGGTCAAACTACTGCCAAATATGAATCTATTGCAGCAGTTAATTTTTCTGCCAAAATAAAATCAATTCCACAACCTACCATTATTGATGTTCGTTCTCCTGAAGAATATGCTGGACAACATATTGAGAATGCTGTAAATATCGATTGGAATGGAACTACTTTTGAAAGTAATATTACCAAATATGACAAGTCAAAACCAATTTTTGTTTATTGTATGAGCGGTGGAAGAAGTAAAAAAGCCGCTGAGAGATTAGCAGAATTGGGTTTTAATAAAATTTTTGAACTACAAGGTGGAATAATGAAGTGGAATGCCGCAGGATTGTCTGTTCCAAACGATAAAATTGTTGGAATGTGTAGTCAAGAATACAATGATTTACTCAAAACCGATAAAATTGTTCTTATCGATTTTTATGCAGAATGGTGTGCACCATGTAAGAAAATGTCCCCATTTTTAATTAAAATGCAAAAAGAAATGGCAGATACAGTTACCATTGTTAGATTAAATGCAGACGAGAATAAAACGCTAATAGCTCAATTAAAAATAGATGAACTTCCAACACTATTTATCTATAAAAACAATCAAATTGTATGGAAACACAATGGCTTTATTAGTGAGGAAGATTTGACAAAACAACTACAATAAATTATGATTTCAGAAAAATCATTACATTTTCTAGAAGATTTAAAATCCAATAATAATAGAGATTGGTTTTTGAACAATAAAAAGCGCTACGAAGAATATAAAAAAGAATACCACCAATTAATTCAAGGCTTTCTAGAAATTTTGAAGCCGCAAGATGCCAGCTTAGAACTATTAGAAGTAAAGAACTGCACTTTTAGGATTAACCGCGACATTCGTTTTTCAAAAAATAAAGATCCCTACAAAACACACATGGGAATTTGGATGAATACCAACCATGGAAATAACAATGGTCCTGGTTACTACATTCATATTGAAAAAGGAAATTGTTTTTTTGCTGGCGGAATGTATGGACCAGAAAATGACGATTTGAGGAAAATACGTAAAGAGATAACCTTTTTTTATGAAGATTTAGAAGCTATTTTAGGAGATACAAAATTCAAAAAAGTATTTTCAGGCTTGAATATTACCGAGACAAATTCATTAAAAAATGGACCTAAAGATTTTGAAAAAGACCATCCGGCCATCGAATTTTTGAAACTTAAAAGTTTTGTATCAATTCATAAATTTGACGATCTCGAATTAACAAAACCAAATTTTATTAAAGATACTGCAGAAAAATTAATCCTTTTAAAGCCACTTTTAGAATTTTTAAATCGGGGATTATATACAGATTAAATAAATTATAAATTTAAATTGGTTTAAAGTACCTTTGTTTTATACTTTTAATAATATAAAAATGGAAATTCAAAATCATTTTTCTTTAAAAAACTACAATACTTTTGGCATTGAAGCCAAGGCAAAACAATTTGTTGCAGTTCATTCAATCGAGGAACTAAAATTGGTTTTAGCTGAAAATAAAACAAAAAATAAGTTTATTTTAGGTGGTGGAAGTAATATGCTTTTAACAAAAGATATTGATTCTTTGGTAATCCATATTGATTTAAAAGGAAAAAAAATAATTGAGGAGAATGATGATTTTGTTTGGGTGGAAAGCCAAGCAGGTGAAAATTGGCATGAGTTTGTAATGTGGACTATTGATAATGATTTTGGTGGACTCGAAAACATGTCATTAATTCCAGGAAATGTTGGAACCACTCCAGTTCAAAACATTGGGGCCTATGGGACTGAGATAAAAGACACTTTCGTTTCTTGTTCAGCAATGAAAATTGATTCGATGGAAATGAAGAGTTTCGAAAATGCAGAATGCCATTTTGGTTATCGTGAAAGCATATTCAAAAATGAAGTAAAGGACCAATTCATAATTACTTCGGTAGTTTACAAATTGACTAAACGCAATCATAAAATTAATATTTCTTATGGAGATATTTCATCTGAATTAGAAAAATTAAATATCAAAAAACCAACACTTAAAGACGTTAGTAATGCCGTAATTTCAATTCGTCAGAGCAAATTACCAGATCCGAAAGTACTTGGAAATAGCGGTAGCTTTTTTAAAAATCCAATTGTATTAAAATCTGAATTTGAGCCAATACATAAAAAATTTCCTGAAATGAAGTTTTATGAAATTTCAGAAACCGAAGTGAAAGTTCCTGCAGGTTGGCTGATTGAACAAGCAGGCTTCAAAGGAAAACGCTATGGAGATGCCGGAATTCATAAAAATCAAGCTTTAGTGCTAGTGAATTATGGTAATGCCAGCGGGCAAGATATTCTTAATGTATCTAAGGAAATTCAAGATACTATTTTTCAGAAATTTGGAATCTATATTGAAGCCGAAGTAAACATTATCTAAATTTAAAATTGTTCGTTTTTTTTATTTTAAAAGCAAAATCATTGTTTGAAATTCCTATTTGAATTCATACCTTTGCACACATCCAAAAAAGAGGGAAATTACATATGTTAATCACATTATTTTACATTTTTATTGTTATTGTTGCGGTGCAACTTTTTTATTATACCATTGTATTTTCTAAATTTTCTTTTGCAAAAAATCAAAAAATATCTCCTAAAAGAATTCCAATTTCTGTAATTGTTTGTGCTAAAAACGAAGAGGAAAATGTGGTTAAATTCATTCCCTTATTGGCGGAACAAAATTACCCTGACTTTGAAATTATCTTAATTGACGATGCTTCCAGCGATGCAACGTTAGATATATTTGAAGAATTTGAAAAGCAATATTCAAATATGAAATTGGTTAAAGTAGTTAATAACGAAGCCTTTTGGGGAAATAAAAAGTTCGCATTAACTCTTGGAATCAAAGCGGCAACAAAAGACTATTTGCTTTTTACAGATGCCGATTGTTACCCAACTTCTAAAGATTGGATCACTTTCATGAGTTCGCAATTTACTCTTCACAAAACCTTTGTTCTAGGCTATGGAGCCTATGAAAAAGTCAAGGGATCGTTTCTTAATAAAATTATTCGCTTTGACACCCTACTTAATGCCACACAATATTTTTCTTGGGCAAAAATCGGTCGCCCGTACATGGGAGTTGGTAGAAATTTAGCCTATAAAAAAGAAGAATTTTTTAAAGTAAATGGATTTATTGATCACATGAAAATCCGTTCTGGTGACGATGATTTATTCGTTAATCAAGCCAGTAAAGGCAGTAACACTTCTTGTTGCTATGCTGCTGAAAGTTTTACTTATAGTGAGCCAAAAAAAAATTACAACGATTGGAAAGCACTAAAGCAACGACATGTGGCTACGGCATCCTTTTACAAACCATTTGATAGAATTCAACTTTCTGTATTTTTTATATCACAAATATTATTTTTTATTGTTCCAATAGTACTTCTAGCTTTTCAATACCAATGGATAATTGTATTGAGTTTAATCGGTTTTAGATACTTATTCACCTGGATTGTTTTAGGATTTTCAGCTGGTAAATTAAAAGAGAAAGACGTGATGTATTGGTATCCAATTATAGAGATAGCATTTATATTCACCCAATTGAATATATTTGTATCTAACAGTTTCTCAAAACCAGTACATTGGAAATAATCAAAACCATTGAAAAAGCAAAATTAGGCGATCAAGTTGCCTTTACTTTTTTGTTGGATTTTTATTGGAATGAAGTATATGGATTTATGCTTAAACGAACTGAAAACGAAACAGAAGCTGAAGATATTACCATTGAAACCTTCGCTAAAGCATTTGATAAACTAGCCACTTACAACTCTGAATTTCAATTCAATACTTGGTTAATTGCAATTGCAAAAAATGTTCACCTTGATCTATTACGAAAGAAAAAAGCAACTTTTTTTATCGATATTACCGATGAAGAGGATTATCGTGCTTACAATATTGCTGATTCAACTCCCTCAGCTGAAGACAAATTGATTACCGAACAAAATTTATCTCGGTTATTGCGATATATTAAAGAATTAAAACCCCATTATCAAGAAGTAATTCAGTTGCGCTATTTTCAAGAATTGAGTTACCAAGAAATTGCAAACCAACTGGACGAGCCCTTAGGTAACGTAAAAATTAAAATTCTTAGAGCAAAAAAATTACTGGCTGAAATAATACAAACTAGGGAGTAATTGAAATTATCTAAAATAAATCTCCATTTTATAATATCGCATTTGCTTTTATCGTTATAAGGTAAAAGCCATAATTATGATGTAATACTACCTAACCATTAAACTCAAAATTATGTCAAAAGTTAGTATTTATGAAAACGGGTGGACTAACCTAGTTTTCGAAGGAAAAAACAAAGAATATGGCGCTTATCAATTAAGAAAAAACGACTCTGTGAACACCATCACGGCTTTCTTTTTTGGTTTATTATTTATTATTTCAATCTCTGGAATAGTATTTTTACTAAGTTCATTCAATTCTAAATTAGTAGTTAAAGAAACTCCAATAGTTTATCCAGACCTTCACCTAGTAAAATTTGAAAACAAAAGAATTGAGGAACCCAAAAAAACGATTGCTCCAATTGAAAAGAAAAAACCTCAAATTATTAATTCAAAAAAAGATTTAATAAATCCAACTATAGTGAGATATGAACCTACAGATGAAGTGAACAAAACCAAAGATATTGGAAAAACAGCTCCAACAGATACTGGTTCACCAACAGGAACTATCAACACAATTCCAATTAATAGTGGTGGTTCTATTGATACAACTCCTACAAAATCGGAGGTTCCTGTTATCACCAATTTGCTAGACAAACAACCTGAATTTCCTGGTGGAATAAATAAGTTTTATTCTTACGTAGGTAATAATTTTGAAAAACCGGAAATCGAAGGAGATCAAACAATTAGTGTTTATGTGGCTTTTGTAATTGAAGAAGATGGCTCGATGTCGAATATAAAAGTAACTCGAGATCCTGGTTACGGATTAGGAAAAGAAGCGGTACGAGTGCTAAACTCACTAAAAACGAAATGGACTCCTGGAATGATTGGAGGTCATCCGGTCCGTACCTATTATAACTTACCTATACTCGTCAAATTAGATTAAAACAACTTATTAAAAGACGTTGAAATTTCGGTTTTTGATTAGTAATTTATAAACGAATTACGAATCAAAAACCGTTTTTTTAATAACTACTTTCCGTATATTTGCACCATAAAATACCGATTATGGAATCTGTTTTAGAAAATGTACTACCTACAGGAAAGCCAAAATGGCTAAAAGTGAAATTGCCTATTGGTGAAAAATATACTGAACTTCGAGGTTTAGTGGATAAATACCAACTCAATACAATCTGTACTTCAGGCAGTTGTCCTAATATGGGCGAATGCTGGGGGGAAGGAACGGCTACTTTTATGATTCTTGGGAATGTCTGTACTCGTTCTTGTGGATTTTGCGGGGTTAAAACCGGAAGACCAGAAACAGTAGATTGGGATGAACCTGAAAAAGTAGCTCGCTCCATAAAAATAATGAATATTAAACATGCAGTGATTACGAGTGTAGATCGAGATGATTTAAAAGATGGAGGATCAATAATTTGGATTGAAACAATAAAAGCAATTCGAAGAATGAATCCAATTACAACATTAGAAACATTGATTCCTGATTTTCAAGGTATTGAAAGAAATATTGATCGAATTGTTGAAGCTAATCCTGAAGTGGTATCTCATAATATAGAAACTGTTCGCCGATTAACTCGTGAAGTGAGAATACAAGCAAAATACGACCGAAGCATGGAAGTTTTAAGATACCTAAAAGAAAAAGGAATCAATAGAACTAAATCAGGAATTATGCTTGGTTTAGGAGAAACTGAAGAAGAAGTATTTCAAACCTTAAGAGATTTACGTCAAGCAAATGTTGATGTGGTTACCATCGGACAATACCTGCAACCTAGCAAAAAACACCTGCCTGTAAAAGAATTTATTACTCCAGAACAATTTGCAAAATACGAACAATTCGGACTAGAATTAGGCTTCCGACATGTTGAAAGTGGGCCGTTAGTTCGTTCCTCTTATAAAGCTCAAAAACACATACTTTAATTAGTTTGAATTCAAAATTTAAATGAATCAAAAAACAAGAATTGCCATAAATGGATTCGGGAGAATTGGTAGAAATTTATTTCGACTGTTAATCAACCATCCCTCTATTGAAATTGTTGCAATTAATGATATTGCCGACAACAAAACAATGGCGCATCTTATTAAATATGATAGTATTCACGGTAAACTTCCCTATGAGTGCGGTTATACAGATGACACAATTGTTGTGAATGGAAAATCATATTTATTTTTTCATGAAAAATCAATTTCAAATTTAGATTGGAAGTCAATAGATATCGATATTGTAATTGAATCCTCAGGAAAGTACAAAACTTTTGATGAAATAAACGCTCACCTATCCGCCGGAGCTAAAAGAGTAATTTTGACAGCACCTTCTGAGGTGGACTCCATAAAAACTGTGGTTTTAGGGGTTAATGAATCGATTATAAACGGACAGGAAACAATTATTTCCAATGCTAGTTGCACCACAAATAATGCCGCACCAATGATAAAAATCATTGACGAATTGTGTGGAATTGAACAGGCTTATATAACTACAGTTCACTCTTATACCACCGACCAAAGTTTACACGATCAACCCCACAAAGACCTAAGAAGAGCTCGTGGCGCTTCTCAATCTATAGTTCCAACAACCACTGGAGCAGCAAAAGCATTAACAAAAATCTTTCCGAAATTTGAAGGGAAAATTGGAGGTTGTGGAATTCGTGTTCCTGTACCAGATGGTTCACTAACCGATATCACCTTTAATGTAAAAAGACAAGTATCTATTGATGAAATTAATGCTGCTTTTAAAAAGGCTTCCCAAACCAACTATAAAGGGATATTAGATTATACGGAAGATCCAATAGTATCTGTAGATGTTATTGGCAACACTCATTCCTGCATTTTTGATGCTCAATTGACCTCGGTAATTGATAAAATGGTCAAAGTCGTAGGTTGGTATGACAATGAAATAGGATATTCTTCAAGAATTATTGACCTAATCCTACTTTTGAATTCCAAAAGACTAGCTTAGAGCAATAATTAATAGTTAATAATTAGTTCTTTAATCAATTCACATAGATAGGGTTCTGCTTGTTCTGCGGCTTTAAGAACTTCGGAATGATTCACTTCTTCAATATTATCTTCATCCCCCATATCGGTAATTACAGAAATACCAAAACATTCCATGCCCATGTGTTTCGCTACAATTACTTCAGGAACAGTGGACATCCCCACGCAATCTGCGCCTAAAAATTTCACCATTCTATATTCAGATAAAGTTTCAAATGTTGGTCCTTGCAATCCCATGTAAACGCCATCTAGAACAGCAATATTTAATTTTTGAGCCAATTCCTTAGCCTTAATGATCATATTTTTAGAATAAGGCTCACTCATATTTACAAATCTAGGCCCAAATCGCTCGTCATTTTTTCCGCGCAAAGGATGTTCAGGCATCATATTAATATGATCTTTAATAATAACTATTGACCCTACTTTATAATTAGGATTCACTCCACCAGAAGCATTAGATACCACTAATTTTTCAATTCCTAAATATTTCATGACTCTTACTGGAAAAGTTACTTCTTTCATCGAGTAGCCTTCATAGAAATGGAATCGGCCTTGCATGGCCATAACCTTTTTATCTCCAATGGTGCCAAAAACCAATGCGCTTTTATGACCTTGAACAGTTGAAACAGGAAAATTAGGAATTTCAGAATACGGTAAAGTAAATTGAATTTGAATATCGTCAGTAATACTGCCTAATCCAGATCCTAATATTATACCATATTCAGGCTCGAAATGGTTCGTTTTGGATTTAATATAATCAACCGATTCTTGTACTAGATTCCACATAATTGGTTATGATTTTATCGAAATTATCACTTTCAAAAAGAAGTTTGGTTTTTATTGGAAGATAAAAAAGTTGCTCTATTGGTAGGCTTCCTTTTAATCTAACAAAATCTTTTTCAGTAGTAATAACGATCTTGTTTTGAGCTTTATTTTTAATTTCTAAAAGGTCTTTTTTTGTAAATTGGTGATGATCTGAATAGGCCAAACATTCTTTATTATTACTTTGTAAATGTGCAAAAAAAGATTGAGGTTTTGCTATTCCTGCCAAAAGTAATTGATCAACATTTTGAAGTTCTGAAACTTTTAATTTTCCATTTTCAGAATATACATACTCGTCAAATTCAATTGTGGAAAAAAACAAAGTTTGATTTGGCAAAATTGATAATTTGATTTTTATAACTTCTTGTTCTTGTTCCGATAAATCAGATGGACATTTGGTTACTACAATTACATTTGCTCGTTTTGCTCCACTCCTATTTTCTCTTAAATTTCCTGTAGGTAACTGAAAATCATCAGAATACAATTCATTATACGAAGTTAATAAAATATAAAAACCTGCTTTAACCTTGCGATGTTGGTAGGCATCATCCAACAAAACTACTTCGGGTTGCCTCGAATTGGAAAGCAATTGTTCAATTCCATTTTTCCGATCAGCATCAACAGCGACCTGGATGTTTGGAAATTTTGTATAATATTGAAAAGGTTCATCTCCAATTATTTCAGCATTGGCATTGGCATCAGCCAAAATAAATCCCGTAGTTTTTCTTTTATAACCTCTACTTAAGGCGGCAACTTTGTATTTATCGGATAAAAGTCGAATTAAATATTCGATTTGAGGCGTTTTCCCAGTTCCTCCAACACTTAAATTTCCAACCACAATAACTGGCAAATTAAAAGAAAAGGATTTTAATATTCCTGCATCGTACAG
This sequence comes from Bacteroidota bacterium, assembly GCA_947460615.1. GTDB lineage: Bacteria > Bacteroidota > Bacteroidia > Flavobacteriales > Flavobacteriaceae > Flavobacterium. The sequence continues at coordinate 27,332 of CANHHG010000014.1, forward strand.
AAAATTCCGTAATGATGTTACTAAACCATATAGTATGGCAAATGGGAATACTATTTTTCGAATTAAATTCATACTACGAAAGTATACTATTTTATCTTTATAAAAAAGTTGAAATGTTTTTTCGTTAATTTGTAAAATCAAAAATACAAGTATGTATAAAATTAAAGATATCATTCCACTACTTGAAGAATTGGCTCCTTTAGCTTATGCTGAAGATTTTGACAATGTGGGATTATTAGTTGGAAATTTAGAAACTGAAACTACCGGAATTTTAGTTTGTCATGATGCCTTAGAAAGTGTAATTGAGGAGGCAATTGCTAAAAACTGCAACTTAATTGTTTGTTTTCACCCCATATTATTCTCGGGTTTAAAGAAAATAACTGGGAAAAATTATGTGGAAAGGGCTGTCATAAAAGCGATCCAAAATAATATTGCTATTTATGCCGTTCACACTGCTTTAGATAATCATCCGGAAGGGGTGAATAAAATATTTGGAAATGCATTGGGTTTAATAAACACTAAAATATTAATTCCAAAAGAAAATCATATCAGAAAACTAGTCACTTTCACCGTTGCTGAAAATGTTGAAAAAGTAAGAAATGCGCTTTTTGAAGCTGGCGCTGGGACAATCGGGAACTACAAAAATTGTAGTTTTACATCTTCAGGAAAGGGAACCTATTTGGGCGATGAAAGCTGTAATCCTGTAATTGGTAACCGATTTGAATTGGTTGATGCAGATGAAATTAAAATTGAGGTAACTTTTGAAAAGCAATTAGAAAGTAAAATATTAAAAACCTTATTTGAAAATCATATTTACGAAGAAGTGGCTTATGAAATAACCGTTTTACAAAATAAACATCAAAATATTGGCATGGGTTTAATTGGAGAACTAGAAAAACCTATGAATGAAAAGGAATTTTTGTTATTTGTAAAAGAAAAAATGCAGTGCGATGCCATTAGGCATTCTGATTTTATTGGAATACCGATAAAAAAAGTAGCCCTTTTGGGAGGCGCTGGAAGTTTCGCTATTGCAAATGCTATTTCGGCTGGTGCCAATGTGTTTTTAACTGCCGATTTGAAGTACCACCAGTTTTATGAGGCAGAAAAACAAATTATTTTAGCCGATATTGGTCATTTTGAGAGTGAAAGGTATACAAAAAATTATATTGTTGATTTTCTTAGAAAAAAAATCCTTAATTTTGCAATCATTTTATCGGAAGAAAATACAATTCCAGTTAAGTACTTATAAATTATTATGGCGAATACAAAAGAACTAAGTGTAGAAGACAAATTAAGAGCATTGTATGATTTGCAATTAATTGACACAAGAATTGACGAAATCAGAAATGTTAGAGGAGAACTTCCTTTAGAAGTGGAAGATTTAGAAGATGAAGTTGCTGGTTTAAGCACTCGTTTAGAAAAACTTAAAAATGATTTGACTGTTATCGAAGATCAAATTAAAGCTAAAAAAATAGCTATTGATGAACATAACGAGTCGATGAAAAGATATATTAAGCAACAGGAAACTGTTCGTAACAATAGAGAATTCAACTCTTTAACTAAAGAAGTAGAATTCCAAGAGCTTGAAATTCAATTGGCTGAAAAGCAAATTAAAGAAATGAAAGCGACTATTGAACACAAAAAAGAAGTGATCAACCAATCTAAAGAAAAATTAGATACTAAAAGTAATCACTTGAAACACAAAAAGACAGAATTGCAAGCAATTATGTCTGAAACTGAGAAAGAAGAAACTTTCTTGTCTGAAAAATCAGCCGAATACCAAGCGCAAATCGAAGAAAGATTATTAGCTGCTTACACTAGAATCAGAACTAGCGTTCGTAACGGATTGGCAGTGGTTTCTATTGAAAGAGGTGCTTCTGCAGGTTCCTTCTTTACTATTCCACCCCAAACACAAGTGGAAATTGCTTCAAGAAAAAAAATCATTACCGACGAGCATTCAGGAAGGATTTTAGTAGATAGCAGTCTGGCCGATGAAGAAAGAGAAAAAATGGAAAAATTATTTTCTAAATTTTAATCATACAAAGCCACGTTCCTAACGTGGCTTTTTTATTATGAAGAAATTAAAATACCTCCTTTTCGCAAAATCCATTGGATTTTATATCAATGCACTCAGTTTTGTCGCTCCCAAAAAAGCAGTTCAAAAAGCATATACTATTTTTAGCACCCCAAGAAAAGGAAAAATTCAAATCGACGCTATTCCTGAAGTTCTTAAAAGCGCAGAAGCCGTTGCTTTTGATTTTAAAGGGAAAACAATTCAAACCTATATATGGAAAGGGAACGAAACCGTACTTTTTTTAATTCATGGTTGGGAGAGTAATTCAGCCCGATGGAAAAAAGCCTTACCCTACCTATTAAAATCAGGTTATACCATTATAGCAATTGATGCACCGGCACATGGATTGTCAAGTGGACGAGATTTTAACGCCCATAAATATACCGAATTTATTGACCATGTTGCAAAAATGTATCCTCCTACTATCCTTGTTGGTCATTCTATAGGGGGAAAAGCATGTTTGCACTATCAAACTATACATAAAAATAAAAGTGTCGATAAAATAGTGGTTTTAGGTGCGCCTTCGGATTTCAAAGTAATTTTTGAGAATTATGTCACATTATTAGGTTTGAATTCCAAAGTAAATATCGGATTAGTAAATTACTATAAAGAGAATTTTAACCTCAGCAATAAAGAAATCGAAGGGCTATTATTTTCAAATGAACCTAATCTTAAAGGACTTATTGCACATGACATTGAAGATGTCGTAGTAGCATTTGCAGAAGCTAAAAAGAATGCAAAAGCCTGGAAAGAAGCTCTATTTATTGAAACGAAAGGTTTAGGACACAGTATGAACGACGAAGCATTATTTGAAAAAATAAGTTCCTTCATCACCAAGTCTTAATAAAAATACATTTCTTTTTAATTATCAAATTACCTACCAACCGATTTTCTAATTAACTTTGCGGTATGGAAGAAAATCTAAAGCGACTCAACAAATTTATCGGAGAAACAGGATATTGCTCTCGCAGAGAAGCCGATAAACTAATTGACGAAGGTCGCGTTACCATAAATGGCGTGGTTCCTGAACTAGGTACAAAAGTTGCTCCATCAGATGAAGTTCGAATTGATGGAAAACTAATACGAGAACAACGCGAAAAACTAGTTTATTTGGCATTCAATAAACCAGTAGGAATTGAATGCACGACTAATTTAGACGTTCGTGACAATATTGTAGATTATATAAATTATCCCAAACGAATTTTCCCAATTGGCAGATTAGATAAAGCTAGCGAGGGATTGATTTTCATGACTAACGACGGAGATATTGTCAACAAAATACTTCGCGCCCGCAACAACCACGAAAAAGAATATACGGTAACCGTTAACAAACCCATTACAGCCGAATTCATTAAAAAAATGGGAAATGGAGTTCCAATCTTGGACACTGTAACTAGAAAATGTAAAGTTGAACAGATTAGTCAATTTATTTTTAAAATCGTTTTAACACAAGGTTTGAATCGACAAATTCGTAGAATGTCGGAATATTTAGGTTACGAGGTAGTGGCTTTAAAACGCATTCGAATCATCAATATTTCGTTGGATATACCTTTAGGAAGATACCGAGATTTAACCGATGCTGAAATTTTGGAGTTAAACCAACTTATTGAACCTTCCAGCAAAACCGAGGAAGCGAGTTTGCCAAAAATAGAACCAGTGAAACGAAGAACAGAATTTATAAAAAGAGACGATCCGAGATATAAAAAACCCGGTGATTATTAAATAAAAAAGCCTTAAACAATGTTTAAGGCTTTTTTGTTTATTGCTTCGCTAACTTTCGTTGCTCTCGCGCTAGTAGCGTGTTTTTCAATAACATTGCTATAGTCATCGGTCCTACTCCACCTGGAACGGGAGTGATAAAAGACGCTTTTTTACTTACGTTTACAAAATCGACATCACCCGTAATCACATATCCTTTTTCGTTTGATTCGTCATTTACTCTAGTGATTCCCACATCAATTACAACTGCACCGTCTTTTACCATTTCTGCTTTTAGGTAATTTGGAACTCCTAAAGCGGTGATAATAATATCGGCTTGAGTAGTAATCTGAGCGATATTTTTGGTGTAACTATGTGTTAAAGTCACCGTTGAATTTCCCGGAAACCCTTTTCTTCCCATCAAAATACTCATCGGGCGACCTACAATATGGCTTCGGCCAATAACAACGGTATGCTTTCCTTTGGTTTCAACATTGTAACGTTCTAATAATTCTAGAATTCCAAATGGAGTTGCAGGTATAAATGTAGTCATGTCCAATGCCATTTTACCAAAATTCTCTGGGTGAAAACCGTCAACATCTTTACTTGGATCAACGGCCATAAGGACTTTTTGAGTATCAATTTGATCCGGCAAAGGCAACTGAACGATAAAACCGTCAATATTGTCGTCTTCGTTTAACTCTTTTATTTTTTTAAGTAATTCCGTTTCAGAGGTCGTGCTTGGCATATTGATCAAAGTAGACTCAAAACCTACTCTCTCACAGGCTCTCACTTTACTGCCCACATAAGTTAAACTGGCACCATCATTACCAACAATAATTGCCGCTAAATGAGGAACTTTCTCGTTGTTGTTTTTCATCTTTTGGACTTCAGCCGTGATTTCGTTTTTGATGTCCTCAGAAACTTTTTTTCCGTCTAGTAGTTGCATTGTTATTGTGTGTTTATTGTTGTAGTTGTTGTTTAAATATAAATAACCTATCTCATTCCTGGCATTCCTGGCATTCCTGGCATTCCACCTTTCATACCACTCATCATTTTCATCATGTTTTTTCCACCAGGACCTTGCATCATTTTCATCATTTTGCTCATTTGGTCAAACTGCTTCATCAGTTGATTCACCTGCTCGATTTTAGTTCCGGAACCTTTTGCAATTCTCGTTTTTCTTTTCATATCAATAATTGCCGGTTTTGATCTTTCCGTTGGAGTCATTGAATGGATAATGGCTTCAATATGTTTGAATGCATCGTCTTCTATTTCAACATCCTTCATGGCTTTTGAAGCTCCTGGAATCATTCCAACCAGGTCTTTCATGTTACCCATTTTTTTAACTTGCTGAATTTGAGTTAAGAAATCATCGAAACCAAATTCGTTTTTGGCGATTTTCTTTTGGATTTTACGAGCTTCCTCTTCATTGTATTGCTCTTGAGCTTTTTCTACCAATGACACTACGTCTCCCATTCCAAGGATACGTTCTGCCATACGCTCTGGATAGAAAACATCAATGGCTTCCATTTTTTCTCCAGTACCTACAAACTTAATCGGTTTGTTCACCACCGATTTTATAGAAAGCGCTGCTCCACCACGAGTATCTCCATCTAATTTAGTAAGGATAACTCCATCAAAATTCAAAATATCATTGAAGGCTTTCGCCGTATTTACAGCATCTTGTCCCGTCATTGAATCCACTACAAATAACGTTTCTTGAGGTTGGATGGCTTTATGAACACGAGCAATTTCATCCATCATTTGGGCATCTACAGCAAGACGACCTGCGGTATCCACAATGACTACATTGTATCCTTTTTCTTTAGCATATTTAACTGCATTTTGCGCAATTTCTACTGGATTGTTATTTCCTAACTCAGAGTATACCTCCACGCCAATTTGTGATCCCACCACATGCAATTGATTAATTGCTGCTGGACGATACACATCACATGCCACTAAAAGTGGATTTTTACTTTTCTTTGTTTTTAGATAATTGGCTAATTTTCCTGAAAAAGTGGTTTTCCCAGATCCTTGTAAACCCGACATCAAAATTACGGTTGGATTTCCAGATAGATTGACTCCAGAAACTTCACCTCCCATTAATTCTGTTAATTCGTCTTTAACTAATTTTACTAATAGTTGGCCTGGCTGTAATGTAGTCAATACATTTTGACCAATGGCTTTGTCTTTTACTCTTGTAGTAAAATCTTTAGCAATTTTAAAGTTAACATCGGCATCTAAAAGTGCTCGGCGAACTTCTTTTAATGTTTCAGCAACATTAATTTCTGTAATTTTTCCGTGTCCTTTTAGTATATGAAAGGCTTTGTCTAATTTATCACTTAAATTATCAAACATAGTGGTGTTTTTTATTGAATTGCAAATATAAGATAAAGTTGGAAAGCGTCAAAGGGAGAAATTGGCAAAAATTACATTCTCTCCGGAACTTGAATACCTAAAAGCTGGAAGGCCGATGCAATAGTGTCGGCCACTTTTTTTGACAATTGTACACGGAAAACTTTTTCCACGCTATCATTTGAACCCAAAATAGGCACCGCTTGATAGAACGAATTGTACTCGCGAACTAAATCGTAAGTATAATTGGCAATCAAAGCCGGGCTGTGATTTTGTGCTGCATTTTGAATTACCTCTGGATACAATTCCAATTGTTTAACCAATTCTTTTTCCTTTTCGTGCAATACACTAATCGTTGATTTTTCAGTGAAATCGAAGTTGGCTTTGCGAATAATCGATTGGATTCTCGCATAGGTATATTGTATAAATGGTCCAGTATTTCCAGCAAAATCAACCGATTCTTCCGGGTCAAATAAAATTCTTTTCTTAGGATCGACCTTTAAAATATAGTATTTCAAAGCACCCATACCGATGGTGTTGTACAACTTTGCTTTTTCAGTAGCTGAATATCCTTCTAGCTTTCCTAATTCTTCAGAAATTTTTTGTGCAGTTTCAGTCATTTCATTCATCAAATCATCTGCATCGACAACAGTTCCCTCACGGCTTTTCATTTTTCCTGATGGTAAATCTACCATCCCGTAAGACAAGTGAAATAGATTTTTTGACCAATCAAAACCTAATTTTTGAAGAATTAAAAACAATACTTTAAAGTGATAGTCTTGTTCGTTTCCAACAGTATAAACCATCCCTCCTACATCTGGAAAGTCCTTTACACGCTGAATTGCAGTTCCAATGTCTTGGGTCATGTAAACCGCAGTTCCGTCAGAACGAAGTACGATTTTTCTATCCAATCCATCCGGAGTTAAATCAATCCAAACCGAACCATCAGGGTCTTTTTCAAAAATTCCTTTTTCCAATCCAATTTGAACCACGTCTTTCCCTAGTAAATAGGTATTGCTCTCGTAATAATAACTGTCAAAATCAACTCCTAAATTGGTATATGTTGTACCAAATCCATCATAAACCCATTGGTTCATCGTTTTCCAAAGCAACATCACATCCGGATCTCCAGCTTCCCATTTTAGCAGCATTTCTTGGGCTTCTAGAATAATAGGCGCTTGCTTTTTTGCCTCTTCCTCTGATTTCCCTTCGCTCATTAATTGGTTGATTTCTTCTTTATACGCTTTATCGAAAGCTACATAAAAATTACCAACTAATTTATCTCCTTTTAAACCAGAAGTTTCTGGCGTTTGCCCATTTCCAAATTTCTGCCAAGCCAACATCGACTTACAAATGTGAATTCCACGGTCGTTGATGATTTGTGTTTTATAAACTTTTTTTCCAGATGCTTTTAAAATTTCAGCTACAGAAAATCCCAGTAAATTATTTCTAACGTGTCCTAAATGCAAAGGCTTATTCGTATTTGGCGAAGAATATTCTACCATCACCGCAGGTTCATTTGCTTTAGGCGAAACCAATCCGAATTGAGTATTGTCTTTTATATCATGAAAGAAATCCAGGTAATATTGATCGGAAATTACGATATTTAAAAATCCAGAAACCACATTAAAATTAGAAACCTCAGCTACATTTTCAACTAAATAAGCCCCAATTTTATTTCCCAATTCTACAGGATTGCTTTTGATGACTTTCAATAAGGGAAAAATAACCATGGTGATATCTCCTTCAAATTCTTTCCTGGTCGATTGAAATTCTATTTTGTCAATAGTTACATCAAAAAGCGAATGAATTGCTTTTTCGATTGGGGCTGATAGAATTTGAGATAGTGTCATTTTGTTCTTATTTTAAGATGCCAAAGATAGTTAATCTGTGGGAATTTGAAAATGGAATTTTTTGATAGGGTGAAAACAAAAAATCCGTCTTGAATAGTACAAAACGGATTTTTATACTTTATAAATAGTACTCTTTATTCCGTTGTATTTAGCTTACTATTTTTCCTGCTGTAGCCAAAGTAAATTACCAAACCAATTAACAACCAAATAGTAAAATAAATCCAATTCCAAACGCTTAATTCCGCCATCATATACAAGCACGAAATTAAACCCAATAAAGGAATTAGCGATAAATTTTGTCGGTACGCCCAAACTGCAAGTCCTATTAAAGAAAGTAGGAAAATCCACATTGGAATTTTATGTTTGAACAAGCTAAAACCAGTTTCATATTTTTGAGAATCGCTAATTGGTAGCGCGGCAACCACCGATTGGTACTGAACCTCATCTTCAGAATACTGACTCAAAATGACTTCTAAATCGGGGGTTGAAGTCGACGCATTATTAGCATCAAATGAAGCTAAATAATCATACACTTGTTTGTATTGTTCCGAAGTTAACGAAGTAACAATATCTTCAGGAGCATAAATTTTCTTTTCATTGGTAATGAAATCTAGCGTGCTTTTTTGATTGAATTGGAACGCATAAATCATACCTGCTAAAATTAAAACAGGAACTATATATTTCGAATTCACATACGGCGTTTTGAATTTCCCACGAGGAATATCGGTTTTATTTTGCAATACCAAAACCCCGGCACATACCAAAACAAAAGCAAATAAAGTTCCGATACTACACAAATCGGTTACCATAGTCAGGTTCATAAATAAAGCAGGAATGGCCACAACAAAGCCAGTAACCACTGTTGCGTAGGAAGGAGTTTTAAATTTAGGGTGCACTCTTGAGAATTTTTTGGGTAACAATCCATCACGACTCATACTCATCCAAATTCTAGGCTGTCCCATTTGGAAAACCAATAAAACACTAGCCATGGCTATCACGGCAGAAACTCCGATGATGGCGGACATCATTTTTAAATCTAATTTTTCAAATACAAATAACAACGGATCGCCCACATTCAATTCAGAATAGGAAACCATTCCGGTAAGCACTAAGGCAATTGCGATATATAAAATAGTACAAATTATGATTGCCCACATCATTCCACGAGGCAAATCTCGTTGCGGATTTTCACATTCTTCAGCGGTAGTAGAAATGGCATCAAAACCAATATAAGCAAAGAAAACGGCCGATACTCCTTTTAAGATTCCTCCTACTCCATTTGGTGCGAAAGGATTCCAATTATCAACATCTACATAAAAAACACCAACGGCAATCACCAATAAAATGATGCATAATTTAACTAGAACCATCGCATTACTTGCATTACGAGATTCCTTCATTCCACGATAAACCAATCCGGTAATGAAGATTATAATTCCTAAAGCGGGTAAATCGGCAACTAGGTGAAATCCGCCAATTACTGGTGAAGTAGTCCATGCAGTATAGGCATTTTGTAGCGACGAGCTTAAATTATCAAACGATTTTCCGTTTTGCATTAAAGCGGTAGCCTCTTTAAAACCATTAGAGGCGGTTAAATAATCCATTTGAATCCATTCGGCTAAAACTTGCAGATGCCAATCGTATTTATGATTCAAATTGAGAATGATATTATTCATCAAACTAGTAAAATAATCACTCCAAGAAATGGCGACGGTGATATTTCCAATGGCATATTCCATAATTAAGGCCCAACCAATTATCCAGGCTATTAATTCTCCAAAAGCCACATAAGAATACGTGTAAGCACTTCCGGAAACAGGAACCATAGAGGCAAATTCTGCGTATGCAAACGCAGCAAAACTACAAGCAATGGCAGTGAATAAAAACAAAAAGATGACTGCGGGACCCCCATCAAAACTAGCTTTTCCAATGGTACTAAAAATTCCAGCTCCGATAATTGCAGCGATTCCAAAGGCGGCTAAATCTCTAGTTTTAAGATGTTTTCCTAATGAATTATGACCGTCAGCTTCGTTTTTAGCGACTTGCTTTAATATATCTTGAACTGTTTTTTTTCGAAATAGATTGGAGAAATTCATAGGGTATTTAGCGTTTTGTAAGTCTTAAATTAAAAACAAATATAGTACAAATTTACCTTTATATTAATAATTGAAATAAAATAGAAACCATAGATAATATCTATTAAAAAATAAATTAAAACCATAAAATAACTATACTATAAATAAAGTGATCACTTACATTTGTAAGTAAAATTTTAAAAACACAAAAGTCTTAATTCAATAAATATGGAAAATTCGAACGACATTGGAAAATGCCCATTTCATCAAAATACGGCGATGAATGCTACACCACCAAAACAAGATTGGTGGCCAAAATCTCTAAACTTAGATATTTTACACCAACACGATTCAAAAACAAATCCGCTAGGTGAAAATTTTAATTATGCTGAAGAGTTTAAAAAATTAGATCTTACGGCTTTAAAAAATGATTTAAAAGCTTTAATGACCGACAGCCAAGATTGGTGGCCTGCCGATTGGGGACATTATGGTGGATTAATGATTAGATTAGCTTGGCACTCGGCTGGAACCTATAGAATTGCTGACGGCCGTGGTGGTTCTGGAACTGGAAACATCCGTTTTGCTCCATTAAACAGCTGGCCTGACAATGGAAATTTAGATAAAGCAAGAAGAATTTTATGGCCTATAAAAAAGAAATATGGCAACCAACTTTCTTGGGCCGATTTAATGATTTTAGCAGGAAACATGGCTTATGAATCTATGGGATTAAAAGTATATGGTTTTGCCGGTGGTCGTGAAGATATTTGGCATCCTGAAAAAGACATCTATTGGGGTTCTGAAAAAGAATGGTTAGCAGCAACGGGTAGTGAGGGAACTCGCTATTCTGGAGAAAGAGATTTAGAAAATCCGTTAGCGGCTGTGATGATGGGATTAATTTACGTGAATCCGGAAGGAGTAGATGGAAAACCAGATCCATTAAAAACAGCTCATGATGTTCGTGTTACTTTCCAAAGAATGGCAATGAACGACGAAGAAACAGTAGCTTTAACTGCAGGTGGTCACACCGTAGGAAAAGCGCATGGAAATGGAGATGCGGGGGCTTTAGGACCAGAACCTGAAGGAGGACCTATTAAAAATCAAGGTTTTGGCTGGATAAATCCAAAAAACAATGGAAATGGAGCTGATGCAGTAACCAGTGGCCTTGAAGGCGCTTGGACTACGAACCCTACGCGTTGGGACAATGAATATTTTGACATGTTGTTGAACCACGACTGGGAGTTAAAGAAAAGCCCAGCTGGGGCATGGCAGTGGGAACCAATTAATATTAAAGAAGAAGATAAAACGGTTGATGCCCACAATCCTTCGAAAAAGAACAATCCAATTATGACGGATGCCGATATGGCAATGAAAATGGATCCTGCTTACCGAGTAATTTCAGAACGTTTTCATAAAGATCCTGCTTATTTCTCTGAAGTATTTGCAAGAGCTTGGTTCAAATTAACGCATAGAGATTTGGGTCCTAAAAATCGTTATTTAGGTGCCGATGTACCTCAAGAAGATTTAATTTGGCAAGATCCAATTCCTGCGGTTGACTATACTTTAACAGATAAAGAAATTGAAGATATTAAAGCGGTACTTTTAAAAAGTGGCTTAACCAGAGCAGAATTAATTAATACGGCTTGGGATAGTGCACGAACTTTTAGAGGTTCTGATTTTAGAGGGGGTGCTAATGGAGCTAGAATTCAATTAGAACCACAAAAAAATTGGCATGGAAATGAGCCTGCAAGATTGGAAAAAGTACTTAGTAAATTAGCGGAGATACAAGCTGGTTTAAGTAAGAAAATAAGTATGGCCGATTTAATTGTTTTAGGAGGTGCTGCAGCTATTGAAAAAGCGGCTCACGAAGGTGGATTTGACGTTAAAGTTCCTTTTACAGCCGGACGTGGTGATGCTACACAGGAAATGACTGACGTAGAATCGATGGAGGTATTAGAACCCTTGAGTGATGCTTTCAGAAACTATGTAAAATCGAAATACATTGTTCAACCAGAAGAATTGATGCTAGACAAAGCGCAACTTCTGGGACTGACGGCTGCTGAAATGACCGTGTTAATTGGTGGTATGCGTGTACTAGGAACCAATTTTGATGGTACTAAACATGGAGTATTTACCAACAATGAAGGCGTTTTAAGTAACGATTTCTTTGTGAACTTAACCGATATGAAATACAGCTGGAATCCAGTAGGAGACAATTTATACAATA
>CANHHG010000015.1 GCA_947460615.1 Bacteroidota bacterium
AAAAGCCACGCATTGCGTGGCTTTTCAAATTCTTAGAGTGTTTCTAATTATTTTGTTTCAGCTGGAGCAGCTTCTGTAGCGGGAGCAGCTTCAGCAGCAGGAGCAGCAGTTGTGTCAGCTGGAGCAGCAACAGTATCAACTGGAGCAGCTTCAACAGCAGGAGCTTCTAATGGAGCTTATTCTGCTTTTTTACAAGAAACAGTTGCTAAAACAGCAACAAATGCTAAACTTAAAAGTACTTTTTTCATCTTACTTAGTTATAAAAGGTTAATTATTAATTCGGAGCAAAGATATAAATTTTTTAATAGTAAAAATTATTTTTTAATTTTTTTTCAAAAAAAATATTTTTTGCAACTGTTAAAATATTTAACAATTACTATGCCAAAAATTAAAAAGCTTGAAAAAAAATTGATTTATTTATATGTTCAGGCTAATAATTTGTTTTTCAGTGTTTTAATTTTTTTGGATGTACTAATTTTAATTCTTCAATTAAATTTTTCGCACCTGCAAACTTATCAATGATGAATAAAACATATCTAATATCAACCATAACATTTCTACAAATGCTAGGATCATAGTAAATATCACTCATTGTACCTTCCCAAACACGATCAAAATTTAACCCAATTAAATTTCCATTGGCATCAATTGCCGGACTTCCTGAATTTCCCCCTGTTGTATGGTTGGTAGCAATGAAGCAAACAGGCATTTTTCCATTTTCACTATATTGACCATAATCTTTCTTTTTATATAAGTCAATTAATTTTGCAGGCATATCAAATTCGTAATCCCCCGGAATATATTTTTCCATTGCCCCGTCTAAATAAGTAACTGGAGTATAAATAGTAGCGTCTTTTGGTGAATACCCTTTTACTTTACCATAGGTTACTCTTAGGGTGCTATTGGCATCTGGAAATATTCTAGAACCTTTATTTAACTCTAATTGCGCTTTCATATAGGTTCTCTGTAAAGCAGTAATTTTCAAATTTATTTCATCGTATTTTGGTGCTACTTCCTTTAAGAATTCGTCAGCCATACTTTTGATAACCATAAATCCTTTGTCCGCATTTAAATTTGTAATTACCGTTTTTGAATCGCCTGTTAGTAATTCTTTTAGGCTATTATAACTTACTAATTTTGAATTACTATAAATATCATTAGCAAGCTCATTGGCTTTAATGTTTGATAAATTAAGTGGTAAAAATTCTTTTGGTGATTTTGTGGAATACAAATGAATCAACTGCTCAAATACTTTTTGATCTACATCCGAATTGAAATCTTTATAGAAATCGGCTAATCCCGTAATTAAATTATTTTTTCTATCATTAAATGCTTGTTCCCCTTTAGAATTATATACTTGTTCTAATTGATATAATTTATACCCAACACTTAAAAGTTCGGTATTCCTTAAAACCACCTCCGAGAAATAATCTCTCGCTAACGCATAGGATTTAATTTCGCTATAATATTTATCAAAATCGGCAAGTAAATTTCCGTATTCTGCTTGTTTCCCTGCTTTTGTTACTTTTTCTTGAAAGGATACTTCCTGTTTTCTTTTAATTTCAACCGCATTTGATTTTGTCAATCCTTGGGTTTCACCAATCCATTTTTTCCAATAATTAGCAATACTTGCATATTTTGATGCATATTGGATTTTGATCGAATTGTCTTTTCTCATAAATCCATCAGCAACTTTCAATGCATGATCACGAATTTCAATTTTTGCAGGATTTAAATCTTTTACAATTTGTTCAATTGCCACTGCGGGTAAATATTCGTTTGTTTTACCAGGATACCCAAAAACCATCGTAAAATCATCTTCCTTTACACCATCTAATGATACTGGTAAAAAGTGTTTTGGGGTGTATGGAACATTATCTAAAGAATAATTCGCCGGACGGTTGTTCTTGTCGGCGTAAATTCTAAACAATGAAAAATCACCGGTATGTCTTGGCCAAACCCAATTATCAGTATCCGATCCAAATTTTCCTATTGATGATGGTGGAGCACCCACTAAACGAATATCTTTAAAAGTTTCCGTCACAAAAAGCAGATACTGATTTCCTTCATAAAAGGTTCTGATTTTATTTTCCTGCCAGCTTTCTCTTGGTAATGAGTTACTTAACGAAGTTATATTTTCTTGAATTTTCTTTTGTTTTTCCAACTCAGTCGCTAATGAAGTAGTTCCTTCTAAAACTTTAGTTGTTACATCTTCAATTTTAACAATAAAAGTCACCACCAAATTTTCATTAGGCAATTCTTCCGACATTTTATAAGCCCAAAAACCATTGGTCAAATAATCATGCTCTACGGATGATTGATTTTGTATGGCGTCAAACCCACAGTGATGATTGGTTAACAACAATCCTTTCGGGGAAATAACTTCAGAAGTACATCCTCCATTAAAATGGGGAACAGCGTCTTTTAAACTCGATTTATTTACTGAATAAATATCTGCAGCAGTCATTTTCATGCCTAAATTTTTCATCTCTTTTTCATTCATTCCTTTCAACAAAGAGGGAATCCACATGCCGCCTTGTTGAGCGTTAACTTGAACAACAAATAATAATAATAGTAATTTTAAATGTTTCATTTTAGTTTTTATTAGTTAGTTTTCTTTTGTATGATATAATTCATAATCGTTTCTGATGCATTTTTATTCATTTCAACAAAGGTGGAACAAATATGTCCTTTTTCAAGTCGGACTCCTTCGTTTTGAATTAGTTTATCAAATGATTCATTCAGTTCTTCTTGATTATTGATAGAAATACAACCTTCCATTTTTACTAATGCTATAGCTTCAGCAAAATGACTGTAATTAGGTCCTATAACTATTGGTACACCAAAAGTTGCAGGCTCTAAAATATTGTGAACCCCTGGATTTCCAAAACCACCGCCCACATAAACAATATCGGCGTAACTATAAATTTTGGTTAAAATGCCTATAGTATCAATTATGAATACCTCATAATCTGCCAGTTTTGAAGCGTCCATTTCATTCGTATTGTAGGAAGAAAATAAAATGCTTTTTTTTGAAATTTGATTTTTCAAATTAGCAATCTGATCCATATTAATGTTATGTGGAGCAATAATAAATTTCACATTATTAGTAGTATTTATATATTTTACCAATAACGCTTCGTCTTTTTGCCAGGAACTTCCAATTACTATAGTTAGTGTATTGTTTTTGAATTCTTCAATAAAAGCCAGTTGGTTGTTTTGGTTTAAAATAGAAGATACTCTATCAAATCGGGTATCTCCTGAGACCGTAACATTGGTTTTTCCAAGTTGTAATAATAATTCTTTAGAATTAGAATTTTGAACAAAAAAATGTTCAAAAGCATTTAATGCATTTCTGTAAAATCCGCCATACCATTTGAAAAAAACTTGCTTTTCTCTGAAGATACCAGAAATTAAGTACGTTGGAATTTCCTTATTTTGTAATGCATTTAAATAATTTGGCCAGTATTCATATTTAATGAAAAATGCCATATCTGGACGGACTATTTTCATAAATTGAGCTACATTCGATTGAGTATCCATAGGTAAATAAACAGTAACATCGGCAATGGTATTGTTTTTTCGGACTTCATATCCTGAAGGTGAAAAAAAAGTTAATACAATTAAGTGATTAGGAAACCTACTTTTCATCCGTTCCATAACGGGTAATCCTTGTTCATATTCTCCTAATGAAGCAGCGTGAAACCAAATAGTTTTGTCGTAGGCCTTAATTTTATTTGATAATATTTTAAAAACGGGCTTTCTACCTTCAACAAAAAGACTGATTTTTTTGTTGAATAGTGCTACGATTTTTAAAATAAAATCGGCCAAAACCACTATTAAATTATATATAAATAACATTGATTGCAATTTGTGGCGCTAAAATACATCACTTTATAGAATTTTCATTGATATAACTCATTAAATAACTATTTTTGTATTCGGTTTGAAGAAAAAGCGCTAGAAATTAGTCAATAACATCTTTGAATTCCAAAACTTATTTAATCTATTTATTGATGAAAAAAATCCAAATGGTTGACCTGAAAGGGCAATACGAAGCTATCAAAGAAACGGTAAATAATTCTATTCAAGAAGTTTTAGATACTAATACTTATATAAATGGACCTCAAGTTCAGCAATTTCAAAAAAGCCTAGAAGCTTATTTAGATGTTAAGCACGTAATTCCATGTGCAAACGGAACCGATGCGCTGCAAATCGCCATGATGGGTTTAAATTTAAAACCTGGTGATGAGGTAATTACAGCCGATTTCACCTTCGCAGCTACCGTGGAAGTGATTGCTTTATTGCAATTAACGCCCGTTTTAGTCGACGTAGATTTGGTCAATATGAATATTTCTATCGACGCAATAAAAAAGGCAATAACTCCAAAAACCAAAGCCATTGTGCCTGTTCATTTGTTTGGTCGTGCCGCAAATATGGAAGCAATAATGCGCCTTGCAAACGAACATAATTTATATGTGATTGAAGATAATGCTCAAGCGATTGGGGCCAATTGCAAATTTTCTGACGGCACCAAAAAGAAAGTAGGAACCATCGGTCACGTAGGGTCGACCTCCTTTTTCCCGTCAAAAAATTTAGGTTGTTATGGAGACGGAGGCGCTATTTTCACCAATGATGATGCTCTTGCCCACCAACTTCGCGGAATTGTAAATCACGGAATGTACGTTCGCTACCATCATGATGTGGTGGGAGTGAATTCTCGTTTAGACAGTATTCAAGCTGCGGTTTTAAACGCGAAATTACCATTATTAGATCAATATAATACGGCTCGCCAAAATGCAGCTAGAAAATATTCTGCCGCTTTTGAAGGCCATAAAAATATTATTGCACCAAGTATTTGCGACATCTGCGATTGCCACGTTTTTCACCAGTATACTTTGAGAATTATTGATAGAGACCGTGACGGATTGATGCAACATTTATTAGATAAAGGAATTCCTTGTGCCATTTATTATCCAATTCCGTTGCATTCTCAAAAGGCTTATTTGGATGCGAGATACAAAGAAGAAGATTTTCCAGTGACGAATTTATTGGCAAAACAAGTTATTTCTTTACCTATGCACACCGAATTAGATGACGAACAAATTAAGTTCATCACCGATTCAGTGTTAGAATATCTGAAATAATTTTTTCAGGAGCTATTTCCTGCTTTTCGTTGCAATCTTTTTGTTTTAAAAGAATAGACAAAAAGGATTTTCACTTTAATCAGGGCTAAAAATTTAAAAGTGTAGAAATGAAAATTCTAGTAACAGGAGGTTTAGGGTTTATAGGTTCCCACACAGTGGTGGAACTTCAAAATGAAGGTTTTGAAGTAATTATTATTGATAATCTTTCTAATTCTTCGGAAACGGTAGTTGACGGAATTGTTGCTATTACGGGTAAAAAACCCATTTTTGAAAACCTAGATGTTAGAGACAAATCTGCCGTTCAAAAGTTCTTTAGAAAGTACAACGATGTTTCTGGAGTCATTCATTTTGCCGCCTCAAAAGCAGTAGGCGAAAGTGTTGAAAATCCGCTTTTGTATTATGAAAACAACATCAATTCTCTAATTTATTTACTTCAAGAGTTACAAAACAAACCGAGTTCCAATATCATTTTTAGTTCTTCTTGTACGGTTTACGGACAAGCAGAAGAAATGCCAATTACTGAAAGTGCGCCGATACAAACTGCGATGTCTCCTTATGGAAATACCAAACAAATAGGGGAAGAGATAATTCGAGATGTAGCTAAAGTATCGAATATTAAAGCTATTTTACTGCGTTATTTTAACCCTATTGGAGCACATCCATCTGCTGAAATTGGTGAATTACCAATTGGGGTTCCGCAAAATTTAGTGCCATTTATTACCCAAACCGGATTTGGTTTAAGAAAAGAATTATCGGTTTACGGTAACGATTACCCAACTCCAGATGGAACAGCAGTTCGTGATTATATCCACGTAGTAGATTTGGCGAAAGCCCATGTAATCGCATTGCAACGCTTATTAAAAAATAAAAATGAGAGCCCGGTTGAAACCTTCAATCTGGGGACAGGTACTGGAAGCTCTGTTTTAGAAGTAATTCAAGCATTTGAAAAAGTAAGCGGTAAAAAATTACCCTACAAAATTGTGGATAGGAGAGAAGGCGATATTACTTCTGCCTATGCCAATACTGATAAAGCCAATACTGTTTTAGGTTGGAAAGCCGAATCTTCACTAGAAGAAGCGATGGCAAGTGCCTGGAAGTGGGAACAAAAAATCCGTTCCTAAATCAATGAATCAAATTCAAAATATACTTGTAATCGGTTTCGTTTGGCCTGAGCCTAATTCTTCGGCTGCCGGAACTCGAATGGAGCAATTATTGGTTTTATTTCAGCAGTGGGGATGGAAAGTTACCTATGCAACTCCAGCCATGGAAAGTGATTTTATGATTGATTTGGGAGCTATAGGAGTTGAAAAAAAAGCCATAAAATTAAATTGTTCCAGTTTTGATGATTTTGTCCAAGAGTTAAACCCTACCATGGTGTTTTTCGATCGGTTTTTAATGGAAGAACAATTTGGATGGCGAGTGGCTGAATTTTGCCCTAAAGCCCTTAGAATATTAGACACCATCGATCTGCATTGTTTGCGATTATCCCGTCAAAAAGCTTTTAAAGAAAAACGGAAATTTGAATTTCATGACTTACTCACCGAAGAAATTTCAAAAAGAGAAATCGCAAGTATTTTGCGTTGTGACCTTTCCATAATGGTTTCGGAAGTGGAAATGGATTTGTTGCAAAACACCTTTAAAATAGATCCAAATTTGTTGTATTACTTGCCGTTATTCTTAGATCCGATCTCTGAGGAAGAAAGTAATAATTGGTTGCCATTTGAAGAAAGAAAAGATTTTATTTTTATAGGAAATTTTATTCATGAACCCAATTGGAATGCCGTTCAATATTTAAATGAAACGATTTGGCCTTTAATTAGAAAGGAAATGCCAGAAGCCAATTTACTAGTTTATGGTGCTTATCCATCTCAAAAGGTGTTGCAATTGCACCAACCCAAAAAAGGATTTCATGTTCTAGGTCGTGCAGAAAATGCGCAAGAAGTAGTTTCAAATGCTAGAGTTGTATTGGCGCCCTTGCGATTTGGAGCAGGAATAAAAGGTAAACTATTAGAATCCATGCAATGCGGAACACCAAGTGTAACGACTTCAATTGGTGCAGAATCGATGAATGGCGATCTTTCATGGAATGGCTTTATAACGGATAATCCAGAAGAATTTGCTTCGAATGCAATTACCTTATATAATGAAAGATCGATTTGGGATTCAGCTCAAATTAATGGAATTGCTATTATCAAAAAACGTTATTTAAAATTCAATTTTGTAAGCGATTTTAAGGAGTTGATTTGTGAATTGAAAAGCAATTTAAAGCAACATCGATTAAATAATTTTATTGGATCTGTGTTGCAACACCAATCCCTTCAAAGCAATAAATACATGTCCAAGTGGATAGAAGAGAAGAACAAATAAAAAAGTCCCGTTTAATAACGGGACTTTTTAATAAATAAATATTGAAAACTTACGCTAACATTGTAACAGGGTTTTCAATGTATTGTTTTAATGTTTGTAGGAATTGTGCTCCCGTAGCGCCGTCAATTGTTCGGTGATCACAAGCTAATGAAAGCATCATGGTATTTCCAACAACGATTTGTCCGTTTTTAACTACTGGTTTTTCAACAATTGCCCCTACCGATAAAATCGCAGAATTGGGTTGGTTGATAATTGAATTGAATTCAGTGATTCCAAACATACCTAAATTAGAAATAGTAAAAGTACTACCTTCCATTTCTGATGGTAATAATTTTTTACCCTTTGCTCTTCCGGCAAGATCTCTAACATTTTCACCTATTTGTGATAAACTCATTGCATCAGTAAAAGGTAATACAGGAACTACTAATCCGTCTTCAACTGCAACAGCAACCCCAATATTCACGTGGTAATTGATAAGAATTGAATCTTCTCTCCACTGTGAATTTATTTTTGGATGTTTTTTTAATGCCAATGCACTTGCTTTAATTACCATATCGTTAAAAGATACTTTCGTATCTGGAACGCTATTAATTATTGTTCTTGACTTCATAGCTTCATCCATTGAAACCTCAATAACAAGGTTGTAATGTGGAGCTGTAAATAAAGATTCCGCCAAACGTTTTGCAATAATTTTGCGCATTTGTGAATTCTTAATTTCTTCGGTCATTTTTTCTCCTGTTGGAACAACTGGTCTAGCAGCAACTGGAGCAGCATCTGTTGGTGTAGAAATTGATGGTTGAGCTACTGCAGCCAAAGTTCCAGGCACAAAATTCTCAACATCGCTTTTTATAATTCTTCCATTTTCACCAGAACCATTAACTTGAGAAAGGTTAATTCCCTTTTCTTCCGCTATTTTTCTTGCTAATGGAGATACAAATACTCTTTCGTTTGAAGAACTAGTAGATGGAACTTGTACAGAGTTTGAAGTAGTTTCAGAAACAGCTTCTTTAACAGTTTCAGTTGGCGAAGCAGAACCTGAGGCTTTGAAGTTTTCTGCAATTCCAGAAATATCGGTTCCTGCCGGTCCTATTATTGCTAATAGTGAGTCGCAAGGTGCTGTCCCACCTTCTGGTATTCCAATGAATAGTAAAGTGCCAGCATTGAATGATTCAAATTCCATGGTGGCTTTATCCGTTTCAATTTCAGCAAGGATGTCCCCTTCAGCCACTTTATCTCCTACTTTCTTTAACCATGTTGCCACAGTTCCATCGGTCATTGTATCACTTAAACGAGGCATTGTAACCACGACAACTCCTTTTGGCAAAGCTGTTGAAGTTTGAGCAGCGCTTGTTGGTGTTTCTATAACTGCTGCTTCTGGAGCAGAAGTTTCTACTTGAGCCGAAGCAGAATTGATTAAATCAGAAATATCTTCTCCTTCTTTTCCTATAATGGCTAACAAGGAGTCGCAAGCTGCTGATTCTCCTTCTTTAATTCCGATATACAAAAGGGTACCAGAATTGAAAGATTCAAATTCCATTGTTGCTTTATCAGTTTCAATTTCGGCAAGAATATCACCTTCAGAAACTTTATCGCCCACTTTTTTAAGCCATGAAGCTACGGTACCTTCGGTCATCGTATCGCTCAATCGAGGCATGGTAATCACTTTTGCCATAATTATTTCAGTTTATGAGGGATAAATGGATAGTTTTCTTGTTCGTAAACCACATCATATAATTGTTGCACTTCTGGAAATGGAGATTCTTCCGCAAATGTTGCGCATTCTTCCACCAAGTCTTTTACTCGTTCGTCAATTGCTTCAATTTCTTCTGCTGTAGCATATTTTTGGTCCATGATTACATCTAAAACTTGTGTAATTGGATCAATTTTTCTGTATTCGTCTACTTCTTCTTTGGTACGGTATAATTGCGCATCCGACATAGAGTGTCCTCTGTAACGGTACGTTTTCATTTCTAAAAATGTAGGTCCATCACCACGACGTGCTCTTTCAATTGCCTCATGCATTGCTTCCGCAACTTTCACTGGATTCATTCCGTCAACTGGTCCGCAAGGCATTTCATATCCTAAACCAAGTTTCCAAATATCAGTATGATTGGCAGTTCTTTCTACAGAAGTTCCCATTGCGTATCCATTGTTTTCTACAATAAAAACTACTGGTAATTTCCACAGCATTGCCATGTTAAAAGCTTCATGAAGTGATCCTTGGCGAGCTGCACCATCACCAAAATAAGTCATAGTTACACCGCCAGTTTCAAAATATTTATCAGCAAATGCCATTCCAGCTCCCACAGGGATTTGAGCTCCTACAATTCCATGACCTCCAAAGAAACCATGTTCTTTAGAAAAAATGTGCATTGAACCTCCCATACCTTTAGAAGTACCCGTTACTTTTCCTAATAATTCAGCCATTACTTTTCTAGGATCAACACCCATTCCAATAGGCTGAACGTGATTTCTATAGGCGGTGATCATTTTGTCTTTTGATAGGTCCATTGCGTGTAATGCCCCGGCTAAAACTGCTTCTTGCCCATTGTATAAATGTAGGAAACCTCTAACTTTTTGTTGAATATAAAGCGCTGCTAATTTGTCTTCAAATTTTCTCCAAAGCAGCATGTCTTCGTACCACTTTAAATAAACTTCTTTTGTAACTTCTTTCATTTTAGTAGATTGTTTATTGTATCTGCATTTTAATATCTATTTAAAAATAGAAATTCATACAAATTTCAAGATGCAAAAATAATACATTACTTCTAAGAAGTAAAATATAATAGTATTTTTATTTAATAATTTAATGGTAACACTATTAATGCTATTTATCCGCTGTTTTTTTTATTGAATTATCTAATAATAGGATAATAATTTAATAAAATGTAAATTTAAGTCCTTAATTAGAGTTAATTATCTTACAATAATTTTTTGTCAAACATTAGAGGCAACAAATTCTTTAATGATTCTGATTTATAGACGTTTCCAGATTCTCCCATGAAATAGATTTCAATAGGTAATTCTTGGTTTATTTCATATTCAGAAATAGATTGTCTGCAGGCGCCACAGGGAGGAATAGGAGTTAAGCTTGGATTGTCATCAGCCGTTGCAGAGATCGCCATTTTCATAATTTTGGCTTCAGGATAAATAGCACTCGCAGAAAAGATAGCCACCCTTTCAGCGCAAAGGCCAGATGGGTAGGCTGCATTTTCCTGATTTGAACCCAAAACAACCTGATTGTTATCTAACAATAGTGCCACACCTACTCGAAAATGAGAATAAGGAGCATACGCTTTTTTCCTAATTCCCACTGCTTTTTCCATCAATGAAAAGACGTCATTTGGTAATTCAGAAACAGATTCAAATATTGTGAACTTTGAGGTAATGCTAATTTCTTTCATAGATTTTTGAGGAAAAAAAATCCAAATTTCATTGAAATTTGGATTTTAATATTTTAATTAATTACTATTAATATTCTTCGTATTTGTCTCCAAAGTTAAAGGTTAAGGAGAATCGTAAAGTATTTTCTAATGGGTTTTGAACTTTTGAGGTTGACATTAGATAAGAAACATCAATCTTAACTACATTGTATTTGAAACCTGCTCCAAAAGTAAAATATTGTCTGGCTCCTTTTAACGGACTTTCATGAAAATAACCCATACGCATCGCAAAGGAATCTTGGTATAAATACTCTGCAGCAACCGAATAAGTTATTTCTTTTAACTCTTCACCGAACCCTCCTGGGGCATCATTAAAAGATTTAAAGATACCTGGAACCCAACTAATTTTCTTGTAATCGGCGTTAGCGTCTCTTAAATCTTGTGTGTTTGTAAGGCCATCTTGATTGTAATCGTATAGATTAGAACTATCCATTTGAGGAGTTGGAACCAATAATTTGTTTAGTTCTAAACTGGTGGTAATTTTGTTGTAATCATCAAAAATAAAATCGAAGCTACCCCCTAATTTCATTTGTGCTGGTAAAAAATTCGCATTGATATCAGAAACATTGGCGTCATAATTTATTTTTGGACCCAAATTTTGAAAGTTGAAACCCAGTCGGTAACGACCATCAAAATCGGAGAAGGCAGTTTGTTCCGACTGAAAAAATCCAGCTACATCAACGGCAAATGTGTTCGCAGCAGTTCTATCGTTATTGGAATCAATTCTTAAACTGGAGCTTATAAATCTTCCGGCTACCGACATGGAGAATTTTTCACTCAGTTTAAGTGCATAGGAACCATCTAATGAAAATTCATTAGGTCTTACCACATTTGCTGGATCAAAAGCATTTTCACGCAATTCAATTTCTCCTAAACTGAAATAACGAATACTTCCAGCAAAAGCACTTTTTTCATTTATTTTATTAAAATAGTTTACTTGTCCCAAAGAAATGTCATTTACTAGAGCAGTAAGATATGGGGTGTAGCTGGTTGTAAATCCTTGTTTTTCTGTTGAAAAGGCATATTTAGCGGGATTCCATTGTTGAGAAAAGGCATCTGCCGAAGTGGCAACTCCCTGGTCTCCTAAACCTGCGGCTCTTGCATCAGCAGCAATTAATAAAAACGGAACCCCCGTAGTTATTACTCTTTCTTGTGCTTTTAGGTTAGAAATTGCTGTAATGCAAATCAGTATTATGGCGATTCTTTTCATTCTATTCAAAAATTATATTAGACAAATATAGTACATTATTAAAGTATTACCAATTTTTCAAACTTTTCCGTTTTTTGATTGGTTAAAGTTGATTTTACAGTCAATTTATATACGTAAACTCCTTTACCAATTTTATCTCCAAAATCATCTTTTCCATCCCAAGTGATCTCCCGCGAAAGAAAACCATCAGTATAAACAACCTGATTTTTAGACCACACTATTTTACCAGTAATGGTCATCACTTGAACTTGCACCTCTAAAGGTTCGTAGGGATGGTTGTGTGTGAACCAAAATTGGGTATGATTTACAAATGGATTGGGATAGTTTAGAACATTGGTTAACGTCATCGAATCGTCACTTACAACTACAAATTGAATTTCAGCACTAATTGGATTGTTGTAAACATCCCAAGCTTTAAAGGTAATAGTATGTATTCCCGGTGCTAAATTTCTAAATGGATATCTTAATTTTCCCTTTTTATAATTATCTAATTCTGTTTCGTAATAATCATTAATTATGTAAGGATCACTTTCATTTCCATCTAAAATAGCTACAATGTCATGTCCAATTCCGCTCGCGGTATTAATTCCATTTTCATCTTCTAGATAGGCTAGAAAAAATGGAGAGGCATTGGTAATTCCGCCATAAACAAATGTTTGGTCGTTCATGAATAATTTCACTGTTGGAGGAGTGATATCGGCTGCTGCCAATGTGTTTATGCCTCCAATTTTGATGGTGGTGTCGACGCCTGAATTATCAATAAATTCAGAATTTTTTTTCGAATAAAAACTAACTCGTCCATTTCCAACAGGGATTTTAATGTCTCTTGGAACGACAAATCCAAATTCAAATTGCCCGTTGTTAACCGATGCATTTCCTCTAAAAATAGTTTCTCCTAGCGTGTTAAAATTTACTGGAGGGCTATTTCCGTCATTGTTGAATGTTACTTTTATAATGTTTTTGTCAAATATATTAATTGCTAATTCACCATTGTAATTTGATATTAGAATGTTATTTTCATCGGTAACTTCGCCCGTTAACTTTACATAAGCTAGCGATTTAAAATCGGGTATTGCTCCAGTAATAGGAATATCGTTTACTTTAGTCAATCGAATTTTAGGTTTTGGAATGGCTAACATTAAAGCAGGATCACCAATATAAAAAACAACATTTGATGAAGAACTCGGATTGCTGTTTTTGGCTAATCGTAACGCTTCTGCGATAGAGGTATATTGGTTTGAGCCATATGAAAATAAATATTCTGATAGTTTATCATTAAAAAATTCTGCTGATCCTTGACCTATGGATCTTGTGGTTGTAACCATAGAAATCGCTCCGCCTTTTGGATTCCAATAAGTATATTCACCAGCCGTTGGTCGGTACGGATTGTCGAATCTTGAAAAATCACAGGTAATGGTAATAAACAAAGGGTATTTGTATTGATTGCTTAAAGTTTGGCCATCGGATTTTTCCCAAATCCTCTCTCCAGTTAGCCCATCTTCACCACCATGACCAAGATAATTGAAAACTAAAGCTCCTTTTTCAAAGGCATTAAAAATATCCTCTCGCGCTTTTGGATAGCGATTTCCTCCAGAAGAAGTTTCTTGGATATAGGAATCTAATAGGACTTTTTTTACATTAATAAATGGTTTTTCAGTTACAATTCTGTCGGCCAACTGATTTTGACGCAATTGTAAAGAGGCATCAGAAGATTTATCGGAATCATCTGAGATGGCAACATAATTATTTCTCCAATTCCCATAAGATTTCAAATCATTGTATTCAAAAACCTTTTTAATCATATCTTCCGCTTGGGTAGTTGAGCTTACTAACATTCTGCCGACAGCAATATCAATTCCACCAAAATAGTAAGCGATATTTCCCTCAGTCGGATCCATATAACCAAAAAAGTCATCAGAGGTATAGGATGCTTCTCCCCCGGAAGTGCTATTTAAAGCATGGTAAATGGGAACGATATTAGTATTGTTTGGAATTCTATTTTTGTAATCAAATGAAGCGTCGCCAAATAAATTGATGTATTTTATTCTTTTGGTAGGATTTGAAGCATTGAAATAAATATATTTTATAAAATTTCTAATTGCCGCAATATCTTGTTTACCTGAAGAAAATTCTTCATAAATAGATTCTAAGGTGACTGTTTTTACATTTAATTGAGAGTAGTTAGAGTGAAAAGCGGCTAATTTATCTGCCTGAGATTTTAAAAATTGTGGAGTAATGATTAGGTAATCCAAATCTTGGAATACCCCTTGATTATTTTTAAAAATAGTACCTTTTAGATTTTGATTAGAAACCCTTGAAGAGTTATCTCTTAAAGGGCTATATAAATCAGCATAATCTATAGCAATGTAGCTCCTAGTGTCTCCAAGCGGTGCTTTAAAATTAAAATTATTTTGATTTGAGTTGTCAATATTGGTAACATTATAGATATCAGTGATATCCCATATATTTGAAATTCCTGAAGCCGAATTGAATTGGTAAGAAGCAATGCCAGTAAGAGTATTGGCGTCTTTATATTGAAAACGAAATTGCTTTCCATAACCGGTCAAACTCCGTTTAGATTTAAGAATAATATTATCTAGATAAGCATTAGATGAAGGTACACCTGCATTATCGTAGGTTAGTTTTATTTTAATAGTATTTGAAGCCGTAATAGTTGTATTCAATGGTAATGAGGCAATATTTAATTCTGTTCCAGAACCAGCAGCTATTGGTGACAAATTAATATTTCCAACCAATTGGCCATTGGATTCTACTTTAAACGAAGTAGCATTGAAGGCGTTGGAACCTACAGTAATATTCAAATTTATTGGTGAGGTGGTAACAACATTTGGAACGTCAAAAGTAAATTCTTGCACATTATTAATATTAAATGGTTCGCCAAACCATTGTCGTCCTGCACGAACAATATTGATTAAGTCCACTTCATGAAATTGATAATCGTCAAAAGTGGTGATATTTAAAGTTGCCGCTTGTGCAGGTTGTATAAAATTTTGTATTCGTTTACCTTGATCGCCAGTTAATGTAACATAGTAATAGGACTTATTTGCAAACAAGTTGCTGTTGGTTTGACTCTCTTCATTCCAATTGTCTACACCTTCAGCATAGAATAAAATGTAGTCATTATCATTAAAAATACCGTCATTTTCTCCAATAAATTGGATGGCATTTTCGGTTAAATCGTTAGGGTAAAAAGTACTGTTTAATAAAGGAAGCATTCGGCCTCCATTTCCATAAATTTTAATTTTTCGAGGGTCTACATTAACATTAAAACCAAGGCTACTTAGAAAACTTTTTGAAATTTTATACACCCCCGATTTTTCAACATAAAATCGGAACCAATCTCCTGTTGCTAAAACTGAATTGGAAATTTGTAGATTACTAGAGGTTTCTTGTGTGTTTTTTGAGTTTTTATTTTGAGAAAATGAGTAAGAGAAGGAAACTACTTTTTTGAAAAATCCCCCTTCCTTAATAATCGGGGAGAGGCTTAAATAGGCAAATATTTTATCTCTTGCAAAGGTTGATTTTATGGATGCATTTATAGAATTTGGAATATTATTTTGATTTAAATCACCAAGTTCAAAGGACGAAATAGCTTCGTAAACAACATTTGTAATTTGAAGTGAATTTTCATCAATCGCTTCCGTTTGTGATAAATTTAAATGGTAATTAATTGATTTTTTGGAATTGTCAAAATTGAAATTTTCGGATTTAAAATGGGGAATATTGTATAAATCGTTTCCATAATAAATTCCTGACCTCTGAGACCAAACTAATGAAACATCTCCTTTTTGCTGGGAAAAAGTAGCTATAGATATAAATACTAAAATTAAATATTTAATTTTCATAAGTTTTTAATAACGCTAAATTACATCAATTAGTGTATAGATTAAAATTAAATTTTGTCTGTACCTAATATAATATTTGAATTATTTTTGCGTTCTGAGTTTGTAATCAAATTTTTTTGATCGAATTTTAAAATAAATTAATACAAATATGTTGCGGTTTAATAGTTAATTATTATATTCGCCACAAAATTATTACCATATTTAAGTATGAAAACAAACAAAAATTTCATTATTAATGTTTTTCTAGGATTGGCTCTACTTTTTGGAGCGGCTAGTTGTAGCAAGAAATCAAGCTCAAAAAGCGGATCGTCAGCTACAGGTTGGAAAGTAAATGATAAAAAAGGAGGATTCCAATATAATAATAAGTACAAGAAGCAAGATGCTGCGCCAGGATTGGTTATGGTTGAGGGCGGAACTTTTACCATGGGTAAAGTTCAGGACGATGTAATGAGAGATTGGAATAACACTGCGAACCAACAACACGTTGCTTCATTTTACATGGATGAAACGGAAGTAACTAATTTAATGTATTTGGAATACTTAGATTGGACTAAAAGAGTATTTCCTGCGGATGACGTAAAATATGAAAAAATATACTTAGGAATTTTACCTGATACTTTAGTTTGGAGAAACAGATTAGGGTATAACGAAACCTACACCAATCATTATTTAAGACACCCTGCCTATGCTTCCTATCCAGTTGTAGGTGTTAATTGGATTCAGGCTGTTGAATTTAGTAAATGGAGAACCGAAAGAGTTAACGAAAATGCACTTGAAAAAGCGGGTTATTTAGAAAAAGATGCTAAAATTTTAAAGGTTACTGCTGAAAAGACATTTAATACAGAAGCGTATTTGAATTCTCCATCTAAAGCTTTTGGTGAAGACAACAAAACAATTGTATTAAGAGGTCCAAAAAATTCTAAATCTAAGGACATTAAAGTGGCGGGAACTAAAGGTCAACCAGCTACTACAAAATCACCAACAGGAGTTTACGCTCAAAGAACTTCAGGAATATTATTACCTGAGTACCGACTTCCTACTGAAGCTGAATGGGAATATGCAGCTGCGGCTGATGTTGGTCAAAGATATTACAACACCTTTAAAGGGCAAAAGAAATACCCATGGTCTGGGAGTTATACCCGATCTGGAAAACGACAAACTAAAGGAGATCAATTGGCGAATTTCAAGCAATCTAAAGGGGATTACGGAGGAATTGCAGGATGGTCTGATGATGGTGCGGATATTACTAATATCGTAAAATCATACCCTCCAAATGATTTTGGATTGTATGACATGGCAGGAAACGTTGCTGAATGGGTTGCGGATGTATACCGTCCGATGGTAGATGATGAAGTTAGTGATTTTAATTACTTCAGAGGTAACGAATACGAAAAAAACAAGTTGGATAATAAAGGTAAAGCAATAATTATTACTGATGTTAAAGATGTAAAATACGAAATTTTAACAAATGGTAAAATTATTGCAAGAAGCCTTCCAGGACAAATTACTCAAACTCCGGTGGATGATAATGAGACTTATTTGAGACAGAACTTTGATAAGAGCTATGAAGTAAACTACAGAGACGGGGACAAACAATCTACCAATGACTTTGGTAATGCCGGCGTAATTCCTACAAATGACAGTAAAGGAATGTACAATTCTCCAATACATAATGTTACTGTAGCAGCGGGAGTAGTAATTAAAAAAGACAAAGACGTTACTAACACTAGAACTACCTTAGTAAATGACAAAGTTAGAGTTTACAAAGGAGGTTCATGGAGAGATAGAGCTTACTGGATGGATCCTGCGCAAAGAAGATATTTCCCTCAGGATATGGCAACAGACTACATCGGATTTAGATGCGCTATGTCTAAAGTTGGACCTAAAGCAGACAAAAAGAAAAGAGCAAGAAATTAAATTTCCTCTAAATACTATATAAAAGCCCTTTTCAGGGCTTTTATTTTATAAAATTGTTTTTTTATTATGGATATTAAAAGCATTCACCACTTTTTTTTAAAATGCAATTCGGTTTCTATTGACACTCGAAAAATTGAACCTGGATGCTTGTTTGTTGCGATTAAAGGGGATAATTTCGACGCCAATACTTTTGCAAAAGAGGCATTGGAAAAAGGAGCTTCCTTTGTTATTATTGACAATCCCAAATATTTTATTGATGATCGATCCATTGTAGTTGAGGATAGTTTGAAAACGTTACAAGAATTGGCTAAATACCATCGAGACTACTTAAATATTCCAATTATTGCTTTAACAGGAAGTAACGGAAAAACGACCACCAAAGAATTGATACAAGTGGTGTTATCAAAAAAGTTCAACACTAAAGCAACCTTGGGAAACCTTAATAATCATATTGGGGTTCCCCTCACTTTACTTTCATTTACTAAAGATACCGAGGTAGGTATTGTAGAAATGGGTGCGAACCATCAAAAGGAAATTGAATTTTTGTGCGAAACAGCAAAACCTGATTTTGGATATATTACTAATTTTGGAAAGGCTCATTTAGAAGGTTTTGGCGGAGTAGAGGGGGTCATCAAGGGTAAATCTGAAATGTATACTTATTTGAGGAATCACCACAAAACCGTTTTTGTAAATTTGAACGATCCCATACAAGTCGAAAAAACAGCTCCTATTAATTCTTTTACCTTTGGATTAAATACTAAAAATGCAGATGTATTAATCAACGCTATCAATGCCAATCCATTTGTTGAGGTGGAAGTAAATGACACTAAAATCACTTCTCATTTAATAGGTTTGTATAATTCAAATAATATTAATGCTGCGATTTCAATAGGAATCAAATTTGGTGTTTCATTACCTGATATAAAAAGTGCCATTGAAGGATTTGTCCCTCAAAACAATCGTTCTCAACTATTAACAGTAAATTCTAATGAAATTATATTAGATGCCTATAATGCCAATCCTAGTAGTATGGTTGTGGCACTAGAGAATTTTTTCCAATTGGAAAATAAGAATAAAATTGCAATTCTAGGCGATATGTTTGAGTTGGGAGAGGAGAGTTTGGAAGAACATAAATCAATAGTTGATTTAGTGAATAATAACAATTCGGTAACTACTTATTTCATTGGTAAAGACTTTTTTACCAATAAAATTCAAAATGAAAATTGCCATTTCTTTCTAACTTTTGAGGATTTTGCTCAAAGTTTTAATGGTAAAGCAATAAGTAACAGCTTGATATTAATTAAGGGTTCAAGAGGTATGGCTTTGGAACGGACTTTGGGAATTTTATAAATCTTTTTTTTATTCCTTTTTCACGTTTGAATTCAAAAAATCACTTGGGGTTTCGCCAGTAACTTCCTTAAAGGCGCTGTAAAAGCTAGATCGAGAACTAAAACCAGATATTTGTGCTATTCCATCGATGGTAATATTGGAATGAGAAGATTCTAGTAATAATTTTTTAGTGTATTCAATTCTAAGTTCAGTTCTTAATTTCGAAAATTTAGTATTAAATATAGAGTTAATGCAATAGGAAATATGATTTTGAGGAACTTTCATTTTTATTGCAATGTCAGCAATCGAAAAATTTGTATTTACATAAGGTTTTTCTTTTTCAAAATAGTCTTTTATTCTCTCCGCTAATTCTAAAAATGGCTCGTTTTCTTCTTCATCTCGTAATGTAGCATTAGCATCCGAAGTGTTATTTTTTGCACGAATGCTTTTGCGTTTAATTTTAGGAATCGTATTTTTTTGATTGGGCATTCCGTATAAAATTTCAGGAAAGAATAATACACCTATAGCTAAAAATACAAATGCAATTCCAGTGGTTACATTTACAACCAATGTGTTTTGGTTTAATTGATCTACTTTGTAAAAGATAAAATAAATAGTTAGAGCGAGGAAATTTAATACCAAAAAAAGCACCAAAATAATTAGTGAGATTAACCAACGATAAGTTAATTTTAATTGTTTTTTTGGAATATTAAGGTGATTATTTTTTTTCTTTGAAAATTTCCAAAGTAAGATTCCAGAGTATATAGCATAAGTAAACAATAAAAATAGCCTAAAAATAAAATTGAATTTATAATTAAAAAATTGATTGACATTGATGTATTTTATATTCTCAAAGTTTTCGATTATCATTTCAGCTACTTCTTTTTTATAGCTAAAGGGAGATAATAAATAGGGCGTGATTCCAATTAAATGAATTAATGCCGGAATAAAATGCAAATAGTCTTTGGCACTTAAACCTTGTCGGTCTTTTAAAGTACCTCGTACATAGAAATACAAACAAGGTCCTGAAAGCAATAGGAAAGGGGAAATATTATTGTAAAATAGGGCTAGCCAAAAAGCAGATTTACCATAAACGGTTAAGTAATGCGCTAAACCGTAAACAGCCACTAATAAGAAAAACAAGCCAATAAAACCGGCGTTTTTATTTAGTTTCCAATTGTAAATTATTAAAATAATTGCTAATAAAATTAGCATTAAAGAGAGGTATAATAACATTTAAGTGGCTATTTATTTACGCAAAAATACTAAAAAAATTATTAAAAAAAATGTCCGATTTTCTAAAAAATTGGACAACTTTAAACAAGCTCCTCTACTGTAAAAACTAGTCAAAGATTAATTTTGCATGAATTTACAATAATCATTTTAATTTTTTTCAAATTTTAATCTAAATATAAATGAAAAATAGCTTTTTTTCAAAATCAGTTAAGCAGGTACTTTTAGTTTCTTTGTTATTTGTTGCGTCTTTTGTTTTTGCTCAAGCACCCACAATTACCGCTTTCACCCCAACGAGTGGAGCGGTGGGAGCGACTGTAACCATTACAGGTACAGGATTCAATACTACAGCCGCCAACAATATTGTTTATTTTGGTGGAGTTAAAGCAACAGTTTCTTCAGCTTCTGCAACACAAATTGTTGTGACCGTTCCTGTTGGAGGTTCAGGAAAGGTTAGTGCAACTAATATTTCAACCTTTTTAACTGCCTACTCAGGAAAGTACTTTTCTATTACTTACACCAATGGAGGTCATGATATTAACAGTTGTGCTTTTCCTTTAAATAATACTATTACAACAATTTCCCCTACAGTTAGGGTTGGAACAGCATGGCATGATTCAAGATTTAACCCTACAGGAACAGGTGATTTTAATGGTGATGGAAAAATAGATCTGGTAAAAGTTGATGGTAATACAACAGTTAAAGGATTTGATGTTTATGTAAATACCTCAACGGGAACAGGAAATTTCAATTTTGCTGTCGGGATACAAGTAACTTCAACTAGGGCACTTTCATCCCTTTTGGTTGCTGATTTTGACAATGATGGTAAATTAGATGTTGCTGCAACTGATGGCTCTAATTATGAGATTTACAAAAATACTACTACAAGTAGCACTATAACTTTTGCTGCACCTGTAGTGGTCTCTGCAGGTTCTTCTTTTAGAAACTTGATGGGAGATATTAATGGGGATGGAAAAATGGATATCGTATATTCAACTAATTATGGTTCCGTAATTTATTTAATGCTTAATACATCAAGTGGTGGGAATTTAACTTTTAATGGTGCGGTCAATTATATTGCGGCTATGGGTGGCAATAGAGGTTTAGGGGTTGGAGATTTCAATAACGATTTTAAAACAGATGTTGTTACCGGTGATGAATGGAATAATGGCGTTAATAATGGAGGTACAATTCAACTAAGTACAAGTTCTTCTACTGTTACTGCTCCTACTAAGGTAGACGTAACTTCTCTTATTGGATGTTGTTTTGAAGGAGCAGTTGAAGCTATTGATTTAAATGGAGATGGTAAAGACGACTTAATAAAGAGAGGTTCCGATGCTTTAACCATTAGTCAAAATAATTGGTCATCAGGAGTAATGAGCAGTGCAAATTTTTCTCCAGTCATTTCTAAATCTTTATCAGGGTATACTTCTAATCATCTAGATATGAATGGGGATGGCAAAATTGATTTAATTGGTTTTAACATTTTAGGAAATGGAATATATAGCATCAAAAATAATGTTGGAACTACAATAACAGCCGCTGATTTAATAAACCAGACAATAGATGCATCGGTAGTATCGCCTTGGGGAGGATTTATAGGAGATTTTGATTTAGATGGTAGAAATGATGTAATCAGTTTAACACCGGGTGGGGTTAATTCTACGATACAAATTTATAAAAATTCTCCTCTGCCTTTAATTACTTCTTCAGGAACAATTAATGCTTTTGTTGCATGTGCAGGTTCAGCCTCAACTGCGCAAACTGTATCAGTTTCAGGAGATTATTTGACGTCAGCAATAACACTTACAGCACCTACAAATTTCGAAATTTCATTAGCGTCCGGATCTGGATATGCAGCTTCTTTAGCTTTGAGTCCTTCTAGTGGTTCTGTTTCTGCTACTACAATTTACATCAGAACAAAAAGTACTGCTACAGGAACATTATCAGGAAATTTAACATTAAGCGCTACTTGTGCCACAACCCAATCTATTTCAGTTTCAGGGACAGTAAACGCAGTCACATCCATTTCTGCTCATCCTTCTATTACGGCGGTTTCAGTATGTCAAAATGCAACTTTATCGGCCTTGACGGTTACAGCTGCTGGAACAAGTTTGACGTACCAATGGTATTCAAACACTACAAATTCAACTTCAGGGGCAACAGCAATTACTGGCGCAACCAGTACTTCTTATATCCCGGTAAACTCTGTGGCTTCAGCATTATACTATTATTGTGTGGTTACAGGAACTTGTGGAGCTGTTACTTCTAATATTTCTGGTTTAATTACTGTAAGTGTGACACCTGTAGCAGGAACTGCTTCGGCAACTTTTTCTACCATCTGTTCCGGAAGCACTACAACGCTTTCTTTGACTGGAAATACAGGTACTATTCAATGGCAATCATCGGTAAACAATAGTACTTGGACTAATATTTCAGGGGCGACAGCTGCTAGTTATACTACCCCTGCTTTGTCCGCCATAACCTATTATAGAGCGGTTGTAACCAGTGGTAGTTGTACTGCTATAAATAGTAATGTGTTGACCATCACAATTGGTACTAACCAACCTTTTGGGAATGCTTTAGCATTAAATGGATCAGGAAAAATACAGTTTGCTAATCAAGCTCAATCTGCTGTCGGAGCTAATTTTACAGTAGAAGCATGGGTAAATGTTCCTTCTGCGGCATCAAACATTCAAACCATACTTTCGAATAGTGCAGGTATTGGTCAAGCTGGTGGCTTTCGATTTGGAATTAATACATGGAATACCTCAGATGGAAAAATTGTGTTTGAAGGAGGATCTGTCTTTGTAGGATCTTCAGTAGCCATAGCTAAAAATGTATGGCAACATGTCGCTGTAGTTGTAAATAATTCAGTTGTTTCATACTATATAAATGGGGTTTTTGTTGGAACTTCAACAGGTTCTTTTCCTCCACTATCCTCAACAGTACTCACACTTGGATCTTTCTCAGATAACCAATATTTGTTTAATGGTATGATGGATGAAGTGCGTTTGTGGAATGTTTCTAAAACGCAACAAGAGATCCTAGCTTCCATGTACTCCCCATTGTCTGGTGCAGAATCAGCTTTAGTAGCTTATTTTAATTTTAATCAAGGAACCCCAGGAGGAACAAATACTGGAATTACTGATTTAATTGACAACGGGACAAATGCCCTAACAGGTTCATTATCAGAAATAACTAGAACTGGAACTGCTGAAAATTTTGTAGCAAATGCCAACCCAATGGCTATAACAGGTTCATTAGCTTGTGTTGGTTCTACTGTTCAATTGTATCATCCACAAAGTGGAGGTACTTGGTCTTCGGCAACAATAGGTGTTGCTAGTATTACATCTACAGGTTTAGTAAGTTGTTTGACCGCTGGTTCTTCAGTAATTAGTTATGTCTATACTTATAATGGGTGTCAATTTACGAATACCTATACGATGACAGTGAATGCAACCCCAGTTGCGCCAACTGTTACCACTACTTCCGTTTCTTATTGTCAGAATGCAATAGCTACAGCTTTAGTAGCTACAGCTGCAACGAGTCACACATTGAGATGGTATACGGGGGCTTCAGGCGGAACGGGCTCTACAACAGCTATTACTCCAGTAACATCAACTGCAGGTACTGTTACCTATTATGTTTCACAAGCTAATGCCTCTGGTTGTGAAGGTCCTAGAGTTGCAATAACAGTTACAGTTAGTCCTACATCAGTTGCTGGAACAGCATCAGTAAGCGCTTCAGCTATTTGTGGCGGATCAACAGTTGATCTAAGTTTAACCGGAAACACAGGAACTGTACAATGGCAATCATCCCCAAATAATACAACCTGGACCTCAATTACTGGAGCAACTGCTACAAATTTTACTACATCAGCATTAACTGCAACAACGTATTTTAGAGCAGTTGTTACAAGCGGTGGATGTACAGCGGTAAATAGTAATGTTTTAACAGTAACCGTTACAACAGTGGCTGTTCCTACAACCACTATAAATATTTCTGAATGTCAAGGAAACACTGCAACTCAGTTATCAGCAACGGCTCTTTCAGGTCATACCCTACAATGGTATACTGTGGCTTCAGGAGGAACTGCAAATACTACTGCTATTACCCCAGATTTATCAACTGCTGGGTTAACAACCTATTATGTAAGTCAATTGAATAACACTTCCAACTGTGAAAGTACTAGAGTGCCAATTAACGTTACTGTTTATGCATTACCAGCAGCTCCAACTGCAACCACCACTATTAATTATTGTCAAGGCGCTACAGCTACTGCATTAGTAGCTACTTCTCAATCTGGTTTTTCATTACAATGGTATACAGCGGCAACTGGTGGAACGGCAAGTGCTTCGGCTCCAACCCCAACCACAACTACTGCCGGTACTACAACCTATTATGTAAGTCAGAAAGAAAATACAGGGACTTATTCTTTATCTACAGTTCATAATAGTACAATTCCTTATGGGACAAATCAAGGACAGACGTTTCAAGTTGCAAATAATGTAGTATTAAATACAATTACACTTACAACAATGTATTGGGCTAGCGCATCTACTGCAATAATGAAAATTTACAATGGGTTTGGAGGAAGTTTAATTGCGACTGCAAATAATACATTTAATTCTGTTGCACTTCACAATAACAATGTTACATTTTCATTTGCAAATCAAAACTTGCTTTTAAATTCAGGACAAACCTATTATTTTGAGATAACTTCCCCACAGAATTTCTATGTTTGGGCAAATAGCTCCTCTGTTTTAGCTACTGGTGCTGCCTATCTTAATGGAGCAATTCAAGCAAATTCGGATCTTTCATTTACACTTCAATCAACATTATTTACAAACCCTTGCGAAAGTACACGTACTGCAATTGTCGTGAATGTAAATGCAAACCCAACAATTACAGGAGTTCAAAGCATGACTTTAGGTGGTGCTACTTTACAGTTGACAGGATCAGGAACACCAGCAACAAGCAATCCTTGGGTATCATCAAATACAGCTGTGGCCACCATTTCATCAACAGGTGAAGTTACCGCAGTTGCAGGTGGAACTTCAATAATAACTTATACTAATGCAAGTGGTTGTACAATTACAGCCACAATTCGTGTTATTGATTGTAACCAACCGTTTGGTAATTCTTTATCCTTTGGTGTTGGGACAACCGCAGCAAATGCTGATTTTGTTCAAGTTAATTCAAGAATTTTTCCAAGTCAAACTGTATCTAATTTTACAATAGAAACCTGGATCAGGCCATCCGCTTCAGATATTATGACCGGCACAACTGGAAATAATTGGTTAGCATTTCTTGGGTATACAGGCACCAAAAGAAGCCCTTCATTATACATAACAAATAATGGGGTTTTACATGCTTCATGGCAAGAGGGCCCTGGATTAAATGGTACTCCAGTTTCTGCAAGTAGTCCCACTTCTTTAGTTCAAGATAAATGGGCACATGTTGCCTTAGTTAAAGACGGAACAACCATGCGATTATATGTAAATGGTATTCAAGTTTATTCTGTAACCTGTGCTGCAACACTAGATGTTCCTGATAATTTTTATTGGTTAGGTAAATCAGATAATCAATTTAGTGGAACATTGGACGAAGTTCGTTTCTGGTCTTCAGCTCGTTCCCAATCAGATATATTAGCTGCAATGAATACTGAATTAGCAGGTTCTGAAAATGGTTTATTGGCCTACTTTGATTTTAATCAAGGTGTTGCAGGTGGAAATAATACTTCAATTACGACGGTAACGAATAAAGCAAATAGTGCATTAAACGGTACATTAACTAATTTTACAAGATCAGGTACTTCTTCTAATTTTGTAGGAAGTACTATTTCAAGTTTTGATGTCACCGGTCCAGCAACCATTTGTGCCAACACTACTGCCCAATATAGCCATATAATTTCAGGTGGGACCTGGTCAGTTTCAAATGGGGCCAATGCAACAGTTTCTGCCACTGGTTTATTGACTAGCCTAGCAAATGAAAACATCACTTTGACATATACATATACCATAAACGGATGTTCAGTTACTGCTACAAGATCAATTACAATTAACACTCCCGCCACTCCAGTGGCAACTACCACAATAAATTATTGTATTGGTGCTACTCCAACAGCGCTCTCTGCTACAGTAGTTACAGGGAATACTATACAATGGTATACCGTGGCTACCGGTGGAACGGCAAGTGCTACTGCGCCAATTCCTTCGGCATCCACCGCAGGAGCTACAATTTATTATGTAAGTCAAAAAAATAATACTACCAATTGCGAAAGTACACGCACCGTAATTACAGTTACGGTGAATGCCATTCCAACAATTACAGGAATTCAAAGTATGACTTTAGGAGGAGCAACACTACAATTAACAGGTTCAGGAACAGCAGCAACAACTAATCCGTGGGTGTCATCAACAACTAGCATAGCTACAATTTCTAATACTGGAGAAGTGACTGCAGTTGCAGGAGGAACCACCTCTATAACTTATTCGGCTTCATCGGGTTGTTCAATATCACAAACTTTACGAGTAATCGATTGTGATCAACCTTACAACAATTCTTTGAGCTTTGATGGAGTAGATGATTATATCGTTTTAGACAATGTGGGTACTAATACCAATTTCCAATTTCCGAACACATCAAATTATTCTATTGAAGCATGGGTTAAAAGAAATGCCAACACAACTAACTCTTCCATAATTCTTTCGAAACAAAATGGTGGAGTTGCTGGAAATTATGCATTAGGTTTAAGTGCAACAGGGGTTCCTTATTTGTCTAGAGAAGCTGCTCCGTGGGTTGTAAATGCAACTAGTAGTATTCCAATAAATGAATGGCACCATATAGCTGGGGTTTTTGATGGGTCTACTTTAAAAATATACATCGATGGACTTTTAAGTAATTCTATAGCCGCCTCTGGTAACATAACTCCCTCATCGGTTACTGCAATAAAAGTGGCAATTGGGGCAATGTATACTTATAATTCACCAACAAATTTCTTTAATGGTAGTATTGATGAAGCTCGCGTATGGAATTTGGCCAGAACGGCTTCACAAATTTCACAAAATTTCAGTAGCTCCCTTCAAGGAAATGAAACTGGTTTGGTCGCTTATTATGATTTCAACCATGGTATTGCCGGAGGAAATAATGCTACTATAAATACCGTTATAAATGCAGTGAACAGCGCTTCAAACGGTAACTTGACTAATTTTGCTAAAACCGGAACAACGTCTAACTTTGTAAATAGTGTTTCAACGATAGAAATTAAAGGTTCATCGACCATTTGTGGAAATGCTACCTCACAATACACACATCTAATTCCAGGCGGAACTTGGTCTGTTTCTAGCGGTGCTGCTGCAAGTATTAGCACAGCCGGTTTGTTAACCACATTGGGTGCAGAGAGTATTACACTTACCTACGACTATACATTAAATGGTTGTGCTAAATCAGCAACAAAATTAATTTCAGTAGTTGTTCCTTCAGTCACTGTTCAACCTAGTACGGCAACACAAAATATTTGCATAAATGGGTCTGCCACTTCATTATCAATTACGGCTACTAATATCAATATAACTTATCAATGGTATAAAAATTCTTTGGCATCCAATACCGGAGGTACACTAATTACAGGTGCTACAACTTCAGGATATACACCGCTTTCAAACGTTGCTGGAACTACCTATTACTATTGTGTAATTGGTGGAACTTGTTCGCCAAACGTATCAAGTACTGTTTCAGGTGCAATAATTATTTCACCAACATCTGTTGCAGGTACAATAACGGGAACTGCAACTATATGTTCTGGAACTACTACAACATTAAACTTAGCAGGAAATGTTGGGACCATTCAATGGCAAGAATTGACGGGTTCAACTTGGACGGATATAGCAGGAGCTACTTCAACAACGTTTACCACGCCAGCTTTAACACAGAGCACTTCTTATCGAGCTTTGGTAACAAGTGGATCTTGTTCAGCTGTAAATACAAGTAGCTATAATGTAGTAGTAAATAATGCACCAGTAATTACTACACAACCAAGTACTTCGGCTCAAAACGTGTGTTTAAATGGAATTACCTCATCATTATCGGTTAGTGCTACGGGTGCCGGACTTACTTATCAATGGTATAAAAACACCACCGCAACAACTACTGGAGGAACAATAATTTCGGGGGCAACATTTTCGGTTTATATGCCTTCAAATAATTTATCTGGTACAACTTACTACTACTGTGTTGTGAGTGTTACTTGTTCACCAGCAGTTACAAGTGATGTTTCAGGCGCTATAAATATTTCTCCAACTTCGGTAGCTGGAAATATCTTAGGAGCTACTTCAGTTTGTACAGGTACAAATTCTACAGTATTGACCATGTCAGGAAATGTAGGGGCTATACAATGGCAATCGTCAACAAACAATGTTACATTTATTAATATTGCAGGTGAAACCTCTTCAACTTATACCGCAACGAATTTAACTGCGACTACTTACTATAGAGCGGTAGTAACTAGTGGTTCATGTGCAGCTGTAAATACGGCTACAATTAATATAACTGTAACTCCACTACCTGTTATTTCAGGAAATACAAGTGTTGGTTTGGGAGATGCAATAACCCTTTCTGCAACAACTGCAGCAGCAAGTTCAAATGCATGGGTTTCTTCTACTCCTTCTGTTGCTTCGGTATCTAATACAGGTGTTGTTAATGGATTGTCAATTGGAACTACAACTATTACTTATACCAATTCAATTGGTTGTACCGATACCGAAATAATTACGGTTGTTGCTGGTACCACTCAAATTCCAATATTAACGTTACCAGCAACTAATACTTCAGGAGCTACCACACTTAACTTTAATTATACATTGCCAGAAACACCATTGGCGGGAAGTGTTAGATTAATTATTACTCCAAGTGCAGGAGGAACCGCTATTATTTGGAACATGAATAATGCGACATCGGCTTCGTTTAGTTATTTGGTTGGTAGTAATCCGACTTCTATTTCAAATATAGTTTCAGGAACTTCGTTAGGGTTTACAACCTATAGCGTAACGCTAAGCTATCAAGATGCTTTTGGTAATCCGGCTGCAAGTGTTACCAATACCAATATTCAAACCTTAGCTCCACCCGTAATTAGTTTTGCAAATGCTAATTACAATGGTATAATTAATCAACCGATTTCAATTCAAACCGTAAATACTGGAGGAGGAATGGTTAACTACACTATTGCGCCAACATTACCAGCTGGATTATCATTAAATGCAACCACTGGGTTAATTTCTGGAACACCTACTGTAACTTTAGCTTCTACTACCTTTACAGTAACTGCTATTAATGCGGCAGGAACTGATACGGAATCATTTATTTTATTTATTGATGCCGATACCGATGGCGATGGAATAGGAAATACCACTGACACAGATATTGATGGCGATGGGACACTTAATCCTCAAGATATCAATCCAACAAACCCATGTATTGGTTTCAATGCAAGTACAGCAGGTCTTTCATGGCAAAATGGAGATTGTGATGGGGATGGAATTTCTAATGGTTCAGATGCCGATGTAGATGGAAACGGATCAACAGATAACGGTTCCGATACCGATGGCGATGGCCTTAACGATGCAAATGATCCAGATATTGATGGAGATGGTATTCTAAATGGTGTTGACAGCTGTCCAACGATTGTAAATACATCCATCGTTACTCAACCAAGTACGCAAACACTAAATTTATGTCAAAGCACAGTTCCTTTTACACTAACAGTTTCAGCGGTAGGGCAACAATTGACTTACCAATGGTATTCAAATTCTTCGAATTCAAATGTTGGCGGAACAGTAATTTCTGGTGCTACAACGGCAACTTATGTTCCTACGACATCTTATGTTTCAAGATATTATTATGTGGTAGTTTCGGGTACATGTGGAACGGTAACTTCAAATGTTTCTGGAGCAATTACAATAAATCCAATCTCTGTTGCTGGAACTATTGCAGGCGCTACCACGATTTGTTCAGGAACGAATGCTACGGTATTGACTTTGTCAGGAAATACAGGAACAATACAATGGCAATCGTCAACAGATAACATTACGTTTACCAATATTGCTAGCGCAACTACTTCGACCTATACGGCTACGAATTTAACGGCGACTACTTATTATAGAGCGGTAGTTACTAGTGGCGTTTGTTCCTCAGCTACAACAGCTTCAGTAACCATTACTGTTAGTCCAACCTCTGTTGCTGGAACTATTGCAGGAGCTACTTCGGTATGTTCTGGTACGAACTCAACGGTATTGACTTTATCAGGAAATACCGGGACTATCCAATGGCAATCATCAACAGATAACATTTCGTTTACCAATATCGCAAGCGCAACTAGTTCGAACTTTACGGCAACGAATTTAACGGCGACTACTTATTATAGAGCAGTAGTTACCAGTGGCGTTTGTTCATCTGCAACTACAGCTTCGGTAACTATTACCGTTAGTCCAACCTCAGTTGCTGGAACTATTGCAGGAGCTACTACGGTTTGTTCAGGAACGAATTCTACGGTATTGACTTTATCCGGATACACAGGAACAATACAATGGCAATCGTCAACAGATAACAATACGTTTACCAATATTGCTAGCGCAACTACTTCGACCTTTACGGCAACGAATTTAACGGCGACTACTTATTATAGAGCGGTAGTGACAAGCGGTGTTTGTTCCT
This sequence comes from Bacteroidota bacterium, assembly GCA_947460615.1. Classification (GTDB taxonomy): domain Bacteria; phylum Bacteroidota; class Bacteroidia; order Flavobacteriales; family Flavobacteriaceae; genus Flavobacterium. Next base: position 31,226 of record CANHHG010000015.1, read on the forward strand.
CAGCGACATCAGCTGCAGTAACCATTACTGTTAGTCCAACCTCTGTTGCTGGAACTATTTCAGGAGCTACTTCGGTATGTTCTGGAACGAACTCAACGGTATTGACTTTATCAGGAAATACAGGAACTATTCAGTGGCAATCGTCAACAGATAACATTACGTTTACCAATATTGCTAGCGCAACTACTTCGACCTTTACGGCAACGAATTTAACGGCGACTACTTATTATAGAGCGGTAGTTACTAGTGGTGTATGTTCTTCAGCGACAACAGCTTCGGTATCCATTACTGTAAGTCCAACCTCACTTCCTGGAAGTATTACAGGAGCCACTTCAGTATGTTCTGGAACGAATTCAACGGTATTGACTTTATCAGGAAACACAGGAACTATTCAATGGCAATGGTCAACTGACAGCGTTACGTTTTTTAATATTCCAAGCGCAACTACTTCGACCTATACGGCAACGAATTTAACGGCGACTACTTATTATAGAGCGGTAGTTACCAGTGGTGTTTGTTCATCGGCAACTACAACTGTGTCAACGATAATTGTTAATCCAACATCAGTAGCTGGAAGTATCGCAGGAGCTAACACGGTTTGTTCTGGAACGAACTCAACGGTATTAACTTTATCAGGAAATACCGGAACTATCCAATGGCAATCGTCGACTAACAACGTTACGTTTACAAATATTACCGGCGCAACTACTTCGACCTTTGCGGCTACGAATTTAACGGCGACTACTTATTTTAGGGCGGTAGTTACTAGTGGTGTTTGTTCCTCAGCAACTACAGCTTCTGTAATTGTAACGGTTAGTCCAACTTCTGTTGCTGGAAGCATTGCAGGAGCTACCACAGTTTGTTCAGGAATAAATACTACGGTGTTGTCTTTATCAGGAAATACGGGAACTATTCAATGGCAATCGTCAACAGATAACCTAACGTTTACCAATATTGCAAGCGCAACTGCTTCGAACTTTACAGCAACAAATGTAAGTGCGACTACTTATTATAGAGCGGTAGTTACCAGTGGTGTTTGTTCCTCAGCGACATCAGCTGTGGCGACAATTACTTATATTCCAATTGTAGCACCTACCGCAGTTTCAAATCAACAATTTTGTTATTTAAACAATCCAACTGTTTCAAATTTAGTTACTACCTCTGGGGTTGGAATTAAATGGTATGCTACTGCAACTGGAGGAACTCCTTTAACCGGCTCAACTCCTTTAGTAACTGCAACCACCTATTATGCTAGCCAAACCATTAGTGTTTGCGAAAGTCCAATAAGAGTTGCTGTAACGGTACTTTTAACTTGTCCTGTTGATGCAATTGCAGACAACTTCGGATCCATTAATGGATATGCCGGAGCTACCACAGCGAGTGTATTGGCAAATGACACCATAAATGGTGGGCCTTTATTGCCATCACAAATTATTTTGTCAGGGGTTGCAATACCATCAGGATTAACCTTAAATACGAATGGTACCATTACCATTGCACCACAAACGGCCGCAGGAACTTACAATGTAACTTATAGAATTTGTGAAGTATTGAATCCAAACAATTGTGATACGGTAACCTTCCCAATTATTGTTGGAACCTGTTTAGATTTTGCTATTAATGATTGTGATCTTGATGGTGAAAGCAATGGCACAGAAACTGCAAATGGAACCAATCCTTCGGATGCTTGTTCGTTTACCAATCCGCCAGCATCAAATAATGCGGTTTATCCAACATGGTCTGTTTTGGATTGCGATGGAGACGGTGTAATTAACGGTCAAGAAATTATAGACGGAACGAGTCCAACGAATCCATGTGAGTCAAATCCTATAAATATTACTATTCCATTATCAACATCTTTCTTAAATGGAGATTGTGATAGTGATGGTTTAACCAATGGAGATGAGATAGGTTCCAATGTAAATTATCCAAATGACTCCAATGGAAATGGAATTCCGGATTATTTAGAGATTAATAATCATTCAGTTTCTGAAGATAATTTAGAGGTATACTCTTCATTAACTCCAAATGGCGATGGAAATAATGATGTGCTTATCATTAGAAATATAGAAAATTATCCTGAAAACAATGTATCTATTTTTAATAGATGGGGAATTACGGTTTATGATGTGGATGGTTATGGACAGGATAATAAGTACTTTAAAGGGATCTCTGAAGGAAGAATAACAATCAATTCTCAAGATGAATTACCTATTGGGACCTATTTTTATATTATTAAATATAAAAACAATAACGGGGAACAAAAACAACGTTCAGGCTATTTATACATTAACAGATAAATAATTTCATGAAAATTAAAACAAAAAGTAAAATGATAAAACAATTTATAGGCTTATTGGTTGCCTTGCTTACGCTTTCGGTAAGTGCGCAACAAGAACCACAGTTTACCCAATACATGTATAATCCGTCTCAAATAAATCCTGCATATTCCGGTTCATTAGGATATGCAACATCATTTGGTTTGTATAGAGCACAATGGGTTGGTTTAGATGGTGCACCAAAAACTGCAAATATTAGTTTCAATAAACCAATTGAAAACACCAAATTAGGTTATGGTATTAACCTCCTAAATGACAGAATTGGTCCTGCAGAATTAACCTATTTAAATGTTGATTTATCGTATACGTTACTATTTGGTGACGAATCTAGACTGGCTTTTGGATTAAAAGCAGGAGGAGAATTATTAAATATTGACTTTACAAAATTAAGTCAATACAATCCAGGAGACGTATTATTACAAAACAACGTAAATCGTTTTTCGCCAAATATTGGTGCAGGAGTCTATTATTATAGCGATCGAACTTATATTGGGATTTCTATTCCGATGTTATTAAACACTGCATTCTATGATGAGGTTGCTGTTTCGTCAGCAAATAGAAGACAAAATTATTATATCACCGCTGGAAAAGTATTTGATATAAACAACGATATCAAGTTCAAACCAGCTTTAGTATCCAAAATTGTTTCAGGCTCTCCACTGCAATTAGATGTATCAGCGAATTTTTTAATAAGTGAAAAATTTACTGCTGGTTTATCCTATAGAATGAGTGCGGCTTTAAGTGCGATGTGCGGTTTTCAGGTTTCTGATCAATTATTTATTGGATATGGCTATGACAGGGAAACAACAAGATTATCAAATTTTAATTCTGGATCACACGAATTATTTTTAAAGTTTGATTTATTTAATAGTAATCAAAAAATTGATACACAAAGATTTTTTTAATTTAAGTTAGCATGAAAAAATATATCTATATTTTAATATTAGTTACTACTGTTTCTTTTTCACAAGAAAAAGCTCTAAAAAAAGCAGATAAAAAGTTCAAGCAAGAGCAATACATTGATGCCATTAAGATTTATGAACAACTTGCAAAAAAAGGGGTGGCTTCAACGGAACTTTTTCAAAGACTTGGAGATGCCTATTATTTTAATGCAAAGTATGAAAATGCTTATATCTGGTATAATAAACTGTATGAATTCAATCCAGATTGTAGTTCAGAATATTTATTTCGATATTCTCAAAGTTTAAAATCAATTGGGGAGTATGAAAAAGCAAATACAATATTAGGCTATTATTCCAAAAAAGAGAAAGGAGAATTAAGGGCAGAATTGTTTAATAAGTTTAAGGGAAAAGCCAATACTGATGATAAACTATCCAATGCTTTTAATGTTATGAATTTAGGAATAAATTCCAAAAAATCTGATTTTGGTGGTAATATAATAGGAGATACTTTGGTTTTTTCAAGTGCAAGAAGTCAGGCTACTGGAAATATCATTAATAGAAGAACGAATCAATCGTATACGAATTTGTATTTCACGACTATCAAATCTCTGATTGATATTCCGGAACCAAAATTATTTTCAAAAAAAGTAACTACTAAATTCAATGAATCTACTCCTTCTTTTTCAAAAAATGGAAAAACGATGTATTTTACTCAAACTGAAATAGATAAAAAAAATAATGGAAAGGCAGTAAATAAAGGTTCTTTTAAAATTTACAAATCAGAGTTTATTAACGGCAATTGGAGTACTCCCGTAAAAATTCAAATTGAAGCCGATGAGTTATCTAAAATTGCCCATCCTGCTCTTAGTCCAGATGAAAAACAACTCTATTTTGCTTCAGATTGTTCCGGTTCCTTCGGAGCTTCAGATTTATTTAAAGTCAAAATAAATGACGACGGAACTTATGGTAAACCTGAAAATCTAGGCGCTAAAATTAATACAGAGGGTAGAGAAAGTTATCCTTATGTGACTAATGATAATAAATTACTATTTGCTTCTGATGGGCATCCTGGATATGGAGGATTTGATATTTATGTATTGGATTTAGAGAATCCGTATGCATTACCTATTAATTTAGGGTCAAAAATTAATAGTCCAATGGATGATTTTGCGATGGTTTGGAATAGAGAAACCCGATTAGGAACTTTTTCAAGTAATAGAAAAGGAGGAGCTGGTGACGATGATATTTATTTAATTGAGGAGGTCGTGCCATTCCTTTTTGAAATTGACGTACAAATAAAAGGAGGCTTAAAAGATATTGCAGATAATTCCGATTTGGATGGAACGAATGTGATTTTATTGGATGAAAACGAAAACGTAATCGCAACGACCACCACTGATAAAAAGGGAATGTATACCTTCGAACCAATAAAATCTAACAGGACTTACAAAATTAAATTTCAAAAGGAAGGTTATGATACACAACAAAAATCGATTACAGTTACACAATACGACAATCAAATTGACATTCCATTTACATTAAGTCCAAAAGTGGCCAAAATTAATACTGGGGTTGATATCGCAAATGTGATTAAGTTCAACCAAATTTATTTTGACTTAGATAAATCTACTATTCGAAAAGATGCAAAAGTCGAATTGGAGAAAATAGTGGAAGTTTTAAAGACCTACCCAAAAATTAAAATTGAAATAGGTTCCCATACTGATGCTAGACAGCACAGAAAATACAATAAAATACTTTCTCAAAAAAGAGCACAATCAACACTAAATTACTTGATCAAACGGGGAATTAGTAAAGATAGGTTAACAGCTAAGGGCTATGGGGAAAGCCAACCTGTAAATAATTGTACTGATGGTGTACTATGTTCGGAAAAAGAGCACCAGCTAAATAGAAGAAGCACCTTTATAATTATGAATTAATTATTCGATTTAGAAATATCAAAAAAGGCAAACTAATTAGTTTGTCTTTTTTGTTTTAGGAGATTCTTAATCTAATGATGGATTACTAGAGATTTCATTGAAGTAAAACGTCCTATTTCCTAATAATAGAAGAGAGAAGGAGGGAGCTTTTCAAATGGTTACATCCCAAAAGCGGCTTTTTGAGCATTAAAGGTTGACGTGATTTGTGAGGGTGACAAAGCACTATTGTATATCATGGCAGTAGCAATTTGACCTCTAAAAGCCCTAGTAGATCTATCTGCTGGATCACAAGCAATAAAAAAATTGAGTCCTGATAAAGTCGAATGAATAGTCGAATTAGTTGCAGTGGCGATTCCATTGGCATTGCATAAATAGGCAGTGGCCGAATTTGCACTAACGGTTATTGCAATCATGGACCAAGCATTGTTGGGAACAAATAAATTCGAATTCCAGTTGTAGGTTGCCTGCGTGTCAGCCCAGTGATAACCTACGGAATTATTAGTATACAAATCCAATCCTGTAGCTGGAACTGTACTGCCACCAAAGCCATTTCTACTAAATAGTATACCAGTATAAGATCCTTGGGTTTGCGAAGGATTTACCCAGGCAATAAAGGTAGCTGTGGTTAAAGAAATATTATTTCTTGAAGTGGTAGCAACTACATTGGGAGCAAAAGTAAAACTCGCAGGATGGTTAGAAAAGGTAGGGTTGCCTACTAAAGTAGCTGGATTGTTTTGAGAGCTTGAATCTACCCAAGTTGTCCCAGACCCACTATACGAATTGGCATTTAAATACAATAGCAATCCATTGGTAACCAAAGAAGGCGGGGTTACCGGCGCCACATAATTATTTTGTGCACCAAACATGGTTTTTTGCGCATTGGCAATAAATGCTAATAAGACGAAGGAAATGGCGAGTATTTTTTTCATGCTTTATAAACCAAGACTAGATTTTTGTGCATTAAAATTTTGTAAAATTTCAACTTCTGACAAACCTTTTTTATAAATAAAAATTGAATTAATATCTCCATACCAAAAATTATCAGCTTTACCTACATATTCTTCGGCTGATGATTGATACTGCGACAAAGGACCTGAAGTTGAAGCTACCAATACCCCATTCACGAAAAATTTAACAGTATTAGATTCCTGTGTAGCTGCAAATACATACCACTGATTCGTTGTAAGTGTTAAAACACTACTAAACGCGTTATTCCCTGCATCTGCAAAATGAAGTTGATAACCTGAACCATTTTGATAAATATAAAAATTAAAATTGCGTGAACCGGCACTATTATTTCCAAAAAGCGCTCTGTATAAATTAGTTCCGAAACTTGGATTCATTTTTGCAGCGGCAATGATGGTTTTCCCTGTATAGGGGATATTAAGTTTAGAAGACACGAAACTCACGTAATTACTAGTACCATTAAAAGTAAATTTTTTAGGCGTTGAAGAGGTATTAGCCATACTTGATGTTGCTAAAGTACCATGATTTACGTTATTACTTAAATCATACCATGTATTTCCAGATCCTGAATAACTAGCTGAGTTCCCTGCATCAAGGTATAGTAATAAATCGGTTGTAATTATTCTTGCTGGAACCAAAGGTGCCACATAATTATTTTGTGCACCAAACATGGTTTTTTGCGCATTGGCAATAAATGCAAATAAGAGAAAGGAAATGGCGAGTATTTTTTTCATGCTATTTATTTTTTATAAACCGAAACGAGATTTATCCGTGTCGAAATTAGCAGTTACTTCAGAAAGGGTTAAGCCTTTACCTTTATATATTCTTGTAATCGCTATTTTGCCTGACAAATTAAAATAACCTGTGCTTGGATGGTTTAATCGTCCAATTTCATTTTCCGCATTTGCCATTAAGTTACCTGGCAATGCATAACTAGTTTTCTCAACATTATTGATAAATATTTTTACATTCCCAGAGATTCTGGAAACCACTATGTGCAACCAAGTATTGACATCTACAGGGCAAAAACTATTGATATTTGGAACCCAACTACTTCCGTCATAAGAATGAGAGATACTAAAATTCCCCTGCCAATAACCAAATCTAGCAGCTGCATACCAACTACTATTTCCGTTAATTGTTAATAGATTGGGGTGTGGGTTTGCTGTGGTTATGTAGGTCCACATTTCTATGGTAAAGTCTCCAGTTCCAAAATTAAAGTCAGTAGTTGTTGGAAGATTAACATAAGGGTTTGGCGATCCATTA
>CANHHG010000016.1 GCA_947460615.1 Bacteroidota bacterium
ACATCTATATAATTTTAATTATTTTCGGTTTTTCGTCTTGTAGCGAATATCAAAAAGCCATCAAATCAGAAGATCTTACAGTAAAATTTGATCAGGCTTCAAAGCAATACGAAAAAGGAAAATACTATAAAGCACTTACTCTTTTTGAACAAATGGCCCCTTCGTTTAGAGGTCAACCAGAAGCTGAAAAGATGTTTTATATGTTTTCTCAATCATATTATAAAACAAAACAGTATTATTTATCGGGTTATCAGTTTGAGAGTTTTGCAGCTGGATATCCTAAAAGTGATAAAATTGAGGAAGCTTCTTTTTTGGGAGCAAAAAGTTATTCAATGTTGTCGCCTGTATACAGTTTAGATCAAACAGATACTGAGAAAGCAATAGAAAAACTTCAATCATTTATAGATGCCTTTCCTAATTCTACTTATTTAGGTGAGGCCAATATAGTGGTTAAAGCACTGAGAGAAAAAATGGAGAAAAAGGCTTACGAAAATGCTTTCGAATACAATAAAATAGCTGATTTTAAATCGGCAATTGTTGCTTTAGAAAATTTTATAATTGATTATCCAGGTACCCCTTATAAAGAAAAAGCATTGTACTATAAATTAGATTCTGCATACCAGTTAGCAATTAATAGCGTGCCTGCTAAAATGGAAGAGCGTTTAAATGCAGCTAAAACTGCTTATAATAATTTAATAAAATTCAATTCGAATACAGAATTCAAACAAAAAGCCGATAATATGTTGGCAATAATTAATACAGATTTAAAACAATTTTCAAAATAATTAGAAAAGTCATGGATTTAAAAAAGACGAATGCTCCAGTAAATACAATTACTTACAATAAAAGTAAAATTGAAGAGCCAACAGGTAATGTATATGAAGCAATTACTATTATGGCAAAAAGAGCGAATCAAATTAACTCTGAAATTAAAAAAGAATTGACTGAAAAGTTGGAGGAGTTTGCAACCTATAATGATAGCTTGGAAGAAGTATTCGAGAATAAAGAACAAATCGAAGTTTCTAAATTTTATGAAAAATTGCCTAAACCACATGCATTAGCAGTTCAAGAATGGTTAGATGATAAAATCTACCATAGAGAATCAAAATAAAAAAAAACAAAATGTCAGTTTTAAGTGGTAAGAATATAGTACTAGGAATTTCTGGTGGAATTGCTGCTTATAAGACTGCTTCATTAGTTAGGTTATTCATAAAAGCAGGTGCACATGTCCAAGTGATAATGACACCTGCTTCTAAGGATTTTATTACCCCGTTAACGCTATCAACTCTATCTAAAAGACCCGTTTTTTCAAGCTTTTATAAAGAAAAAGAAAACTTAGATCCTGAAGTTGAAAATCCAAATCAAAATTTAGAATGGAACAATCATGTAGAAATTGGTCTTTGGGCTGATTTTATGATAATTGCTCCCGCTACTGCTAATACCTTATCTAAAATGTCCAATGGAATTTGTGATAATTTGTTAATTGCTACCTATTTGTCTGCTAAATGCCCTGTTTATTTTGCTCCTGCAATGGATTTGGATATGTACAAACATCCTTCAACAATTGAGAGTTTTGAAAAACTTAAGTCATTTGGAAATATAATTATCCCAGCGGAATCCGGAGAGCTTGCAAGTGGACTTTCAGGTGAAGGGAGAATGGCAGAGCCAGAAAACATAATTGCATTTATTGAAAACAATATCCAATCGGAATTACCATTAACCGGTAAAAAAATTCTAATTACAGCTGGGCCTACCTATGAAGCAATAGATCCTGTTCGTTTTATTGGAAACCATTCGTCTGGAAAAATGGGGTATGATTTGGCATTATGTGCTGCGAATTATGGTGCTTCAGTAATATTGATTTCGGGCCCAACACACTTATCAATCAATCACGATTTAGTTCAAAAAATCAATATTTCCTCAGCGGAAGAAATGTATTTTCAATGTCACCAATATTTTAAATCATCTGATGTATTTATTGGAGCTGCAGCTGTAGCAGATTATAAACCAAAAAACCCTGAAAATCATAAAATAAAAAAGTCTGATGAATCGTTTGTATTAGAACTAGAAAAAACAAAAGATATTTTACAATCATTAGGAAAAATAAAGGAAAATCAATTTTTAATTGGTTTCGCATTAGAAACAGAAAATGAAATTGAAAATGCAAAGCAAAAAATTCAGAAAAAAAACTTAGATTTGATCGTTTTAAACTCTTTACAGGATAAAGGTGCAGGATTTGGTGGAACCACCAATAAAGTGACTTTTATTGACAGTGATTTTAATTTGTTCCCTATGGATTTAAAATCCAAAGAAGAAGTTGCAAACGATATTTTAATTAAAATAATTGCTCATTATGAAGCTTAAATTATATTGCTTTTTCATATTATTATTTTTTGGAGTTGCTACCGCACAACAGTTAAATTGTAGTGTTAAAGTAAATTCGGATCAAATTACAATCACCAATAAACAAATTTTTAACACCTTAGAAAATTCTCTCTCTGATTTCGTAAACAAGACAGATTGGACCGGAATTCCTTATAAGCAGGAAGAAAAAATCAATTGTTCTATGTATATTACTATTACTGCTTATGATTCTAATCAATTTACAGGAACAATCCAAGTTCAATCTTCTCGTCCGGTATATAATTCAACATACTCGTCTCCAATTTTGAATTATAACGACAAAGATTTTTCTTTTAAATATAATGAGTTTGAGAATTTAAATTTTAATCCTACTAATTTTGAATCCAATTTAGTATCTGTTATCGCTTTTTATTCTTTTGTTATCATTGGAATGGATGGAGATACTTTTTCAAAACAAGGTGGAAGTAAATATTTAGAAACTGCCCAGGACGTTGCTAATGTAGCCGTAACCGGAGGTTATAAAGGATGGGGGCAAGCCGATGGAATTCAAAACCGCTTTTTCTTAATCAATGATATGCTTTCAAGTACTTTTGTTTCTTTTAGAGAAGCGTTATATGAATATCATTATGAAGGACTTGATGCTATGAATAACGATTTGCAATCTGCGAAACTTAAAATAAAACAGGCCATTTCAACACTTGGTAAAATTAATGAAATTCGACCTAACGCATTTATTACAAGAGTATTCTTTGATTCGAAATCAGATGAAATTGTTTCTATTTTTTCTGCCGGACCATCAATGGATAATAAAGAGTTAATTTCAAAATTGAATACAATTTCTCCTATGAATTTGTCTAAATGGGCAGAAATTAAGTATTAAATAGGTTATAAAAAATAAATAGAATTTTCAATGCTGGTTTCACTTTCAATAAGTAATTTCGCTTTAATTGATAAATTAGGAATTGATTTTTCTGATGGATTTTCAATTATTACTGGTGAAACAGGAGCAGGAAAATCGATTTTGCTTGGTGCCTTGGGATTAGTTTTAGGTAAAAGAGCCGACCTAACATCACTCAAAAACAAAGAAGATAAATGTGTTATTGAGGCTCATTTTCAAATTGAAAATTATAATCTTCAGTCCTTTTTTGAATCCAATGATTTGGATTACGAAAATGAAACAATTATTCGTCGAGAAATATTGCCTTCGGGAAAATCTAGAGCATTTATTAATGATAGCCCAGTAAATCTTCAAGAATTACAAGATTTAGGAGTTTTTCTAATTGATATTCATTCCCAACATCAAACACAAGAGCTTTCAGAAGAATTATTTCAATTTCAAATAATTGATTCAGTTGCCAATAATTTAGAAAATATCAATCGATATTCCACGATTTTAAGTTCCTATAAAAAAGATAAGTCTAATTTAGACAAACTAAATTCTAAACTGCAATCATTATTAAAAGAGCAGGATTATAATACTTTTTTATTAGATGAATTGTTGTCGGCCAAACTAAAAGTACACGATCAAGAGGAGTTAGAACAAGTTTATGAGCAACTCAATAATGTTGAACTTATAAAGGAAAACTTGGTTAAATCACTTGCTATAGCTAATGAAGAGCAGTTTGGAATTCTTCAAAATTTGAAAGAAATTAAAATTGCTTTACAGAAAACAATAGCGTTTTCCTCAAATTATCAATCTTTATTTGACAGAGTTAATAGTCTAACAATTGAATTTAATGATATTATTGATGAATTAAGCATGAATTCAGAGAGTTTAGTTCATGATCCTGAGAGTTTAGAATTGGTCAATCAAAAGTTACAAAATATTTATAACTTACAAAAGAAACACCAAGTAAATTCAGTTGCTGAGCTGTTAGAAATTCAAAAAGATTTAGACGATAAAGTAGTTTCAGTGGTAGATCTTGAATTTGAGATAAAAAAATTAGCAGCTAAAATTGAAGAAACCACCTTAGAATTGGATAAATTAGCAATTGTTATTCGAAATAATAGACTGAAGTCTGTGCCAGTTTTATCTGAAAAATTGATATTTATTTTAGAACAATTGGGGATGCTAAATGTTCGTTTTAATATGGAATTGAAAGAAACGGAACATTATTTTGTCAATGGAAAAGATGAATTACAATTTTTGTTTTCTGCTAATAAAGGCTCTGATTTTGGGTTGTTAAAAAAAGTTGCTTCAGGAGGTGAATTGTCTAGAATAATGCTTGCAGTAAAAGCAATTTTAGCTCAATATTCAGATTTGCCAACTATTATATTTGATGAAATTGATACAGGTGTTTCGGGAGAAATTGCTAATAAAATGGCAACTATTATGAAAGAGATGAGTAACAATATGCAGGTATTTTCAATTACCCATTTACCTCAAATTGCAGCTAAAGGGAAAACACATTATAAAGTATTTAAGTCAATTCAAGGCGATACGACCATATCAGAATTAAAACTATTGACCTATGAAGATAGAATTGTTGAAATTGCCGAAATGTTATCAGGAAAAGACATTTCTGATTCCGCTTTAAATCATGCCAAAGCCTTATTAAATTAAATATTTTTATAATTTTGCAGTACCCTATTATTAATTAGAATAAAATTAAAAAATGATCATAGAACCAAGAATGCGAGGATTTATTTGCTTAACAGCACACCCAAAAGGTTGTGAGCAAAGTGTTAAAAATCAAATTGAATATGTAAAATCAAAAGGCACTATTGATGGTGCAAAAAAAGTATTAGTTATTGGAGCGTCAACAGGATTTGGTTTGGCATCAAGAATAACGAGTGCTTTTGGTTCTAATGCTTCTACTATTGGGGTGTTTTTTGAAAAACCACCTACAGAGGGAAAAACAGCTTCTCCAGGATGGTATAATTCTGCCGCTTTTGAGAAATTAACGAATGAATCAGGGTTATATGCAAAAAGTATCAATGGTGATGCATTTTCAAGCGAAATAAAAAATCAAACTATTGATTTAATAAAAGCCGATTTAGGTCAAATAGATTTAGTAATTTATAGTTTGGCCTCTCCGGTGAGGTTGAATCCAAATACAGGAATATTACACCGTTCCGTTTTAAAACCAATAGGAACTACATTTACAAATAAAACGGTTGATTTTCACACAGGAAAAGTTTCAGAAGTTTCAATTGAACCCGCTAATCAAGAAGATATTGATAATACAGTGGTTGTTATGGGAGGTGAAGATTGGAAAATGTGGATGAATGCTTTAAATGAGGCAGGAGTTTTATCCAATGACGCTATGACATTAGCTTACTCATACATCGGTCCGGAAGTTACTGAAGCGGTATATCGAAAAGGAACAATTGGTCGTGCAAAAGATCATTTAGAAGCGACTGCTTTTGAAATTACAAAACAATTAGAAAGTGTAAACTGTAAAGCATATGTTTCAGTTAATAAGGCTTTGGTAACTCAAGCTAGTTCTGCTATTCCAGTAATTCCATTGTATATTTCACTATTGTATAAGATTATGAAAGAAGAAGGAATTCATGAAGGATGTATTGAGCAAATTCAACGTTTGTTTCAAGATAGATTGTATTCAGGTTCTAAAATACCAACTGATGATAAAGGTAGAATTAGAATTGATGATTGGGAAATGAGAGATGATATTCAAGAAAAAGTGGCTAAGTTGTGGAAAGAAGCTACCACAGAATCATTGCCAAATATTGGAGATTTAAATGGTTATACAAACGATTTTCATAATTTATTTGGTTTTGGATTTGATGGCGTAGATTATCAAGCTGATACTAATGAGATGGTTGATATTTTAAGTATTACCTAATTATATAAATATTTATAAGCCACAAAGACAGAGGTTTTTAGAAATATCCTTTGAATTTGTGGCTTTTATATTTTGAAAAAAACGATACTATGTCGATTTTGATTTATCTTTGTTAAATAATTGAACAAATCCCTAAATTACAAATGTATTTTTCAATAATTATTCCAGTATATAATCGTCCTGACGAGATAAAAGAACTTTTAGAAAGTTTAGCTAAAGCAGACTATAAAACTGAATTCGAAGTAGTTATTGTAGAAGATGGTTCAACTGAAACCTGTGAAAATATAGTTAATGAGTTTAAGATCCTATTAAACATTTCCTATTTTGTAAAAGAAAATTCAGGACCTGGTGATTCAAGAAATTTCGGAATGAGAAAAGCTAAAGGTGATTATTTCTTGATTTTTGATTCCGATTGCATAATTCCAATTGACTATTTATCTGAAGTTTCAAGACAATTAAATCTTGAATTTGTAGATTGTTTCGGTGGCCCAGATCGAGCATTGCCAAGTTTTTCTAATGTACAAAAAGCTATTGATTTTACTATGACCTCTTTCTTAACTACGGGTGGAATTCGAGGGGGATCTGCCACAATTGATCGCTTTCAACCTAGAAGTTTTAATATGGGATTGTCTAAAAAAGCGTTTGAAGTTTCTGGCGGTTTTGGTGACATTCATCCAGGGGAAGATCCAGATTTATCAATCAGATTATGGAAATTAGGTTTTGATTCAAAGCTTTTTTTAAAAGCATATGTCTATCATAAACGGCGAATTGATTGGGATAAATTTTATCTTCAAGTAAATAAATTTGGGAAAGCTAGACCTATATTAAATAAATGGTATCCAGAATACAATAAGATTACTTATTTTTTACCTTCTTTATTTATTGTTGGTTTTTATTTTTCAATTTTTTTGTTAATTTTTGCTCAGGACTTACTTTTAAAATTATATTTTATCTATTTTATTGTTTTGTTTTTAAATTCAACTTATAAATCCAAAAATATGATAGTCGGCTATTTATCAGTTAAAGCAGCTTGGAAACAGTTTTCTGGCTATGGTTTTGGGTTTTTAGAATCATATATAAAAATTGCTGTATTAAAACAGCTTCCTGAGCGAGCATTTCCAGAATTATTCTTTAAAAAATGACAAAAATAATTGGATTGACTGGTGGAATTGGTAGTGGTAAAACAACTATTGCTAATCATATTAAATCTTTGGGGATTCCAGTTTATAATTCAGACGAACAAGCAAAAAAAATACTTTATTTACCCAAAACTTTAAAATCTATAAAGTCAGTTTTTGGAAATGATATTTTTGAAAATGACAAACTTGACAAAGTTAAATTATCAACTCTTGTTTTTAACAATCCCAAACTATTAAACCTTCTCAATCAAATTATTCATCCAGCAGTCAAAGTTGATTTTGAAAAGTGGCTTGTGAATAATATAAATTCACCTCTTGTAGTAAAAGAAGCAGCAATTTTATTTGAAAGTGGTAGTTATAAAGATTGTGATGTAATAATTTCGATTTCAGCTCCGCAAGAATTGAGAATTAAAAGAGTTATGGAAAGAGATCATCTCACCTACAAAGAAGTATTGTCTAGAATTAGCAATCAGTGGACTGACGAAATGCGAAGTAAAATGAGTAATTATGTTATTGAAAATCAAGATATTAAAAAAGCGTGTGCACAAACAGACGATTGTATTAAAATTTTATTAAATTACTAATAAAAGTATAAATTGTTAATGTTTGGTTAATATATTAATAGAATAAATGTTAAAATATTAAATTTGATTGATGAATAAATTATTTTTCCGATTATTAATTGTCTTAATGAGTTTATCCCTAATTGGGATAATATTAGTTCAAGTTTATTGGTTTAATTCTTCCTTTCAGAATAATGATGAGCAATTTCGCTTTCACGTTCAACAAGCGATTGTAAATGTTTCAAACAAATTACAAAAAAGAGAAGCTTACAGTTTTTATGATAAATACAATCGATTTAGGGATAGCACCGGAAAAGCGCCTCAAAAGAAAGATTTATTAGAGTTTTATTATGTTCAAAAGAATACACAAACAAATGAAACTATAATTTACTCTAATAGTATAATTGCTGAGGATTATTCTATTTCATCTTCTATTTTTGATAAGAAAGTTGATAGTGTTAAATTGAAAAGTTTTTCATCTAAAAGATCAACTGAAGTATATAATAATAATAAAATTGACAATTCGTCTGTTCAGAATAGTATTATTCCCGATTCCAAAATTCAAAAATCAGGAAGTTTAGATATTTTAGACAACGCCCAGTTTGAAATTTTCTTTAAAGATATTGCTTCAACAATGCCTATTCAAGAAAGAGTTTCAAATGAAATTTTAAAAAAATTATTGTTGAATGAATTGGATGAATTTGGAATTAAAACGTCATTTGAGTATGGAATTTATAGTAATGGACTAGCGACTAAAATTAAATCTGAAAAATTTAATTACGACAAACACAATACCTATTCAATTCCAGTATTCTCAGATAATGAAGGAGCAAGTTCTTATCAATTATTGGTTAGTTTTCCGAATAAAAAGACATTTTTGTTTTCGGAATTACTTGGGATAACGGTTTTATCTATAATCTTTACTTTGATTATCATAATTGCTTATTCTAGTGCATTAAATCAATTGATTCGTCAGAGACAGATTTCTGAAATTAAAACAGATTTCATCAACAATATGACTCATGAGTTTAAAACCCCAATTGCAACTATAAATTTAGCTTTAGATGCAATTAAAAACCCTAAGATAATAGACGATAAGGATAAAGTACAACGGTATTTGCAAATGATTAGGGATGAGAATAAGAGAATGCATGCTCAAGTTGAAAATGTTTTGCGAATTTCTAAATTAGAAAAAAGAGAATTAGAAATTAATAAAGAAAATAATAATTTACAGGACATTATTGATGAAGCTGTCGAGCACATTAATTTGATAATTGAAGACCGTCAAGGTTCAATTACAACACATTTTGATGCAACCAGAACATCGGTTTTATTGAATGACGTTCATTTTACTAATGTAATTGTAAATATATTGGACAATGCCATAAAATATTCACCTGAAACACCAGTGATTGATATTTATACCGAAAATGTTAAAGATTTCATTATAGTTAAAATTAAAGATCAGGGTGCCGGGATGAGCAAAGTTGCTCAAAAGAGAATATTTGAAAAATTTTACAGGGAACATACAGGAGATTTACACAATGTTAAAGGACACGGATTAGGATTAGCCTATGTTAAGAAAATTGTAGAAAATCATGACGGAGAGGTTTATGTAGAAAGTGAGAAAGGAAAAGGAAGTACATTTATAATAAAATTACCACTAATTAATTAATAATATTATGGAAACAGAAAACAAAAAAATACTTTTAGTAGAAGACGATCAAAATTTCGGAGCCATTTTAAAAGACTATTTAATGCTAAATGATTTTGATGTTACATTGGCAAAAAATGGTATGGAAGGTTTTGAGAAATTTAAAAAAGACACCTATGACTTATGTATTCTAGATGTCATGATGCCTTATAAAGATGGGTATACTTTAGCAAAAGAAATTAGAGAAAAAAATAAAGAAGTGCCAATTGTTTTTTTAACTGCTAAATCTATGAAAGAGGATGTGTTGAAGGGATATAAGGTTGGTGCCGATGATTATTTGAATAAACCTTTTGATTCTGAGGTTTTATTGATGAAAATTAGAGCCATTATCCAAAGAAAGTCTACAGATACTAAAACGGATGCAACTAAATTTGAATTCCAAGTCGGGGCATTTCATTTGAATTCTAAATTGCGTTTCTTGACTTTTAAAGATCAAGAATCGATTAAATTATCTCCAAAGGAAAACGAATTACTAAAGTTATTAGTGCTGTATGAAAACGATTTAATGCCTAGAGAACTAGCATTGACGAAAATTTGGAGAGATGACAATTACTTTACTTCAAGAAGCATGGACGTTTATATTGCGAAACTTAGAAAGTACCTAAAACCAGACGCTAACGTTGAAATTTTAAACATTCATGGAGAAGGATTTAGATTAGTAATTAAAAATAAAGTTTCAGATAAATAATTTTAAAACTCCGAGAAATCGGAGTTTTTTATTTTAAATTAATATCTAATGCAAAATTTGTAAAATTTTCCTTTGTCACAGTAAATTGAATTTTATTGGAACTAATCCTTGTATTTATTTGCACGAGATCTTTTAATGATAATTCTTTTAAAAAATTCATTTCAAAGGAATCTATTTGTTGATTCAATATTATTTCAGGGTTTATATAATCCAAGCACCATTCGAGATATTTCACATTGTTGACATGATTTACAATATCTAAGTCGGATATAACAACTTCTTTTTCATTAATTTTATCTAAAGAATCACTAATAGTGATCTTTGAAAATCCAATTTCCGTAGCTTTACTCTCAGGAAATAATTCAAAGTGGGAAATAGGTAATTTTAATTCTTCTGGCCTTCTAATTTTAGTATTAAATACAACCCAGAAAGTTTCACAGCCTATAATTTTCTTTTCATTTAATTGAACTTCAATAGCTCTAACTGAACGAGAATTCTCAATACTGTAGATCCAAGTATTTATTTTGATTACATCTTTCCATTTGGGTAATTCTGTAATTTCAACACGCATTCTGCTTAATACCCATGCTTGATTGAATTCTTGCATATCAGAGAAACTTATTCCGCCCATTTCTGAATGTGCAGCAGCAGTTAATTGAATTAAATTACATAATTCAGTGTATTTTAAAAAACCGTTTGGATTGCATTGTGTAAAATTAATTTCCCAATTTTTACTAAATATTGATGTGAATTCATTTGAAATTGGCATATTATAGTTGATTGTTTATATGTTCCACGATATCATTTTTGTTTACATCAAAATCAAACCATTTGGTGTCAGAGTTTCTTTTAAACCATGTTATTTGTCTTTTTGCAAAACGGCGGGTATTTTTTTTTATTTCCTCAATCGCAAAATCTAACGTTGTTTCATTATTAAAATAACTAAACAACTCTTTGTAGCCAACTGTTTGAAGTGCGTTTAAATCTCTTTGAGAATATGTATTTTTGGCTTCTTCTAATAGGCCCTCTTTCATCATAGTATCTACACGTTGGTTGATTCTTTCATAGATTACTTCTCTTTCTGCCTCTAATCCGATTAAAATAGGTTTAAAACTTCTTTGATTTTTATTTTGATTAATAAAGGAAGAATAGGGTTTTCCGGTTCCAATGCAAACTTCTACAAACCGCATCATTCTTTGAGGATTTAATAGTGTTTGAGGGTTATTTTGAGATAGTTCAGTATAATAATTAGGGTCAAGTTTTTTTAAGCTTTCTATTAAAAATTTAATCCCATTTAATTCGTATTTTAATTTAATATTTTCTCTGATGGTTTTTTCTATTTCAGGAATAGCATCGAATCCTTTTAAAATCGCGTCAACGTATAATCCAGAACCTCCAACAAGAATTACAAAGTCATTGTTAGTATAAAGTCCTTCAAGTTTTAAAATGGCTTCTTTTTCAAAGTCGCCTACGTTATAAACTTCAAATATTGATTTGTTATGAATAAAGTGGTGTTTTGCAGATGAAAGTTCTAATTGGTTTGGCACTGCTGTTCCAATAGTCATTTCTTTAAAAAACTGTCGGCTATCACAGGAAATAATTTCACAATTGAAATGTTGCGCTAAAGCAATACTTAAGGAAGTTTTTCCTATTGCGGTTGGTCCAACAATGGTGATTAAATATTTCATATTTTTTTGTCAGGATAAATGTCTAAATCCCATTTTATTGATCGTAATGAATTTAAAGAAGGATTAAAACGTATAGCTGGAAATAGATTTAAATAAAATTAGAATTTTACAATTTTCAATAATTTATTTTTACGAATTTGACTTTGAATAATATTTCTGGCATCCCGATTATTTTGCATAGGAATGATAATATTCTTAAGAATTTCAATTTTTTGAACTTGGTAATTTAGATCATAAAATGCGTAACCTTTGTAAATTCCATTTTCAATTAATACAGCACTGCGTTCATGTATAGTTCTTCCTTTATCTTTAAGTATCATGTTTTGATCTTCAAAAGAATTCTTTTTTAAGAACTCTTTCACTCTTAAATTGTATGTTTCTGGGTTTATTTCGCATATACACGCTCCGTCACATTCTTTAATTTTGTATTGAAAACAAGCCTCATTCGAAGCGTATAATCCAGTTAATTTTTGACATAGTTTATAGTCGGCAGTAATTCGGAATAGCGTATTTTTAGCTTCCTGCATAGTTGAAAAAGAAGTAATTTCTCTCTTTCTACCATCGGCTTTTTGTAATTTTAAATTTAAATAGCCATTTTTGTCTTCCTCGGCATACAATGCAATGTTGAACAGGTTCTTTCTTTGTGCACGATTGTATATTGGCTTATGAATTTTAATCTCTTCGCTTTCTTTTAACAATGCAATTAGTTCACTTCCGGTTTCTTCAAAGGTAACTTTAAAAACATCGGATTGTAGTTTAATTGATTTTTTGTCGATACCCGTAAAATGCTGATTAATTCGTTTTTTTATATTTTTACTTTTGCCTATATATATTATATTACCTTCTTCATTATGAATATAATAAACGCCAGTATTTGAAGTAACACTTTCAATTATTGAATATAATTTTGGAGTGATTCCTTTCAGTACTTCTGTTTTAATTAAGTCTTTAACAATTGTCTTTTCAACGTCTTTTGCAAGTAATAATTGGAATAATTTTAGCGTTGCTAATG
The DNA here is from genome assembly GCA_947460615.1 of Bacteroidota bacterium. Classification (GTDB taxonomy): domain Bacteria; phylum Bacteroidota; class Bacteroidia; order Flavobacteriales; family Flavobacteriaceae; genus Flavobacterium. The sequence continues at coordinate 12,975 of CANHHG010000016.1, forward strand.
CGTCTCCACTAGCACGATGCCTGTCAGCCATTGGAATTCCAAGAGCACGAACTAGTTTGCCTAAACTGTGTGAAGGTTGTTCGGGTAATAATTTTTGGGATAATTCTACAGTGCAAAGGGTTTGTTTATTGAAATCGAAACCTAATCTTCTAAATTCTGTTCGTAATATTCGATAATCAAAAGCCGTATTATGTGCTACTAAAACGCAGTCATTCGTAATTTCAATTATTCGTTTTGCAACTTCGTAAAACTTGGGAGCACTTCTTAGCATCGCATTGTTGATGCCTGTTAATTTCACAACGAAAGGTTGAATAGGAATTTCAGGATTCACCAAACTGATAAATTGATCTACAACTTCATAGCCGTCAAATTTGTATATGGCGATTTCCGTAATTCCCTCTTCGTTGAATTGTCCTCCAGTGGTTTCTATGTCGAGAATGCAGTAAATGATTTTAAATTTTAAAGTTATTTTTAACGTCCACCAAAGATACTACTTCCAATTCGAATCATAGTACTTCCGCGCTCAATTGCAAGTTGGTAGTCGCCCGACATTCCCATTGATAATGTGTTTAGATTTTTCAATTGATCAAAGATTGATTTTAAATGGTCGAATTCTTTATTGATTTGGATTTGGTTTTCAGTAAATGTTGCCATTCCCATTAAACCTATTATTTGGATGTTATTCAGATTATTAAATGATTCTGAACCTAATAAATCATGTAGTTCAACTTCATTTAAACCAAATTTTGTTTCTTCTTCTGCAATATGAATTTGTAACAAACAGTCAATAATTCTATTATTTTTAAGAGCTTGTTTATTTATTTCCTCTAATAATTTCAAACTATCCACGCCGTGAATCAAACTCACGTAAGGAGCCATGAATTTCACCTTATTCGTTTGAATGTGACCAATCATATGCCATTGAATGTCTTTGGGCATCAATTCCCATTTTTCGGTCATTTCTTGGATTTTATTTTCTCCAAAAATGCGTTGGCCAGCATTGTAGGCTTCCATCAAATCGGCAACGGGTTTGGTTTTTGAAACAGCAACTAGGGTTACATGTTCAGGTAGCGAGGATTTTATTTTGAGTAGGTTATCTTTTATTGACATTTAATATTCAATTATGAAAGGAATTGTTTTGCGATTTTCTCTGCTTTTTTACTTTCGCTATAATCATAAAAACCTTCACCAGATTTAGATCCTAATTTTCCTGCACGAACCATGTTAACCAACAATGGGCAAGGAGCGTATTTTGGGTTTTTGAATCCATCATGCATTACATTTAAAATGGCCAAACAAACGTCAAGTCCAATAAAATCTGCTAATTGTAGTGGCCCCATTGGTTGTCCCATTCCTAATTTCATAACCGTATCAATTTCATAAACACCAGCCACTTTATTGTATAAGGTTTCAATCGCCTCATTTATCATTGGCATCAAAATTCTATTGGCAACAAATCCTGGATAATCATTCACTTCAACGGGAGTTTTTCCTAGTTTTTCAGATAAGTCCATGATGATTTTTGTAACTTCATCAGAGGTATTATAACCACGAATAATTTCTACCAATTTCATTATTGGTACAGGATTCATAAAGTGCATTCCGATAACTCTTTCAGGATGAGCAACTACAGATCCTATTTGAGTAATTGAAATAGAAGAAGTGTTGGTTGCCAATATGGTATTGTGAGGACAAACGTCATTCAGTTGCTTGAAAATATTCAATTTTAAATCTACATTTTCTGTTGCTGCTTCAACTACTAAATCCACACCTACAACGCCATCTTTTATGTCGGTATAAGTGATAATATTTGAAATAGTTTTGAGTTTGTCTTCTTCAGAAATAGTTCCTTTTGCCACCATTCGATCCAAATTAGTAGCAATTGTCGCCATTCCTTTATCCAAGGATTTTTCAGAAATATCAATCAGTTTAACGGTAAATCCGCTTTGAGCAAAGGTGTGAGCAATACCATTACCCATTGTTCCGGCTCCAATTACAGCAATTATTTTCATATATTATTTATTAAAACAATCAATTATTTGATAAGCAACTCGAAGAGCATTAGTACCTTGTTCTAAAGTAACTACAGGAGTTGTATTATTATTTATGGCGTCCGCAAAAGAATTTAATTCATCCAAAATAGCATTATTTTGTTCCACCTCAGGATTTGCAAAATAGATTTGTTTTTTTACACCCTCAGCATTTTGTAAAATCATATCAAAATCTCCAGGAACCTCGGGAGCATATTTCATTTTTACGACTTCACATTTTTTCTCAAGAAAATCAACAGAAATATAAGCGTCTTTTTGAAAGAATCTTGACTTGCGCATGTTTTTCAATGAAATTCTGCTCGCCGTTAAATTGGCGACACAACCATTTTCGAATTCTATTCGGGCATTTGCAATATCCGGAGTTTCACTAATTACAGAAACACCACTTGCATTTATTAATTTTACTTTAGAAGGAACTACGCTCAAAATAGCATCGATATCGTGAATCATTAAATCTAATACTACGGGAACATCAGTACCACGAGGATTGAATTCCGCTAATCTATGCGTTTCAATAAACATTGGATTTTCAATCATATCCTTTGTGGCAATAAATGCAGGGTTGAATCTTTCCACGTGACCTACTTGTCCTTTTACATTGAATTCATTTGCTAAAGCAATTATTTCTTCTGCCTCTGCAACAGTATTTGAAATGGGTTTTTCGATAAACACATGTTTTCCGGATTTAATAGCCACTTTAGCACATTTATAATGAGAAAGAGTAGGGGTAACAATATCCACAACATCTACGGCGTGAATTAAAGTTGCAATAGTATTAAATTGTTTGTAACCAAATTCATCAGCAATTTTTGCCCCATTCTCCTGATTTTCATCATAAAAACCAATCAATTCGTATTTATCTGATTGTTGTAATAATCGTAAATGTATTTTTCCGAGATGCCCCGCACCTAAAACTCCTACTTTTAACATAATTAAGTATTTTCAACAAAAATAGCAATAAATTGATAATAAATTAATGCATTTAAAATTAAATCTATCAATTGAATTAACAATTACTTTCTTAAATTTACAGAATAAATATTGATTAGTTTTGAAAGATACATCCAAGCATCAAGGACTTAGAAATCAGCTCGTAAAATTATTGCAAGAAAAAGGTATTACAGATAAAAATGTACTTAAAGCCATTAGTGCTATACCGCGCCATCTGTTTTTAAATTCAAGTTTTGAAGATTATGCCTATCAAGATAAAGCGTTTCCAATTGGCGCAGGACAAACAATATCACAGCCTTATACAGTAGCTTACCAAAGTCAGTTATTAGAAGTTAAAAAAGGGGATAAAATTTTAGAAATTGGAACAGGTTCGGGGTATCAAACCGCTGTTTTGCACTTGATGGGTGCTAAGGTTTATAGTGTAGAAAGGCAAAATGAGTTGTTCAAGCAAACATCAGCGTTGTTGCCAAAGTTAGGAATCCGCCCCAAACATCTTTCCTTTGGGGACGGGTATAAAGGATTGCCAAATCACGCTCCATTTGACAGTATTATCGTTACTGCTGGTGCCCCAACAATACCAAAACCACTAATGGCGCAATTAAAAATAGGAGGGAAGTTGATTATTCCCGTTGGAGATGAAAATCAAATTATGATCAAGTTGATTAGAAAAAATGAAACCCAATTTGAGAAACACGAGTGTGGTGATTTTAAATTCGTGCCCTTATTAGAAGATAAAAAATAAAACAATAAACCCAGAAATATTGGGGGTTTATTCTCCTATAATATTTAAATAACGCTCCAAACTTTCTTTCTCAATTTGAGCTATAAACATCAAAAAATCTTCTTTACTGTTTTTTGTTTGAGCTGTTTCAAGTGCACTGTAATATTGTATTCTATTTTCATAATCTCCTTTAATGTTTGCAATTACATAACCATGCTGGAGCAAAATTAGGTTCATTATTAAGCGAGCACTTCTACCATTTCCATCAATGAATGGATGAATGGCGACAAGTCTTTCATGAAGTTCAGCGGCTAAAATAACCGGATGTAATCTCTTTTTGTTGGATTCATACCAAATAAAGAAGTCTTCCATTTCTTTGACTACTTGAAATGGTTGTGGTGGTAAATGCGAACTTCCTTTAATCATCACTTGTACTTTTCTATATTTGCCAGCCTCTTCGGCTTTAATACCTCTTAAAATTAAGTTGTTAATCGAGAGCACTTCTCGCTCATTTAAAGGAAAATTTTGTTCTATTAATTGTTTAATGTAAACAATTGCCTCTTGATGATTGATAACTTCAAGGTGCTCTCTCATACTTTTTCCTGAAATAGTCAGTCCTTCATTTATAACTAAATCTGTTTCTCGAAGGGTTAAAGTATTTCCTTCAATTTTATTACTTTCAAAGGTATATTCCAACTCTAAAGCTTGAGCAATTTTAAAGTTATCCAATTTTTTTATAGCATCCAGTTTGGCTTTCAAAGCATCTATTTCATTGATGATTGTTGTTAAATTATTGGAAATATTTCTTTTAGTAATACCGTAATTATTTTCAACTTCTTCTCTAATAATATTCATTGCTTTTAATGCAAATTCATCGTTTCCAATTTCATTTAATAATTTTTCTTTAAACCAAGCTATCATTATTGATTCAAGATCTATTTCTAATAGTGACGCTAATTTTATTACTTGTTCTTTAGTAGGCTTTCTTGAACCACTTTCAAATTTACTAATAAGAGCTTGATCGATACCTAAGAGCTGTGCTACCTCTCTAGTTTTTAATCCTTTTTTTTCTCTAGCTACTTTTAATAGAATTTTCATTATTAATTAAATTAATGTCAAGACAGATTTAGTCATATATTTTTGAAAAAAAATACTTTTTTTAATATTCTTTTTTTATTCTTTCTAAATCTCTTTTGGTATCTTGTTCTTTTAGTGATTCTCGCTTGTCATATGTTTTTTTTCCTCTGCAGAGCCCAATTTCTAATTTGGCGATCCCTTTTTCATTGGTAAATAATTTTAAAGGTACAATTGTGAGCCCTTTTGCTTGAACACTTCGTTCCAGTCCTTTTAGTTCTCTTTTGTTTAAAAGTAATTTTCTTTCACTTCGAGCTTTGTGATTGAATTGATTTCCGTAGGTATATTCTTCGATGTAGGTGTTGATTGCGAATAATTCTAAACCGCTAAATTCACAAAAACTTTCTGTGATATTTGCTTTACCAAGGCGTATTGATTTAATTTCCGTTCCGGCTAAAACTATTCCGGCAGTATAGGTTTCGATTATTTCATAATCAAATCTGGCTCTTTTGTTTAATATGTTTATAGTTTTTAACATCTAAATGCAAATGTACAATAACAATTCATTAGTTTTGTTGGTATTCAAGATCTTTTTACCTCTTTAATTACACCAATTTATTTTATGTCAAACAATAATTCTGATCCACTTCATGGTGTTACCCTTCAAAAAATAATGGATCATTTAGTTGATTATTATGGTTTTGAGACCTTAGGGGAGCTGATTAAAATAAAGTGTTTTACTTCCAATCCTAGTATAAAATCAAGTTTGACTTTTTTGAGGAAAACGGATTGGGCTAGAAAAAAAGTTGAAGAATTGTATATTAAATCTTTACGATAGTTTTCTGTGTTTCCAACGTTTATGAGTCCACAGATAATATTCTGGTTGTTCATATATCTGTTGTTCAACCAATTTTAAAAATCGATCAGTAATTTCGTAATTGGGTTCTTCTTTAGCATTTTCTGATAATACTTCTAATTCCGCTTCATAAAAACCTCTACCTAGTTTTTTTGTTCTTAAGAAAAGAACATTCATATCGTATTTTTTTGCCAACATTTCACCTCCAGTATGAATTGGCACTTCAATACCCATAAATTTATTCCAATGAAAAAAGGAACCTAATCGAGGAGATTGATCACTAATTAATCCATACAAACTCAATTTATTATTTCTATAATTGTTTCCCATTTCTGGAATTGTCTCTTTTGTAGTTATTAATGTAGCCTTAAATTTAGATCGAATGTCGCGAACCAGTTTGTCAAAATAGCGATTATTGATTTTTTTATAAACGGCATAACCTTCAAATGAAATTTTGCTATTTATTGAAATTGCCCATTCATAACTTGCATAGTGAGCACAAAGTAAAGCGATACTTTTTCCTTTTTTCTCTAAATAGTCATAGACTTCTATATTTTTAAATTTATACCTTCTTTCCATTTCACTTTTCGAGATAGTCAGTGTTTTGATCATTTCTAAAAAAACGTCACACATGTTTTGATAGGACTTTTTCTCAATAATCAATCTTTCTTTATCAGATAAATGGGGAAGTGTTAATGCTAAATTCTCTCTTACAATTTTTTTTCTATAACCAATAATGAAGTAGGTTAAAATATAAAACCCATCTGAAAGAACATATAATAATCTAAATGGGAGTATAGAAATACACCATAAGATAGGATATAGGAATATATAAATTAATAATTGCATTCGTATATAAATTTTTACAAATATACATTAAATAATTTTTTTCATATCGAATCTCTAATTCTAAAAAACTATCTTTACTTTTCAAATGTTTCTAAATTTATTTCTATGAATATTTTATTAATTATAATCATCCTTTTAACAGTAGTAGTTAGTTTCAAGGGTTTTGAAGACACCACTTTTTTTAGAAAATTTGAATTTCATATAGGTAGTATTCGTTCTGGTGAGCAATTTCGAATGATCTCTTCTGCTTTTTTACATGCAGATATTTCACACTTAGCTTTTAATATGCTGACGTTATATTTCTTTGCGCCAGTTGTCTATGGTTATTTGGGAAATTTTTCTTTTGGTTTAATTTATTTAGGAAGTTTAATTTTCGGAAGTTTATTGACATTATATTTTCATTCTAATGATTATTTCTATCGTGCAATTGGTGCTTCTGGAGCGGTCACAGGAGTTTTGTATTCAGCCATTTTATTGCAACCGGATATGAATTTGTATCTATTTTTCATACCTATTCCAATCCCGGCTTATATTTTCGGAATTGGCTATTTACTTTATTCTATTTATGGTATGAAGACCAAACGAGACAATATAGGACACACCGCTCACTTTGGTGGAGCTATTGGAGGTTATTTAATTACATTGGCCAAAGAACCCCATCTATTTATTGACAATCTTGAAATGGTAATTTTATTAGCGATTCCAATTGTTTTGTTATTTATCTTAGCCAAACTTGGAAAAATATAGTCTTTGAATACTTATTTTTTAAGATATTCTTGAGGTGATACTCCGGTTATTGATAGGAAACTTTTAAAGAAGGAACTATAGGAGGTAAATCCAACTTCAGACGACAAAGATTCCATCGTATTTTTTTTGAGATATCCCTCTTGTATTAATTGAATTGTCTTTTGAATGCGTATTATTTTTTTAAATTCAGAGAATTTTATTTTTGAATGGTACTTAAAAAGATACAATACATGACTTTTTGGAATATTTAGTTCGTTAGCTAAATTAGTGGTGTTGAATTTTTCAGTGAAGAAGGCATTTGAATTTACTGCTAAATTTTCAATAGTCATTATATAATTTTCAATATTAATTTCCATTTTTTCTTTCAAAATAGAATCTTGAATATTGCTTATTATAGGATTCTTGGTAATCCATATATTCTTATAAATAATAGTATTTTTTTTAAATTCTTTTATTTTTTTTTGAAATACATGATATCCATAAATTAATTCAGGGGATTGAAGCATTTTTAAATAAAGTCCTATACATATTAAAGCACTGAACCAAAGAAATTGATTTTTATTAAAGTAGTCAATCCCCAATAAGTTAAGTGTAAAATTAAAGAAGAATCGTAAAAACATTAATAGGAATAACACATACAAGAATAGCGTCCATTGTTTGAATAATTTATTTTTTTGGTCTACATGTAGAAGGTCGTTTTTTCTGGACCAAACTTTATTTTTCAATAACTTATAGCTAGCCAGTGCATATAAAATACTTGTAATTATTATAAATACTATTCCAATAAATACCACCTTATCAAAGATTTGTTTTGTTAAATGGCTATTAAACCAAATGAAGTAAAGAAAAAGCGTTGGAAAAACAAAGTGGAGCAAATTCCTTTTGATAAAGCAGGGAGGGTTATTGACTAAATTATTAAAATACAAGTAAACAAGTGGCCATGCATATACATTAACGGCTACATCAAATTGATTTTGAAGATTCTGTAAGTTTGGAAAAACAGTTATAGTTCCATGTACAATAAATCTAGAGCTAGTCAATAATACAAGTATAAGAAAATAGGCATTAATGTTATGATTTCTTTTAAATCTAAAAACCATTAACAAAAACACAATAAGTCCTAGCAAACCTGAGAATAAGTAAATATTTTTTTCCAACATTTAATTAGTGGAAGTTAATTTAGAAGACTTACAAAATTACTTATAAATAGAAGGTTAGCTTGGTTTTTATTGTTGCATAATTATTGAAAATACTTGTATTATTATTGAAAAATTAATCAGTTTCTCTTAATTCAATAGCAGGGCAAGAAATAATTTCAGTAATTATATTTTTATGATATGGAATATAAGTGTTTATTTTATTGAATAATTATAAAAAGATCTACATTAAGTCAAGTTACTTTGCTGTATTAATTTTTTAATTACGGAGGTTTTTTTTCTAGACTATTTATAGACCAATTTTATTAGGAAACTATTGGTTATTTTTAAATATAAAAAGCCCAGTTTAAAAACTGAGCTTTTTTGTGGGGAGAGCAGGATTCGAACCTGCGAAGTTCACACAGCAGATTTACAGTCTGCCCTCGTTGGCCGCTTGAGTATCTCCCCATTAATTGGTTTGTTTTGACTCGGCAAACGGCTGCAAATATAACAACACTTTCCAGCTTTCCAAATAATTAAAGTACTTAATTTCGATACTTTTTTTAACCTGTTGGCATTGAATTAAATAAAAAAAATCTCCACTAGGGAGATTTTTATTGGTACTTAAATTTGGAAACTTAGGATCCTAAAAGGGAAGCAATTTTAGCATTTAATTCTTCTCCACGTAGGTCTTTTGCAATGATAACTCCTTTTGCATCTAAAATATAAATGGATGGAATTGCATTGATACCATATTGTAAAGCAATTGGATCTTCAAATTCTTTTAAATTAGAAACGTGGTTCCAAGTTAGTTTGTCTTTTGCTATAGCAGCTTTCCAAGCAGATGCTTCTTTATCTAGGGAAACACTTAAAATATTCAAACCTTTTGCATGGTATTTTGCATATAATGCAACTACATTTGGATTTTCAGCACGACATGGTTTGCACCACGAGGCCCAGAAATCTATAATAGTAACTTTTCCTAGCGATTGTTTTAATGATATAGATTTACCTTCTGGATTGGGTCCTGTAAAATCTGGAGCTAGACTTCCTACATTAGCAGCGGCAGCAACGGTAACCGGGTTAGCTATTTTATCAAGTTTCGACTGGATTGATTTACCTGGTTTGTATTTTTTTAATTCAGGACTGAAACTAGCAAATATTTTTTTAATCTTAACTAAATCTACAGCTGGGTCGTTTAGCATGCTATCTAAAATTAATGCAGATAACAATGCTTTTGGATTTGCTTCAGCAAATTTAATGTAAAATTCCATTCCTTCTTTTTGAATTAATTGGTATTCTTTCATTAACTTATTGATCGTAATGGTGTCTTTAGCTTCTTGAGCTGCATTCATTTTTGCCATATTAGCATTTTGAAATGTTGTCAGCTTCTTTTGAAAATCTTTTTGGAATTTTGTTAAATCGTCATTAAACTTTGAAAAAACATCATTATTGAAGGTTCCTGAAAATTTAGATTTTTGTAGACTATCTTTATCCACAATAATTTTTATATCACCATTTTCTAACACAAAAGGAACTTTCCCTTGAATAGCTTCCACTTGAAGCAACATAATTTCTGGTTCTTTTGCAGAACCTGTCATTGTAAATTTACCGTCTTTAACTTTCACAGTGTCTAAAGGAACAACCTGTCCCATACCGTCTTGTTTCTCAAGTATTACTGTTTTACCATCAGCAATACCTTTTACAGTTCCTGAAATAATATATTCATTTTCACCTGCTCTATTACACGAAATTAAAACTGTGATTACAGTTAATAGCATTAAAATTCTTTTCATTTTAAATTTGTTTTGATTTTAGGTTGCAAAAGTATTTAAAAATTACAATGTTGTTACATTAAAAATACTTAATTTTTTGTTATTGTTTAAATTTTTTTTATTTTAAAGTGGTTGGACATACAAAAAGTGTTAATGGAACATTTGTGGTTCGAATTCCACTAATTCCCTTTTCAATATTTGTAAAATGGTGCAATCCTCTTGATTTTAATATTGAAGCCATTATTACTGAACGATAACCACCGGCACAATGCAAAAAGAAATTTTCGTTTTTTGGAACTAAATCTAAATGGGTGTTTAGGGTGTCTAACGGTAAGTTTATTGCGTTTTCAACGTGTTCTGCCTCAAATTCACTTGGTTTTCGGGCATCTACAATGATGCTTTGCTTATTAACTTCATTTGAAAATTGTTCTGGTGAAATCGAATAAATACTGTCCGTCTCATATCCTGATTTTTTCCAAGCGTCAATTCCTCCTTCAAGGTAACCTAAGACATTGTCAAAACCAACTCTAGAAAGTCGAGTTATCGTTTCATTCTCCATCCCATTTGGGGTAATCAATAAAATGGCCTGTTTTGTATTCATGATTAACGAACCTACCCAAGGTGCAAAATTTCCTTGTATTCCTATAAAAATTGATCTTGGTATATGGCATTTTACAAAATCATTTTCATGGCGAACATCTAAAATTATTGCGTCAGTATCATTTGCAATAGAATTAAATTCGTCGGGGCTTAAAGGTTTTTTAGACTTATCAATAACTGAATCTAAACTTGCATAACCTTTAATGTTCATCATTACATTTTGAGGAAAATAGGCTGGAGGAGCTCCTAAACCATCTAATACTTCGGCAGTAAATTCTTTTTTAGTCATATTGGCTCTTAGAGCATAATTTGTTTTCTTTTGATTTCCTAAAGTGTCTGTGGTTTCCTTGCTCATATTTTTTCCACATGCACTTCCGGCACCATGACTAGGATAAACAATTAAATCATCAGATAAGGGCATGATTTTGTTTCGTAATGAATCAAATAAATAGGAAGCTAGTTTTTCTTGAGTTAATTCTTTCTCTAACGATTGTGCTAAATCAGGTCTTCCTACATCACCGATGAATAGGGTGTCACCAGTAATAAGTCCATGTTCTTTTCCGGATTGATCAATTAGTAAGTAGCAAGTACTTTCCATTGTATGTCCAGGTGTGTGAATTGCTTTTATGGTGTAATCACCCACTTTGAACTCTTGATTATCGGTTGCAACAATTGCCTCAAACTCAGGTTTTGCTGTTGGCCCAAATACAATTTTTCCACCTGTTTTATTGGCTAAATCCAAATGTCCTGAAACAAAATCAGCATGGAAATGAGTTTCAAAAATGTACTTTATTTTGGCATGATCTATATTGGCTTTGTCAATGTAAGGCTGAACTTCTCTTAATGGATCAAATAGAGCAACTTCTCCTTTATTTTCTATGTAATAAGCAGCTTGAGCAATACATCCGGTATAAATTTGTTCAATTTTCATTTTGGGATTTTGTTTGGTAATGTTTAGAATAAAACTTCTTTTGTTAGTATAAAAATGGCCATTGTTAGTACAAACCAGCCGAATATTTTTTTCAAACTTCGGTCATTAAAATAACGACTGATATAGATTCCAATAAATATTCCGGTCATCGCAAATGCAGCGAATAAAAATAAGAAATTCCAATTTGGATTTATATTATGGACATCACCCGAAAAACCAATTAAGGAATTACAAGCAATAATAAATAAAGATGTTCCAATCGCTTTTTTTATGGGTAATTTAGCAAAATGTACTAATGCGGGGATAATCAAAAAACCTCCGCCAGCACCAATCAATCCTATTAAAATCCCCACGCAAAAAATTTGAAATACAATCAGATGGATGGTTGTTTTTTTTTCTTTAACCTCTGAAGTTGTCATTTTTGGTGTCTTAAGCATTGATAATGCGGCAAAAAACATCACTACTGCAAATAACACCATTAAAAATAAATCCTTGGTAATGGTAAAATTACTATTTTGAATTATTATTTCTGGGATGGAATGAACAATATATTTTCTTGTAATATAAACCGAAATCAAGGAAGGAATTGCAAATAGCAAACCCGTTTTTATAACTACATTACCCTTTTTTAAATTAATTAAAGTTCCAAATGTAGAAGTTATACCAACGATGAAAAGGGAATAAGAAGAGGCAATTACAGGATTAAAATTTAAAATATAAACCAATACAGGAACAGTTAATATAGAACCTCCGCCTCCGGTTAAACCGAGAATCATCCCAATTAATAGTGCGCAAAAATATTCTATAAATTCAAACATAATTAGTTTAATAATTTTCAAATTTAGGAAAAATAAATTGGAGTGAATTAATAAATTTTAAATACTTTAACTAAAAATTATTATTCGTTTTTGTCTCTAAAACATAAATTATATTAATTTTATTTTCATGAAAAATGAATTTAGAAAAGGTTTTTATTTTAAGCAATATGAAGCGCCATTTCAATCGCCATTTGATAGACTTTTTGAAGTATTTAAAGAGTTAATAACCCATACCTCAGGTGACTTTGACGAGGCAATCGATTGGTTACGAGAGTTGGATAAAGAATATAAATTGACCGACTCAAGTTACACAATTGATGATTTTATTGAAGATTTAAAGAAAAAGGGATATATTCGAGAAGAACTAAAAGAGGATGGTTCATCTGGAACAAGTATAACCGCCAAAACAGAACGTGCAATTCGCCAACAGGCTTTGGATCAAATTTTTGGGTATTTGAAGCGTTCCGGTAATGGAAATCATAAGACAAAACATTCAGGAAATGGCGACGAGCATACAGGTGAATTACGTGAGTTTCATTTTGGAGATGCATTAGAACAAATTTCACTAACTGAAAGTTTGCGTAACGCACAAATTAACAATGGAGTAGGAGATTTTCAATTGACAGAAAAGGATTTGGTTGTTGAAGAGACCCAATTCAAATCACAAATGAGTACGGTATTAATGATCGACATCAGCCACAGTATGATTCTGTATGGTGAAGACCGTATTACTCCTGCAAAAAAAGTCGCCATGGCATTGGCCGAATTGATAACCACCAGGTACCCAAAAGACACTCTAGATATTTTAGTTTTTGGTAATGATGCTTGGACCATTGCCATTCGTGATTTACCGTATTTGAAAGTGGGTCCTTATCATACCAATACTGTTGCAGGTTTACAACTAGCGATGGATTTGCTTCGGCGAAAGCGCAATACCAACAAGCAAATATTTATGATTACTGATGGAAAACCGAGTTGTGTTCGTGAAAAAGACGGTGATTATTATATGAATAGCAACGGATTAGATGAATACATCGTTAATAAATGCTATAGCCAAGCGCAACAAGCAAGAAAATTACACATTCCAATTACCACCTTTATGATTGCAAATGATCCCTACTTGCAGAAATTTGTCAATCGTTTTACAGAAGAAAATCAAGGAAAAGCTTTTTATACCGGTTTAAAAGGATTGGGTGAAATGATATTTGAAGATTACGAAACCAATCGAAAAAAACGAATAAAATAGGTTAATAATAAATAGAAAGATAATTTAATAATATGAAAATAGATACCATAACTACTTTAGGAGAATTAAAGACTACAGGTTACCAGAGCAAAAGTATTAAAGACGAGTTACGAAACAACCTTAGAGAAAAAATAAAATCTGGAAAACCAGTATTTGAAGGTGTTCACGGATTTGAAAATACGGTAATTCCAGAATTAGAACGAGCTATATTATCTAGACACAATATAAATTTATTAGGACTTCGTGGCCAAGCCAAAACAAGATTAGCCCGTTTAATGATTGAATTGTTAGATGAATACATGCCTATAGTTGCTGGTTCTGAAATCAACGATGATCCTTTGAAACCCATTTCCCGTTTTGCTAAGGATTTAATTGCAACAGAAGGAGATAAAACTCCAATTCATTGGATTCATAGGAGCGAAAGATTCTTCGAAAAGTTAGCAACTCCTGATGTTACGGTGGCAGATTTAATTGGGGATGTAGACCCAATAAAAGCCGCAAATTTAAAATTATCGTATGCAGATGACCGGGTGATTCACTTTGGGATGATACCAAGAGCCAACCGTTGTATATTTGTAATTAACGAATTACCGGATTTACAAGCTCGGATTCAAGTGGCTTTGTTTAATATTTTGCAAGAAGGCGACATCCAAATTCGTGGATTTAAATTGAGGATGCCATTGGAAATGCAATTTGTTTTTACAGCAAATCCGGAAGATTATACAAATCGAGGAAGTATTGTTACTCCTTTGAAAGATAGAATTGGTTCGCAAATTCTAACGCATTATCCGGAAACCATTAAAATTGCAAGAACAATAACAGAGCAAGAAGCAAAGTTGGATCAATTACAAAGTGATGTTGTTTACGTACCTTCATTAGCTAAAGACTTATTAGAGCAAATTGTTTTTGAAGCGCGGGAGAGTGAATATATTGACAATAAAAGTGGAGTGAGTGCGCGATTGAGTATTACAGCTTATGAGAATTTATTGAGTACTGCCGAACGTAGGGCTTTAAAATCTGGATTAGATAAAACTTCTGTTAGATTGTCCGATTTTATGGGAATTATTCCAGCAATTACTGGTAAAGTCGAACTAGTATACGAAGGAGAGCAAGAGGGAGCGGCAGTTGTTGCTCAGCATTTAATTGGTGATGCCATTCATACTTTTTTACCAGCTTATTTTCCAAAGATTGAAAAATTAGAAAAACAAGAGGAAAAAACAGCTTATTCTGATTTAATAGAATGGTTTTTTACCGAAAGTGGTTTTGAATTATTAGACGATGCTTCAGAGGAGGATTACAAGTCAACTTTAGATTCAATTGCTCCTCTTGCAATTTTAATAAAAAAATACCAACCTCAACTAGATAGCGAGGATACTTATTTTATGAAAGAGTTTGTTTTATGGGCTTTAGTAGAATACGATAAATTGAGTAAAGATAGAATTTCTCAAGGGTATCAGTTCAGCGATATTTATGGAAATTACATCAATAAATTGTAAATAAAAAGGGGTTTAAACAATTGTTTAAACCCCTTTTTATTTAAATTAATCTTGGTTAATTGTTTTTCTCCAAGTAAAAGCATTTAAAATGTGTCTTTTTGCGAATCTACCAGGAGAATCAGCATTTACCATTTTAACGTAAGTTGCTTTAGGGACACTGATATATTCGTAAATGCTTCCATTTGAAAAATTTATAATTAATCGGCCATCAACAAATTTATAATCTGTGATTGTGGAAGTGCTAATCGTTTCAGTATATTCCGGTAAGTTTTGTTTGATAGTTTCTGGATTGATACTTACCAAAAAGTGATAAGCTTCAATTATTTTTTTACTATTTTCTTCAGCAGCTTTTAAACCTTCTTCATCACCTTGAAATTTATCAGGATGTGCATCTTTCATTGCATTTCGATAAATCGTTTTCAAATCCTTTAAATCTACAGTTTTATCAACGTTTAGTAATTTTCTGTATTCAACTATTTTTTTCATAAACTTATTAAATAAGCGTCTTTAAAATGATATAATTTATTTTACATACATTAAAAATGACAAATTTTTTGCAAAGGTACATTTAAATAAAACAATTCCAATTATTTTAAAATAAAAAGCCAATTTGTAGACAATCAAAACGATTAATATTTCGTATATTGTAAATTCTTTTTAATCAAATTTTGATATTTATACAGTCAATTCCAAAATACATGAAAAATTTAATACTTATTAGACATGCAAAATCAAGTTGGGATAAACCAGTTATTGATAAAGACAGAGAGTTAACCGAAAGAGGTAAAAACGATGCTATACTAGTTTCAAAGGAGAGTAGAGTTTTGCTTGAAGATCATTTTGTTCTATTTAGTAGTAATGCCAGGAGAGCATTGGAGACAGCTACTATTTTCGCAGCTAATTATTCACTACCCTTGAATGAAATTATTGTTAACGAAGATTTGTATACATTTGATGAAAATCAGTTAGAGATAGTAATTAAATCATTAAACAATGATTTAGAAAATGTTATTCTTTTTGGTCATAATGCGGCATTAACAAATTTTGTTAATAAATTTGGCGATATATTTATTGAAAATGTTCCGACTTCAGGTTTAATTTGGATTAAATTTAATAATCCGAAATGGAGTATATTAAAAAAAGGGATAATACAAAAAATACTATTTCCTAGAGATTTAAAATATGAATAAAATTATAGAATACCAATATATAGATAGAGAAAAAAGCTGGTTGGCTTTTAATGCGAGGGTACTTCAAGAAGCTTCTGATGAAAATGTACCATTATTAGACCGTTTGCGTTTTTTAGGGATTTTTTCAAACAATTTAGATGAATTTTTCCGAGTTCGATTTGCTGCAATTCGAAGATTGAGTTTGTCAGGGATTTCTGGTGAGAAAGTACTTATGGGAATTAGTGCAAATCAATTGGTAAAAGATATTACCGAAATTGTAATTGAACAACAAACAGAAAGTTTGAGGATATTAAAAATTATAGAAGATAAATTACAAGCTCAAAATATATTCATTATAGACGAAAGTCAAATTACAAGTGAACAAGAGAATTTTATCAAAGATTTTTTTATTCAAAAAGTAAGTCCTGCCTTGGTAACCATTATTTTAAATGACTTGGCTGAATTTCCTGTACTGAAAGACACGCTTGGTTATTTAGCGGTTAAGTTAGTGATGAAGCCAGATCTGGAGTTGGACAGTTCAGAATCGATTAAACCCAAAAAAGAAATTCGTTACGCAGTAATCGAAATTCCTAAATCCATTAATCGTTTTGTGGTTTTACCTTCAGTAGATGATAAACAATATGTGATTCTTTTAGACGATGTAATTCGACATAATTTATCTAGTTTATTTAATATTTTTGAATACGAGAGTATCTCTGCACACATGATAAAAATTACTCGCGATGCTCAATTAGATATTGATAGCGACATGAGTAAAAGTATGCTTGAAAAAATTGCAACAAGTGTTAAAGATAGAAGAATAGGGGAGCCCGTGCGTTTTGTTTATGATCAATCCATTGGAAAAGATACTCTGAAATTTTTTCTTACTAATATGGGTATTGATGCTTCTGATAGCATTATTCCCGGCGGAAGATATCACAATAGACGTGATTTTATGGATTTTCCAAATTTAGGTAGGTTTGATTTATTATATGAGCCAAAAATACCATTACCTGTTGAGGGATTAAGTCTTGAAGGGAGTATTCTAAATAAAATTGCTAAGAAAGATTATCTTGTTAATGCACCATATCAGTCGTTTTCTTATATTATTAAATTTTTGAGAGAAGCTGCTTTGGATCCACAGGTAACTGCAATTAAAATTACGTTGTACCGATTAGCAAAAAACTCTCAGGTAATTAGTTCATTGATTAATGCAGCAAAAAACGGTAAGAAAGTTACCGTTCAAATTGAGTTGCAAGCCCGTTTTGATGAAGCAAGCAATATTTCTTATGCAGAACAAATGCAAACAGAGGGAATTGAATTGATTTTCGGGATTAAAGGATTAAAAGTTCATAGTAAAATTTGTCTCGTTGAAAGAATTCAAAGTGGGAAATTAGTTCGTTATGGTTTTATTTCAACTGGTAATTTTAATGAAGCTACTGCAAGAGTTTACACCGATGTGACTTTATTTACTGGTCATCAACAAATATTAAAAGATGTTTCTAAAATATTTGATTTCTTTAATGTGAATTATCGAGTACATCGATACAAACATTTAATTGTTTCTCCGCATTATACCCGTTCTAAAATAAATAAATTAGTTGAACGTGAAATTACTAATGCACAGAATGGTAAAACGGCTTATATCAAGCTTAAATTGAATAGTTTGACAGATATTCAATTAATTGATAAATTATATGACGCAAGTAATGCCGGTGTTACTGTACAGCTTCAAATTAGGGGAATTTGTTCATTAATTCCAGGTGTTAAAGGGATGAGTTCAAATATTGAAGCCATTAGTATTGTTGATAATTACTTAGAACACGCTAGAATATACATTTTTGCCAATGACAATGATCCTGAAGTATTCATTTCTTCAGCAGATTTTATGACCAGAAATATTGACGGAAGAGTTGAGGTTACCTGTCCAATTTATGATGAAAGAATAAAAACGGAGTTAATAGATATTTTTAATATAGGTTGGAAGGGTAATGTAAAATCGAGATTACATTCTGATAAATTAGACAATAAATATCGATTAAAAGATAATAATCCTGTTTTTAGAGCCCAACAAGAAATGTACAATTACTATTTAAATCGACTTGATGTTGTTACTGAACAACTATAAATTCTTAATTAATTTAGCCCATAAATAATTGAATGATTACAATAAAAAAATATGCAGCAATAGACATTGGTTCAAATGCAATGCGACTTTTGGTAGCTAATATTATTGAAGAAGATGGTAAAGAGACGCATTTTAGTAAAAGTGCATTAGTGCGTGTCCCTATTCGTTTAGGACAAGATGCCTTTACAGTTGGTGAAATTTCTGAAGAAAATATTGATAGAATGGTAGATGCTATGAAAGCATTTAAACTATTAATGAAAGTTCATAAAGTTGAAAAATACATGGCCTGTGCTACATCTGCAATGCGAGAAGCTTATAATGGTCGCGAGGTAATTGATATAATTAAGAAAAAAGCAGATATAGATATCAATATTATAGATGGGAAAACGGAGGCAGCAATAATTGCATCCACGGATTTACATTATTTATTAAAAACAGAGAAAACGTATTTGTATGTTGATGTTGGTGGGGGAAGTACAGAATTTTCTTTGTTTTCAAATGGTAATATGATTGCTTCAAAATCATTTAAAGCAGGAACTGTGAGGCTTTTAAATGAGGTTGTTCCTGAAATAGTATGGCACGAAATTGAAAAATGGATTAAAACAAATACAGAGGTATTTGATGAGGTAACTCTAATAGGATCTGGTGGGAACATTAATAAGCTGTTTAAAATGTCGGGAAAAATGCAGGACAAACCATTGTCTTACATGTATGTAAATTCTCAATTTGCATTTTTAAATTCACTTACCTACGAACAAAGGATTACAGAATTAGGATTAAATGCTGATAGAGCAGATGTTATTGTTTTAGCTACAAAAATTTATCTTAATGCAATGAAATGGAGTGGTGCAAGAAGTATTTACGTTCCTAAAATTGGACTTTCAGATGGTATAGTTAAAGCGCTATACTACGGAAAAATCTAAATGTCTAACTCAAAAGTTTTTCTTAGTAGGTCTAAATTTTGATTAAGCTCTGTTAATCGATTGTACTTTTCCTGTGGTGTAAATGCCATTTTAGTCGTAACACTTTCATTTACAATTACTTCAATTGTAATATTGTGATTGTGTAAATGCCCTTTTAAATAGCCTAACAAACCGATTTTTTCCGATTCAAAATCTATTTTAGAACCTTGATTGGGCAATTCCAAAGTAATAGTAGTTCCATTTAATTTAGGATCATTAATAAGTAATAATGATTCCATTATTTTATAGCCTTTATCACCTAATCGTTGTGCGTATTTATTCCAATACAACAACATATCAGTTTCATTAATATCTTCTGTAGGTAAATGAACTTCTTCCTTTACAATAGATTTTCCGGCTTCTAATAGTTCCTTTTTCGCCTTTATACTTGACAATGAAAATGCAGAAACTTTGGGTTCCGATGCGAGATCTATCGAAGTGGTTGTTTCTATTTTTTCAATTGATTCTTCAGGATCATTATTTTCAATTGGAGCAATTTCAGTTTCACTCTTTTCTGAGGTGGTCTTTTCAAATTCACTTTGTATTATAACACTATTATCTGTGTCAGAAATGCTATTACTAGTGACTACTTCAGAACTAATATCACTTGGTACTTCAATTGCAACAATTGTTTTTACATCAACTGTTTTGTCAGTAATTGAATAATTGGAAATCCTAAAATGTGTTGGGGGAATTATATAAGATTCAGTCTTTTTTTTTTCTCCATCAAAAGTGATAGAGGCCAATTGCATTAAGCAAAGTTCAACCAGTAAACGCTGGTTTTGGCTAATTTTGTATTTTAAGTCACAATCATTGGCAATTTGAATTCCTTCTAATAAAAATTCTTGTGAAGTTTTTTGGGATTGAATTTCGTATAATTTTTGTGCTTGTTCACCTACTTCTAATAGTGAAATAGTTGTGGGTGTTTTACAAACTAATAAATCTCTAAAATGGGAAGCTAATCCAGCAATAAAATGATGGCCATCAAATCCTTTTGAAAGAATTTCATTGTATGCCATTAATAATTCTGGAATTTTATTTTCTATAATTAAATCGGTAATATTGATATAAGTTTCATAGTCAAGAACGTTTAAATTTTCCGTAACCGCTTGACGAGTAAGATTATTCCCGCAAAATGAAACTACTCGATCAAAAATTGATAAAGCATCTCGCATGGCACCATCCGCTTTTTGCGCAATAATGTGTAATGCATCGTCTTCAAATTTTACCCCTTGACTTTCAGCGACTTCAGCTAAATGTTCTTTAGCATCCTTAACGGTAATTCTTTTGAAATCAAAAATCTGGCAACGAGATAAAATTGTAGGTATTATTTTATGTTTTTCTGTGGTAGCCAATATAAAAATAGCATGTTTTGGTGGCTCTTCCAGTGTTTTCAAAAATGCGTTAAAAGCAGCAGAGGACAGCATGTGAACCTCGTCAATAATATAAACCTTGTATTTTCCTGTTTGTGGAGGGATTCTAACTTGGTCTATTAAATTTCTTATATCATCAACAGAATTATTAGAAGCCGCATCCAATTCAAATACATTAAATGCAAAATCTTCTAAAGGATCATCATAACCGGGTTGGTTGATTTTTCTTGCTAATATCCGGGCACAAGTTGTTTTCCCAACTCCTCTAGGTCCAGTAAATAAAAGTGCTGACGCCAAATGATTGGTTTCTATGGCGTTTAATAAAGTATTGGTAATGGCTTTTTGACCTACAACATCTTTAAATGTTTGAGGACGATATTTCCGAGCCGATACTACAAATTCTTCCATGGAAAATTATTGGTTTACAAATATAGATTTATTATTTCAATTTTGAAATTCTAATTTTCAAATTTATTCTATATTTTATTTAATTAATTAAACCTATAATCTTTCAAATATTTATTCAATTATTATTGTAGATTTGCACCGCAGACCGCCTTATCGCCACGCTTAGGTGTGGAGGAAAGTCCGGACACCAAAGAGAAGCATAGCGGGTAACGCCCGTCATTTCGAGTAATCGAAAGAGGACAAGTGCAACAGAAAGCAGGTACAGGTAATGCTGTAGTGAAACCAGGTAAACTCTATGCGGTGAAATTTCAAGTATATCAATAGTTAAGGGCTTCTCGTCCGTTGTTGAAGGGTAGAAAGATGGAGCTCGCGAGTAATTTCGAGCCTAGATAAATGATAAGGCCACGCAAAACGTGGACAGAATCCGGCTTA
>CANHHG010000017.1 GCA_947460615.1 Bacteroidota bacterium
AATTGTAAGTTTAACTAAGCTCATAGTTGCAAAAGTACAATGTATTGAATAAAGTTACAAAGAAATTTATCTAAAATAAAAAAGGTTGCCAGAATTAAATAAACTTTGGCAACCTTCTCATTAAGTGAATTATCAAGTTAATTATTAGCCTTAAATACTTTTAATTTTTCGATTAATTTAGGCACAATTTCAAATGCATCCCCAACAATTCCGTAGTCAGCAACTTTAAAAAATGGCGCTTCAGCGTCAGTATTGATAACCACTTTTACTTTTGAAGAGTTAATTCCAGCGATGTGTTGAATTGCTCCTGAAACCCCAATAGCAATGTACAAATTAGCAGCAACTGGTTTACCAGTTTGCCCCACATGCTCTCCGTGAGGACGCCATCCTAAGTCAGAAACTGGCTTGGAACATGCGGTTGCTGCTCCTAAAACGCCCGCTAATTCTTCTATCATCCCCCAGTTTTCAGGACCTTTTAATCCTCGACCAGCAGAAACCACAATATCGGCATCGGCAATAGTCACTTTTCCAGAAGCTTTTTCAACTGAAACTACTTTTACTCCGAAGTCAGAATCGTCAATGGGAGGATTGAAGTCTTCTTCTGTTAAACTTGATTTATTTTCAAATATACCATAAGAATTTTTAGCAATACTCAGCACTTTAATAGGTGTTGAAATTTCGGTTGTCACAAATGCTTTATTGGAAAATCCATTTCTTTTAACTTGAAACGGCGCTAAGCTTTGCGGAAGTCCAACCACATTTGATGCGAATCCAGCTTCAAGGGATACAGAAACTAAAGGAGCTAAGTACAAACTGTCAGTTGTAGAGGATAGAATAATTACTGGAGAGTTTTCCTTTTGAGCCGCTTGTTTAATTGCTTCAGCGTAGGCTTTTGCTGTAAATCCTGCTAATTTAGAATGGGTTACTTTCAGCACTTTATCAACTCCATAATTGGATAATTCAGAAACGTCATTTGTATTTATAGTGATTGCGGTAACAGAAGTTCCTAATGAATCTGCCACTTTTTTAGCATAAGAAGCCAATTCAAAGGCCACTTTCTTTAATTTTCCATCTGCAGATTCTGCGTATATTAATATTGACATAGCAATTTAGAGTTTAGATTTTTGAATTATGATTTTGATAGTAAGATTAATTTCAGGTTTTTTTAGCATTTTAAAGCTTTAAATCTGATTTCTTAAATCTTAAATTACTTTCGCTTCGTTGTGTAATAAACTGATTAATTCATCCAGATTGTCAGCGTTAACTAATTTAACTGCCGATTTTGGTGCTGGCTTTTCAAATTTAATTGTAGCTGTTTTTGAGTCACCAATAACAGGTTCTATAATGTTTAAAACCTTAGTTCTGGCTGTCATTATTCCTCTCATGTTGGGAATACGAAGATCTTTTTCCTCTACCAATCCTTTTTGACCGCCAATAATTAAAGGTAATTGAGAGTTCACAATTTCTTTTCCGCCATCAATTTCTCTTGATGCGGTAACTGAATTTCCATCAATGGTTAAAGCCACACAAGAGTTTATAAAGTGGAATCCTAATAAACCAGCAATCATTCCTGGAACCATTCCGCCATTATAATCTAATGATTCTTTACCTGCAATTACTAAATCGTAATTTCCATTTTTAATTACTTCGGCTAACTGTTTTGCAACAAAAAATCCATCAGTTGGATTAGCATTTACTCGGATGGCTTCATTAGCACCTATAGCTAGTGCTTTTCTTAGAGTTGGTTCTGTTTCTGGACCTCCAACATTTACAACCGTAACGTTTGCTCCTTGTTGTTCTTGAAACCAAATGGCGCGTGTTAATCCAAATTCATCGTTTGGGTTGATTACAAATTGCACTCCATTGGTATCAAAAAGAGTATCGTTATTGGTAAAATTGATTTTCGAAGTAGTATCAGGAACGTGACTGATGCAGACTAATATGTTCATTTATATTAAATTTTAAGTATGGGATTTTCGGCCACTAAATTAGTAAATAATTCAATTCAATTTACTATGCGTGCATATTATTTTTCAACAATAGTTCAATACTAAATCGATTTCGTAGCCCTGATTGAAGCGGTATCCCTCGCTTTTGGGCGAGGATAAAGAGGAAAGCAGGAAAAAGCTCCAAATATTTTTAAAGATTTTTGTGCTTAAAATGGTATAAAATATTTATTTTTGCTCAAAATTTAAGAAACACATATTCATAATATGAGAACTATACAATTTAGAGAAGCGATTGCTGAAGCAATGAGTGAAGAGATGCGTCGTGATGAAGCCGTATATTTAATGGGTGAAGAAGTTGCCGAATACAACGGTGCATACAAAGCCTCAAAAGGGATGTTAGACGAATTTGGTCCAAAACGGGTTATTGATACTCCAATTGCTGAGTTAGGATTTGCTGGAATCGCTGTTGGTTCTGCGATGAATGGGTGCCGTCCAATTGTTGAATACATGACCTTCAATTTCTCATTAGTGGGTATTGATCAAATTATTAATAACGCTGCTAAGATGCGTCAAATGTCGGCTGGACAATTTCCAATGCCAATGGTATTTAGAGGTCCAACCGCTTCTGCCGGACAACTTGGTGCCACACACTCCCAGGCTTTTGAAAACTGGTTTGCCAATACTCCAGGATTAAAAGTGGTGGTTCCTTCAACTGTTTATGATGCTAAAGGATTATTAAAAGCGGCTATTCGTGATAACGATCCTGTAATCTTCATGGAATCAGAACAAATGTATGGTGATAAAGGAGAAGTTCCTGATGGAGATTATATTATTCCACTAGGTGTTGCCGATATTAAAAGAGAAGGTACTGACGTAACGATTGTTTCTTTTGGTAAAATTATTAAAGAGGCACATATTGCTGCTGATGAATTGGCTAAAGAAGGAATTTCTTGTGAAATTATCGACTTAAGAACGGTGCGTCCAATGGATTATGACGCTATTTTAACCTCGGTTAGAAAAACAAATAGATTGGTAGTTTTGGAAGAAGCATGGCCTTTTGCAAGTGTAGCTTCTGAGATTACTTATATTGTTCAAGAGCGTGCATTTGACTTTTTAGATGCGCCAATACAAAGAATCACCACTGCGGATACTCCTGCCCCATATTCTCCAACCTTGTTGAAGGAATGGTTGCCAAATGCAACTGATGTAGTAGCTGCAGTTAAAAAAGTGATGTATAAAAAATAATTTTTCAGGTTATATTTAAGTGATTTGAATATTTTTCAATAACCACTTTTAATTAATAAAATTACTATATTTGAAACTTCATCAAAAAAAATGGTGAAGTTTTTTTTATCTATGAATTTCAAATTATTTACAACCCTTTTCCTTTTTTTGTCACTTTACGTTAATGCCCAAACTAAGGTTAGTGGTATTGTTGTTGACGATAAAAATCAGCCTGTTCCGTTTGCAAATATAATGTTTAAAGGCACGAACGAAGGAGTGGTATCTAATGAAGACGGTCGCTTTTACTTGGAATCCAAACAAACTTTTAAGATAATTGTAGTTTCCTTTTCTGGATTTCAAACTAAAGAAGTCACCTTGCCAAAAGTGGTAAATTATGATTTTAAAATCAAAATTACCGATGGGGTAAAATTGAATGAAGTTTTAATTTATTCTGGCAAAACCTCCAAAAAAAATAATCCAGCAATAGACATCCTAAAGAAAATATGGGAGCATCGGCGTAAAAATGGTTTGCGTCAGTTCAATCAATATGAAATGGAAAAGTACGAGAAATTGGAATTTGACATGAACACAATTGACAGTGCTTTCATGAAAAGCAAGATTTTTAAGGGAATGGAATTTATTTTTAAACAGGTGGACACATCAAAAGTTACTGGAAAAACCTACTTGCCTATTTTTATCAATGAAGCCCTTTCCAATGTATATGGCGATAATGTGAGAGGAAAAGTCAAAGAAATATTGAAAGCCAATAAAAATTCAGGGTTTAATACCAATCAACAAATAATTGAGTTTGTAAAAGACCTTTATAATGAGAACGACATTTATAATAACTACTTAAATTTCTTTGATAAAAGTTTTACCAGTCCGCTTTCAAGAACAGGTATCGATGTATATAATTATGTATTAAGAGACAGTTCCTTTATAGATAAAAAATGGTGTTATAATATTGTATTTTATCCAAGACGAAAAAGCGAATTGACATTTAAAGGAGATTTTTGGGTTGCCGATACTACTTATGCCATTAAGAATATTAACATGGCTTCTACCAAAAGTGCAAATATAAATTGGGTAAAGGACATCTATATAGAACAAGAATTCGAGGTATTGAACGACTCCGTTTTCTTGTTAACTAGAGATTATATGATGACCGATTTTGCTTTAAGCAAAAAGGAAACTTCCAGAGGGATGTATGGTAAACGAACCACCCTTTATAGAAATCATCAATTTAATAGTGTTAAACCCGCTGACTTTTATAAAGAACAAACTTTTGATAAAGAGGAATCTATTTTCACTAAATCCGACGAATTTTGGGAAGAAAATCGATTTGAGAATTTGAATAAAGACGAAAAGGGGATCTATAAAATGTTAGACACTTTACAAACCAATAGAAAATTCAGGCAGTTATATGATGTTGTCACCATTCTAGGAAGTGGTTATTATCATGATGGCGGTATAGATTATGGGCCTGTTTTATCAACGGTAGGCTTTAATAATGTAGAGGGTTTCCGATTGCGTGTTGGTGGTAGAACTTATTTTGGACCTAATGATTTATGGCGAATCCAAGCTTATACGGCTTATGGATTTAAGGACAACAAAGTTAAATACGGCGTTTCAGGAAAATGGCTTTTAAATAGAAACAATAGATTAATTATTGAAGGAGGAACAAGACGAGATGTCGAACAAATTGGAGCTAGTTTAACTACTTCTAACGATGTTTTGGGGCGAAGTTTTGCCTCGTCTTCTTTATTTGCCGGAGGGAATAACGGTAAATTGACCAATATAAATTTCACTTCTTTTGCCGTGGAAATGGAACCGGTTAAAAACCTGACTTTTCAAACAGGCTTCTCTTATAGAACCTTAGTTTCTGCCTCGCCAGAATTTAAATTAGACTATTATAGTACGAAGCCAGATGCTTTAGGAAATGGTGGAATTATTAGAGCCGATCTAAATCAATCGGAAGTAAATTTTCAAATTGATTATACTCCGGGAAGAAAACCAATTGGCTATGCGGTTGAACGCCAAATAGTAAGCAGTCCGTACCCTCGATTTTTCATTAACTTTAGTCAAGGAATAAAAGGGTTTTTAGATAGTGATTTTGATTATAAAAAAGTTCAGATTTATTACAAACAACCTATTATTATTGGACCGTTAGGAGTTTTAAATTCTACCATGGAGTTAGGAAAAACCTTTGGGGGTGTACCGTTAGGATTGATGAGTATTATTCCTGGTAACCAAACTTATTTCACCATTAGAAATACTTTTAACCTCTTAAATTTCTATGAGTTTGAAGCCGATCAATATGCAACACTTCAATTGGAACACAATTTTGGTGGCCGAATTTTTGCAAGAATACCTTATTTTAGAAAATTAAATTTGAGAGAAACAATTGGAATTAGAGGTGCCTACGGAACAATTTCAGATGATAGTAGAGCTTTAAATGCTTCGGGTATAAACTACAGAGCACCGGAAAATGTGTATTGGGAGTACAATGCTGGAATTGGAAATATTTTCAAAGTTTTTAGAATAGAATTCAGTTGGAGGGGTTCCTATATTACTCCGCAAACTAATAATTTTGGTATCAAAGGGTCATTTGGCATCTTTTTCTAATATTTTAAATGATGGTAAATAATGTAAAATGAAATTTGTCTCAAAAATCCCAAAAAATACTTTTAATATTAACAGTCTACACAGAATAAATTAAAATAAATAACAAATATTCAAAAAAGCACTCTTCAAATATGAATTGTGCTTTTTTATTTGTCACGGTTTTCATACATTTGCATCCGATTATTAAATAACGAATAAATAGAATATGGAATCATTAATGATTTATGTGCCAATAGTTATGGCTTTAATAGGATTGGTTTTTATGTCAATCAAAAGATCTTGGGTATTAAAACAAGATGCAGGGGACGGTAAAATGAAAGAAATTTCAGATTATATCTATGAAGGAGCCTTGGCTTTCCTTAAAGCAGAATACCGATTATTAGCAATTTTTGTGGTTATTGCAAGTATTGTTTTAGCAATAATATCATTTGTAGTGCCTACAACCAATATCTTAATAGTGGTTGCATTTATTTTTGGAGCTTTTTTCTCTGCTTTAGCAGGAAATATGGGAATGAAAATAGCAACTAAAACTAACGTAAGAACAACTCAAGCGGCTAGAACTAGTTTGCCTCAAGCCTTAAAAGTTTCTTTTGGTGGTGGTACCGTTATGGGACTTGGTGTTGCTGGATTAGCTGTATTGGGATTAACAGGATTTTTCATCTTCTTTTTCCAATACTTTATGAAAGGAACTTGGACTTCAACAGAAGATATGACCATTGTTTTGGAAACTCTTGCAGGTTTCTCTCTTGGTGCTGAATCGATCGCATTGTTCGCTCGTGTGGGTGGTGGTATTTATACTAAAGCTGCTGACGTAGGTGCTGACTTAGTAGGAAAAGTGGAAGCAGGAATTCCAGAAGATGATCCTCGTAATCCTGCAACAATAGCAGATAACGTAGGAGATAACGTAGGAGATGTTGCTGGAATGGGTGCCGATTTATTTGGTTCTTATGTAGCTACCGTTCTTGCTGCAATGGTACTTGGAAACTATGTAATTAAAGATATGGGTGGTAAAATCGAAGATGCATTCGGTGGAATTGGACCTATTTTACTGCCAATGGCAATTGCTGGTTTTGGAATATTATTCTCTATCATTGGAACAATGTTAGTAAAAATATCTAGTGACGATGCTAAAGAAGCACAAGTTCAAAAAGCTCTAAACATTGGGAACTGGGTTTCTATTGCTTTAACTGCGGTGTCTTGTTTCTTCTTAGTAAAATTCATGCTACCAGAAACTATGAATATGTCTTTCTTCGGTGAAGGATTAAAAGATATTTCATCAATGCGTGTTTTCTATGCAACATTAATTGGATTATTTGTTGGTGGAGCTATTTCATCAGTAACTGAATATTACACAGGATTAGGTACAAGCCCGGTTTTGAAAATTGTACAAAAATCATCTACTGGAGCAGGAACTAACGTAATTGCGGGTTTAGCAACTGGTATGATTTCTACATTTCCAACCGTTTTATTATTTGCTGGAGCAATCTGGTCAACTTATGCATTAGCAGGTTTCTACGGTGTAGCTTTAGCAGCTTCTGCAATGATGGCTACAACAGCAATGCAATTAGCAATTGACGCTTTCGGACCAATATCTGATAACGCAGGTGGAATTGCTGAAATGAGCGAATTACCGAAAGAAGTTCGAACTAGAACTGACATTTTAGATTCTGTAGGTAATACAACTGCTGCAACTGGTAAAGGTTTCGCAATCGCTTCAGCAGCATTAACTTCATTAGCATTATTCGCAGCCTACGTCACTTTTACAGGAATTGACGGTATTAATATCTTCAAAGCGCCGGTATTAGCGATGTTATTTGTTGGAGGTATGATTCCTGTAGTTTTCTCTGCATTAGCTATGAACTCTGTGGGTAAAGCTGCAATGGATATGGTTTATGAAGTACGTCGTCAGTTTAAAGAAATTCCTGGAATTATGGAAGGAACTGGTAAACCTGAATACGGAAAATGTGTTGAAATTTCTACTAAAGCCGCTTTACGCGAAATGATGTTACCAGGAGTTTTAACTATTGGTTTCCCAATTGCAATTGTATTACTAGGTAAATTAGTTTATTCAGATAACAACCAACTAATAGCTGAAATGTTAGGTGGATATATGGCAGGAGTTACCGTTTCTGGTGTGCTTTGGGCTGTGTTCCAAAATAATGCTGGTGGTGCTTGGGACAATGCTAAAAAATCATTTGAAGCTGGTGTTATTATAAATGGTGAAATGACTTACAAAGGGTCAGATGCTCATAAAGCTGCAGTAACTGGAGATACAGTTGGTGATCCATTTAAAGATACTTCTGGACCATCAATGAACATTTTAATTAAATTAACGTGTCTAATTGGTTTAGTAATCGCTCCTATTTTAGGAAATGGTTCTTCTCATGAGGCTCCAAAAGTAATGATGATTAAAATGGAATGTGCTGAAGGAAAAATGATGGGCAAATGCGACATGACCAAATGTGCAACCATGACTAAAGACGAATGTGCTGCAATGTGCGATAGCCTTAAATGTACTCCCGAAGAAAAAGAAATGTGTTTGTCTCACTATGATAAAGACGGAAAATTTGTTGCTTCAAAAGCAGAAATGAAATGTTGTTCTAAAAAATCAAATATGAAAACGGTAAACGTTCAAATTAGTGATGAAAATGGAAAAGCAAAAGCAACTGTAATTACTACTGATAACGGAAACAAAAACATTCAAGTCTTTGAAGGTTCTTTGGAAGAAGTAAAAGCAAAAGTTGAAAAAATGAAATAAGTATAAGCATCAAATGCTACTTTATGCCCCGCATTTCGCGGGGCATTTTTTTTACAATTAATCGTATTTTGAAGGAATTTTAAAAATTCCATTTGTTGATAACTTATCAAAATTCCTACTTCAAAAAAACTTAAATTTGAAGTTCAAAAATTATTTATTTTCAAATAATAAAATGTCACATCAGACAAAAATAACCTGATTTTGCGTTACTTTATTTGACTTTTTTACACCTATGTACCTAATATTCGATACCGAAACCACTGGATTGCCAAAGCGATGGGACGCCCCAATTACCGATACGGGAAATTGGCCGCGTTGTGTTCAAATTGCCTGGCAGTTGCACGATGATATGGGTAAACTTATCGAGCACCAGGATTATTTGATTAAACCAGAAGGATTTAATATTCCGTACGATGCAGAAAGTGTGCATGGAATTTCAACCGAATTAGCTGAAGCGGAAGGATTATTAATGGTTGAGGTACTTGAAAAATTTAATATTGCCTTAAGCAAATCTAAATTTATTGTTGGGCAAAATTTAAAGTTTGATATCAATATAATGGGTTGTGAATTCCATCGTTTTGGAATTGAAAGCCCAATGAGTTCCATGCCCATTTTGGATACTTGTACCGAAGTGACCGCCTCTTTATTGCAACTACCAGGAGGCCGCGGAGGTAAATTTAAGTTACCTACGCTAACTGAATTGCACAGTTATTTATTCAATTTGCCATTTTCAGAAGCCCATAACGCCACTGCCGATGTGGAAGCTACTACGCGTTGCTTTTTTGAATTGATTCGAACAGAAATTTTTACAGAAAAGGAACTTCAAGTCGACGGTGATTATTTTATTAATTTTAAAACTCAAAATCCGAAGCCCATACCGTTGATCGGATTAAGGCATATCAATTTAAAAGAAGCGTCTCAGCAAATTAAACAACAGTTTGGAGAGCGACAAGCAAATCTGGTTTCTCAGGAAGAAATTGCCGAAAATAAACAAGTTTTAATAGATGCCGATTTTGTGCATTTGCATAACCATACCCAATTTTCAGTTTTACAATCTACAATTAGCGTGGCTAAATTGGTTAAAGCAGCATCTGAAAATAAAATGCCTGCAGTTGCCATCACCGATCATGCTAATTTAATGGGTGCCTTCCATTTTGTTAGAGATATTTTATACCATAATAAAGCGGCTAATGCCAAAAATGAGGAAGCTATTGCTAATGGCGATTCGGCAACTGAGGTAATTATTAAACCTATAGTAGGTTGTGAATTCTTTGTTTGTGAAGACCATTTAGACAAATCTCGAAAAGACAATGGTTATCAAATTGTATTCCTTGCAAAAAGTAAAAAGGGGTATCAGAATCTAACTAAACTAACCTCAATCGCGAATACCGATGGATTCTATTATGTTCCTAGAATTGATAGAAATCTTATAGAAAAGTACAAAGAAGATTTAATCGTGTTAACTGGAAATTTGTATGGAGAAATTCCAAGTAAAATTCTAAATATCGGTGAAATGCAAGCGGAGGAAGCCCTAATTTGGTGGAAAAAACAATTCGGTTCTGACTTATATATTGAAGTGATGCGTCACAATCAAGAAGATGAAAATCGTGTAAATGCAAGTTTGATTTCGTTAGCTAAAAAGAATGATATTAAAATTGTTGCCACAAATAACACCTTTTATTTAAACAAAGAAGATGCCAATGCGCATGATATTTTACTTTGTGTTCGGGATGGTGAAAAGCAATCTACTCCAATAGGAAGAGGCCGAGGTTATCGTTATGGAATGCCTAATCAGGAGTATTATTTTAAATCTGCTGAGGAGATGAAAATGCTTTTCACTGATTTGCCTGAGGCAATTTCTAATCTTTCAGAGGTGGTTTCTAAAATTGAAATTTACGATTTAGCACGGGAAGTGCTCTTGCCGAAATTTGATATCCCACAAGAATTTTTAGTCGCCAACGATGATGCTGACGGAGGGAAAAGAGGAGAGAATTCTTATTTAAAACATCTAACTTATCAGGGTGCCAAAAAGAGGTATGCCGAAATAACTACCGAAATTCAGGAGCGAATTGATTTTGAGTTGCTTACCATTCAAAATTCAGGTTACCCAGGATATTTCTTGATTGTTCAAGATTTTATTGCCGAAGCTAGAAAAATGGATGTTTCTGTTGGACCTGGAAGGGGATCTGCAGCAGGATCGGTGGTTGCTTATTGCTTAGGAATTACCAATATTGATCCTTTATTGTATAACCTCCTTTTTGAGCGTTTTCTTAACCCGGATAGAGTGTCATTACCCGATATTGATATCGATTTTGACGATGAAGGGCGAAGCCGAGTTATGGATTATGTAATTAAAAAATACGGTTCTAAACAGGTCGCTCAAATTATTACCTACGGAACAATGGCTGCAAAATCGGCAATTCGAGATACAGCTCGTGTATTGGATTTACCCCTTTTTGAAGCAGATAAGATAGCCAAATTAATTCCGAATTTAATTCCTTCTAAATGGAGTTTGGCGCGTTTTCTAAAAGAAGCCGAGCCTGAAATTAAAAAAATTCTTCGTCCAGAAGATTTTGAAAAAATTAAAGATTTAATTTCTATTTCTAAAGAAAATGACCTGTCAGGGGAGACCATTCAACAGGCGCAGATATTAGAAGGAAATTTAAGAAATACAGGAATTCATGCCTGCGGAGTAATTATTACGCCAAGTGATATAACCAACTTTGTTCCAATTGCTACAGCGAAAGATTCTGATTTATATGTCACTCAATTCGACAACTCTGTTGTAGAAAGTGCCGGATTATTAAAAATGGATTTCTTGGGGTTAAAGACCCTGACTTTAATTAAAGACACTGTTAAATTAGTAAAATACAGATCTGGAATTGTTCTGGATCCAGATGCTTTCCCAATTGACGATATTAAAACTTTTGAGCTTTTTCAACGTGGCGAAACCATTGGAATATTCCAATATGAATCTCCGGGAATGCAAAAGTATTTGAAGGAATTGAAGCCGACGGTTTTTGGAGATTTAATTGCAATGAATGCACTTTATCGTCCAGGACCAATTGCTTATATCCCAAGTTTTATTCGACGAAAAAACGGGGAAGAGACCATAGAATACGATCTTGATGCTTGCGAAGAATTACTAAAAGATACCTACGGAATTACCGTTTATCAAGAGCAAGTAATGCTATTATCTCAAAAATTAGCTGACTTTTCTAAAGGAGATGCCGATGTTTTGCGAAAAGCAATGGGGAAAAAGCAGAAAGACGTATTGGATAAAATGAAGCCAAAATTCATTAGTCAAGCTGCCGCCAAAGGTCATGAAGAAGAAAAATTAGAGAAAATTTGGAAGGATTGGGAAGCATTTGCTGAATATGCTTTTAATAAATCACATTCTACTTGTTATGCCTGGATTGCCTATCAAACAGCCTATTTGAAAGCAAATTATCCTGCTGAATACATGGCGGCCGTTTTGTCGAATAACATGAGTGATATTAAACAAGTTTCCTTTTTTATGGAGGAATGTAAGCGCATGGGATTACAAGTTTTAGGTCCAGATGTTAACGAGTCTTTTTATAAATTTACGGTTAATGAAAATTACGCAGTGCGCTTTGGAATTGGCGCTGTCAAAGGAGTCGGAATGGGAGCTGTTCAAACCATTGTAGAAAACAGAAAGGAAAGTAAATACAAATCTATTTTCGATTTAACCAAGAGAATTGACTTGCGTGCCGCCAATAAAAAGGCACTTGAAAATTTGATTTTAGCCGGTGGTTTTGATTCGTTTAAAGGAGTTTCAAGAGCACAGTATTTCCATGACGATGGAGATGGAATTACCTTTTATGAAAAAGCAATTCGATACGGGTTAAAATTTCAAGAAAATGAAAACTCATCTCAAGTAAGTTTATTTGGCGAGGCAAGTGAAGTTCAAATTGCGGAACCTATTGTTCCTCCATGTGAAGATTGGTCCACTATGGAAAAATTGGCTAAGGAGAAAGAAGTAGTAGGAATTTATCTTTCTGGTCATCCGCTAGATGATTTTAAATTTGAGATGAAATATTATTGCAATTCTAAATTGGAATCTTTAAAAGATTTAAATAATCAAATCAATAAAAATTTATCTTTTGGAGGAATTATTTCTAACGTTAAACACCTGGTTAATAAATCAGGAAAAGGATGGGGTTCTTTTGTCTTAGAAGGATATGATGAAAGCCATGAATTTAGGATCTTTGGAGAAGAGTATATGAAGTACCGTCATTATTTGACCCCTAATAGTTTTACTTTTATTAAGCTAATGGTAAAAGAAGGTTGGCCAGATAAAGAGACAGGTAAAAAAGGGGAGCCAAGAATACAATTTGTTGAGTTTAAAATTCTCCAGGATATTCTAGGGTTATTTGCTAAAAAATTGGTAATTCATATCAATATAAAGGATTTACAATCGGAATTTATTCATCAGTTAAGTGCTGTTTTTCAACAAAACAAAGGAGATAAATCAGTCGTTTTTGAAGTAATGGAATTAGAAAAAATAAAAACCCAAGTTGAAATTACTCCCCAAATTGTTGCCACAGTTGAAGAAGCAGAAAGTGATATAGTTTTTGATGATGAGAATCCTCAACTTGAATTGGTAACCGAAGTCGAAGAAATAAAAGTGGTGACCAAATTGGAAATGCCAAGTCGGAAATTAAAAATTAATATTTCAAACGAGTTGCTTTCGGAATTGGAAAAAATGCAAGTGAATTTTAAATTGAATTAATTCCACAAAATTCTGGCCCCGATAGAAAGGAAAATCCCGGGTTGTAGATCGGTACGAAACACAACACGGATTGGGATGATAGCGGGAAAAGGCTGCCAATAATAAAAGATAAATTAAACCAATACACTCATAACCAAAAGTAATTTTACAATAGTGTTCAAATGGTATTTAATTATTAAATTTGCTTCATAAAAATAAATTAACACATAGAAAATATGGCATTAGCAATAACAGACGCTACTTTTGACGAAGTAGTATTGAAATCAGACAAACCAGTAATGGTCGATTTTTGGGCAGCATGGTGTGGGCCTTGTAGAATGGTTGGACCAATCATTGACGAAATAAGTGAAGAATTTGCTGGGAAAGCAGTAGTTGGAAAAGTAGATGTAGATGCAAATCAAGAGTTTGCTGCAAAATACGGAGTACGAAATATTCCTACCGTTTTAGTATTTAAAAATGGGGAAGTGGTAGCAAGACAAGTGGGTGTTGCACCAAAGCAAACTTATGCTGACAGTTTGAATACTTTATTATAAAAATATTTAATTGTTACAATACCAACTAAGGTTTGACGAAAGTCAAGCCTTTTTTATTTGAACTAAATTTATTTCAGTTACTATATTTCTAATCTTTTAATTTTTAAATCGTTAAATCTTTTAATACATTTGAGTGATGAAAATTGAATCGCAAATAGAGAAAATTTCTAGCTTTCAGCACCTTGAATTATTAGCCAATCAAGTGGTTGAAGGTTTTATTTCGGGAATGCATAAAAGTCCGTTTCATGGATTCTCAGCTGAGTTTGCGGAACATAAAGTATACAATCCTGGAGAAAGTACGAAACACATCGATTGGAAATTATTTGCCAAAACGGATCGCCTTTATACGAAGAGGTATGAAGAAGAAACCAATTTGCGATGTCATCTAATTATTGACAATTCATCGTCAATGCATTACCCAAAGTTAAAAGATAACACGCAGTTTTATGAAAATAAAATAGGATTTTCTGTTTTAGCTTCAGCGGTTTTGATGAATTTATTGAAGAAGCAGCGGGATGCAGTTGGGTTAAGTGTTTATTCTGATAATTATGAATATTATGCACCCGAAAAAGGGAGTGACCGACACCACCGAATGCTATTAAACAAATTAGAATCATTGCTTGAGAACAGTAAAACTTCTAAAAGCACGGATACAATTGCCTTTTTACACCAAATTGCAGAGAAAATCCATCGTCGTTCGATGATTGTATTGTTTACCGATATGTTTCAAACCGGAGATGAAGAAGCATTATTCACTGCATTACAACATTTGAAACACAACAAACATAAAATAGTTTTGTTTCATGTAATCGATGAAAAAACGGAATTAACTTTTGATTTCGATGCTACACCAAGAAAATTTATAGATCTGGAGTCAGGGGAAGAAATTAATATTTTTGCAGATAATATAAAGGAAGCATATGCGAACCAGGTTTCAAACTACTTTAAGAAGTTAGCATTGACATGTGCCCAGAATAAAATTAAATATGTTCCTGTTTCAGTGGGAAGTAATTTCGAGAAAATCCTCACCTCTTACCTTGTTGAAAAACAAACCTTTGGATAATGTTAAACTTCAATAATAAAATATTTCTCAAAAAACTCTTGCTAGAGTCGAAATAGGTTGTATATTTGCACTCGCAATAAAGCGCTGGTTTGGTAGTTCAGTTGGTTAGAATACATGCCTGTCACGCATGGGGTCGCGGGTTCGAGTCCCGTCCAGACCGCTTAAATTGGGAAAAGTCACGTGTAACAACGTGACTTTTTTGCCCAAAAAAGGTTTTTAAGATTGTTGTGTTGTTTTGCTACGGCTTTGTAACCCGTAGCCTGGTTTAGTAGTTAGACCAATGAAAAGCTTTCCATTTATTCTGAATTTATTTCAGAATTTAGGGATAGCTTTTTTGATTTATTGCGGTTTGTATTTTTATTTAATTAATAAACTTGTAAAATAAACTTCAATTCACTTACTTTGCAACGTTCTTAAATGTACTGTTTGTTATCACGAAAGCCCGAGGGATTAGACCCGATGAAAGCTTAGCAACCCTTTACTACTAAAGAAGGTGCTACATTCTATCACGCCAAGCGTGAACAGATAACCCGAGATTTTCTCTCCCTTTCCATAACATCTTTTATTTTTTTGAAGCACAAATGCCGGCATCACGATATATTGTATTCCCGTTTTTCGTTGCAATCTGTGGTAAAAACCACAGGATTTCACTTCACCCGGGGCCATATTTTATTTATTTGCCTTTCTATAAATAATAGTAAAAAAATAAATGAGTTCAATTTTACAAGAAATAAACAAGCGAATACTAATTCTCGATGGAGCAATGGGAACCATGCTGCAACGTTATAATTTCTCCGAAGAAGATTTTCGGAGTGAGCGTTTTGCAAATTTCCCCCATTCCCTAAAAGGAAATAACGATTTGCTATCGCTCACCCAACCACAAGCTATTGCTGCTATTCATGCTCAGTACTTTGAAGCGGGAGCAGATATTGTGGAAACCAATACCTTCTCTGGAACAACCATTGGAATGGCCGATTACCATTTAGAAGATTTAGTGTATGAACTCAATTTTGAATCCGCTAAAATAGCGCGTCAAGTTGCAGATGAGTTTACTGCTAATAATCCTGAAAAACCGAGATTCGTTGCTGGTTCAATCGGACCAACAAACAGAACCGCTAGCATGTCTCCAGATGTAAACGATCCCGGTTTTAGAGCTGTAACTTTCGACGAATTAAAAGTAGCTTACAAGCAACAAGTTGACGCACTAATAGATGGCGGGGTAGATTTACTTTTAGTGGAAACCATTTTTGACACCATAAATGCTAAAGCCGCACTATTTGCCATTGAGGAAGTAAAAGAGGAACGCAATATTGATATTCCAATTATGGTTTCAGGAACCATCACGGATGCTTCTGGAAGAACACTTTCAGGGCAAACAGTGGAAGCATTTTTAATTTCAATTTCGCATATTCCATTGTTGAGCGTTGGATTTAATTGTGCGCTAGGAGCCAAACAATTAAAGCCCTATTTGAAACAATTATCACACAATACTTCTTTTAATATCTCGGCGCATCCCAATGCAGGATTACCCAACGCTTTCGGACAATACGACGAAACTCCAGCCGAAATGCAAGCACAAATTAAAGAGTATTTGGATGAGAATTTAATCAATATAATTGGCGGTTGTTGTGGAACTAATCCAGACCATATTAAATTAATTGCCGAGGTGGCGAAGGAGTATAAGCCGAGAAAAATTGTTGGTTGATGGTTAACCAAATGTATAAATTTATAAATATGAAAAAACTGATTGTATTATTTTATCTTGTTTTCATTACTCTTGTTGGTTGTTCTACTACTGATAATTGTACTAAAACAATTACAATTCCTAGTAGATCTATAATAACACCTACTGGGTCATCTTATTACCCTGAATCACAATCTGTGGTACCCTGTGATTATGTTATTACCCCTGTTCAGGAGCAAATACCATTACAAAATTTTACATACGAAGTATTAAATTTCACTTTCACTCCTAACACAGGAAATAATACGAATAGGTTGAAATTTGATATAAAATTAAATAACCCAAATAATTTTGTTATTAGAGGGTTTGCTTATATAACAATCAATAGTGATGGGGTGGAGTCCTCATCAGGGTTCTTAAATGGAGCAACCTCGACTTGTAGTGAAATCAATCCAAACTCAAGTTGTATTTTTTCGTTTGATAAACAAGCGTCTCTTAATTTAGGTGTAATACAATCGATTCGGTTAGTTAATGTAAAATATTATTTAACTAATTAGATCCATAATGCCACATGGGCAAAAATTTAATATGTCAGAAACAAATAAGTATTTAAAATTATCAGGTCTTGAACCTTTAGTAATTACTCCAGAAACCAACTTTGTTAACATTGGTGAAAGGACCAATGTTACGGGTTCTCGAAAATTCCTTCGATTAATAAAAGAAGAGAACTACGAAGCAGCACTTTCTATCGCAAAAGAACAGGTGGAAGGTGGCGCACAAATTATCGATGTCAATATGGATGAGGGAATGCTTGATGGCGTTTATGCAATGACCACATTCTTAAATTTAATTGCTTCTGAACCGGATATTTCTCGTGTTCCCCTGATGATTGACAGTTCAAAATGGGAAATTATTGAAGCTGGTTTGAAAGTGGCGCAAGGTAAAAGCGTGGTCAATTCAATATCACTAAAAGAAGGAGAGGAGCGTTTTATTCATCATGCCAGATTAATAAAAAAATACGGAGCAGCAGTTATCATTATGGCCTTTGATGAATTAGGACAGGCAGATACATATCAGCGACGAATTGAAATTTGTAAAAGATCTTATGATATATTAGTTAATGAAGTTGGTTTTCCAGCTCAAGACATCATATTTGACCCAAATATTTTTCCTGTTGCTACAGGAATGGACGAACATAAACTAAACGCTTTAGATTTCTTTAAAGCTACAAAGTGGATTAAAGAAAATCTTCCACACGCGCATGTTAGCGGTGGAGTAAGTAACGTTTCCTTTTCGTTTAGAGGAAACGATACTGTTCGTGAAGCGATGCATTCGGCGTTTTTATATCACGCAATTAATAATGGAATGACAATGGGAATTGTTAATCCTGAAATGCTTACCATTTATGATGAAATTCCAAAAGATTTATTAGAACATGTTGAAGACGTTTTATTAAATCGAAGAGAAGATGCTACCGAACGATTATTGGATTTTGCCGAAAATGTAAAAGGCGATTTTAAGAATAATGAAAAAGCTGTTCAAGAATGGCGTTCTGGAACTATTCAAGAACGATTAACTCATTCATTAGTTAAAGGGATAGATGAATTTATCGACCAAGATATTGAAGAAGCCAGACTTGCTGCTACCAAACCAATTGATGTCATCGAAATCAGTTTAATGGCAGGAATGAATGTTGTTGGAGATTTATTTGGAAGTGGAAAAATGTTCCTACCACAAGTAGTAAAGTCAGCACGAGTGATGAAAAAAGCAGTGGCTTATTTACTTCCTTTCATCGAAGCAAGCAAGCAAGTTGGCGACAAGCAAGGAGCTGGAAAAATACTCATGGCAACTGTAAAAGGGGATGTTCACGATATTGGGAAAAATATTGTTTCGGTAGTTTTAGGTTGTAATAATTACGAAATCATTGATTTAGGAGTAATGGTAGCACCAGAAAAAATTATCACTGCTGCAATTGAACACAACGTTGATATTATTGGCTTAAGCGGATTGATTACGCCATCATTGGATGAAATGGTTTATTTAGCTAAAGAATTGGAAAGGTTAAATGTGAAAATTCCAATTATGATTGGAGGAGCAACCACTTCTCGAGCTCATACTGCGGTTAAAATTGCTCCGCAATATTCGAGCACTGTAGTACATGTAAACGATGCTTCAAGAGCTGTTACCGTGGCAGGAAATTTATTAAATGAGGACTCCAATTATAAGTATACTAGTGGTATTCGTTTGGAATATGATGAGTTGAGAGAGGGATATTTAAATAGGAGTAGGGATAAAAATTTCCTTACCATTGAAAAAGCAAGAGCCAATAAATTGAAATTAGATTGGGATAATTATACTCCTTTTAAACCTAATTTTATTGGAACAAAAACCATAGAAATAGACTTAGATGTATTAGTCCCTTATATCGATTGGACCCCGTTTTTTAGGACTTGGGAATTGTTTGGGAAATACCCGGCAATTTTAACTGACGAGGTAGTAGGAGAACAAGCTTCTTCCGTTTTTGAAGATGCACAAGAAATGCTAAAGGTAATCTTAAAAGAAAAGAAATTAAAAGCTAAAGGAATTTATGGAATTTTCCCAGCCAATCAAATCAATGATGATGATATTGAAGTACACACTACCACATTTCTAACATTGCGACAACAATCTCAAAAAACAGCTGGAGTTCCAAACATTGCTTTAGCCGATTTTATTGCTCCCAAAAATTCCGGAAAAACAGATTATATGGGTGCTTTTTGTGTCACCACAGGTTTTGGGGTTGACGAATGGGCAGCTGAATTTGAAACGAATTTAGACGATTATAATTCCATTATGGTCAAAGCACTTGCAGATCGATTGGCCGAGGCTTTTGCGGAATATCTACATGAAAAAGTGAGAAAAGAAATTTGGGGTTATGCTTCCGATGAGGTTTTATCTCCGGAGGATTTAATAGACGAGAAATACAAAGGGATTAGACCAGCACCAGGGTATCCAGCGTGTCCTGACCATTTGGAAAAACCAACCATTTGGAAATTACTAAATGTAGAACAACAAATAGGAGTAAAATTAACGGAAAGTATGGCCATGTGGCCAGCTTCATCGGTTTCTGGATATTATTTTGGAAATCCTGAAAGCAAGTATTTTGGTCTTGGAAAAATAAAGGAGGATCAAGTAATTGATTATTCTAAACGTAGAAACATTTCAACAGAAGTAGCAACAAAATGGTTAAATCCAAATATTGCTGATTAATAATTATACAAATGAAAGTAACAAAACATATCGAAAAAGCGAAAGGAAATACTTTATTTTCTTTTGAAATTATACCACCTCAAAAAGGAAAGAGCATCCAAGAATTGTATGATAATATTGATCCGTTGATGGAATTTAATCCTCCATTTATAGATGTAACCACTTCTCGTGAAGAGTTTGTTTATATCGATAAAGGAAACGGATTATTAGATAAAAAACTAACCAGAATGCGCCCTGGAACTCTTGGAATTTGTGCATCGATAAAACATAAATACAATGTAGATACTATTCCGCATGTACTTTGTGGTGGTTTTACAAAAGAAGAAACGGAATATTTATTGGTGGATTGCCACTATTTAGGAATCGATAATGTGATGGCCTTACGTGGAGATGCAATGAAAGAAGAGAAATATTTTATGCCTAAAAATGGAGGTAATAATTATGCTGTTGATTTAGTAAAACAAATTAAACGATTAAATAATGGTCAATATTTACATGATTTAATAGATGTAGATAATAAATCTGATTTTTGTATTGGTGTAGCCGGTTATCCAGAGAAACACCTGGAATCACCATCATTACAATCGGATTTAAAAAGATTAAAAGAAAAAGTAGAAGCGGGTGCTGATTATGTGGTTACCCAAATGTTCTTTGATAATTCTAAATACTTTGAATTCGTAGAAAAAGCCAGAGCAATGGGGATTACAATACCAATTATTCCGGGTATAAAACCTATTGCAGTTAAAAAGCACATGCAATTATTACCACAAATATTCCGTGTTGATTTACCGGAAGATTTAATTACTGCCATTGAAAAATGCACTTCTCCGACCGAGGTAAAAGCAGTGGGAATTGAATGGGCGATTCAGCAATCATTAGAATTAAAGAAAGCGGGAGTTCCTGTTTTGCATTATTATTCTATGGGGAAATCAGAAAATATTCGACAAATTGCAAAAGCAGTATTTTAGAAAATTATTTTTTTGTTATTTCCCTAAAAATGGCTTCCAAGTTTTTATTCTTTTGATTCAATTGAAGTGTTTTCAATCCATTTTCGTTGGCAAAATCAAAGACAACTGGACGCATGTCGGTTTCAGAAATAAAAGTCAATTCCCAAATTCCATCATGAATATTTTTATAGGATTTTAAATGAGGGATTTTTGCAATTGCTTGTTCTTCAATTTTGTAATCAAATTCAACTTCAATCACTTGTTCTTTGTCGGAAGAAATCAGTTTATCTAATTTTTTATCAGTTACAATTTTGCCATTATCGATAATGATAACACGATCGCAAATTGCCTCAACCTCTTGCATAATGTGCGTTGACAAGAATACCGTTTTGTCTTTTCCAACATTTTTAATCACATTTCTAATCTCAACCAATTGATTTGGATCCAAACCTGTAGTTGGTTCATCGAGAATTAAAACATCAGGATTGTGTAAAAGCGCATTGGCTAAACCTACCCTTTGACGATATCCTTTAGATAATTGACCAATTTTTTTATGGCTTTCCGAGGTTAAGCCAGTTAATTCAATTACTTCATTTATTCTAGATTTTTCAACTTTAAAAACATCGGCATTGAAAGCCAAATATTCTCTCACATATAAATCTAAATACAATGGATTGTGCTCTGGCAAATATCCTACAGACAATTGAACCGATTTTGGATTGGAATTTACATCAAATCCATTTACGGAGGCACTACCTTCATCTGCCGTAATATAGGTTGTTAATATTTTCATTAAAGTAGATTTTCCGGCACCATTTGGCCCTAAAAAACCAACAATTTCTCCTTTAGAAACAGAGAATGAAACGGCATCTAGCGCTTTCTGATCGCCATAACTTTTGGATATATTTACTACTTCTATTGACATATTAATTATTTTAAACAAAAGTAAGCAGAAAAATTAGGTTTACCATAATCAATCCTAAAATGCCGACCTGAAATTAATTTATTTAGTAACGAACAAAATCTAAAATTGTTGTAAATAATAAGTAAACAAAAAGAGTATTCAAGATAATTGTAATAATTTTGCATTTAATAGTAATACCTTAATCACA
Organism: Bacteroidota bacterium; assembly: GCA_947460615.1. GTDB lineage: Bacteria > Bacteroidota > Bacteroidia > Flavobacteriales > Flavobacteriaceae > Flavobacterium. The sequence continues at coordinate 21,898 of CANHHG010000017.1, forward strand.
AGAATGAAAAATAGTGTTAGCAATAAAGAAATGAGAAAGTGGTTAGATGACTTTAATTTAGATCATCCGTTAGTGATTGCGGGTCCATGTAGTGCAGAAACGGAAGAACAGGTATTAAAAATTGCTCACGAATTAAAGAATTCAGACGTTTCAATTTTCCGAGCAGGAATTTGGAAACCAAGGACTCGACCAGGCGGATTTGAAGGCGTGGGTGAAATAGGTTTAAAATGGTTGCAAAAAGCAAAAGAGGAAACCGGTTTACTCATGGCAATTGAAGTGGCCAATGCAACTCACGTAAAATTAGCATTAGCACATGATATCGACGTACTTTGGATAGGTGCTAGAACTACAGTCAATACCTTTGCGGTTCAAGAAATAGCAGATGCTTTACAAAACACAGATAAAATCGTATTGGTTAAAAATCCTGTAAATCCTGATTTAGCTCTATGGATAGGAGCAGTTGAGCGTTTATATAATGCTGGAATTAAGAAGTTAGGAGTGATTCACAGAGGTTTTTCAACCTATGAAAAAACAAAATATAGAAACATCCCGGAGTGGCAAATCGCAATCGATTTACAAAGTAAATTCCCAGACTTACCTTTAATTTGTGACCCTTCACACATTACTGGTAAAAGAGCCATGATAAAAGAAGTTTCTCAACAAGCTTTAGATTTGAATTATGACGGTTTAATGATTGAGACTCATAACGATCCTGAAAATGCATGGAGCGATGCAGATCAACAAGTAACGCCTCAAACTTTAAAGCAAATAATTCTAGAGTTAGTAATTCGAAAAGTAGCTGTCGATGAAGAAGGTTTTAATATTGATTTGGAAAAGTTGAGAGCAAAAATTGACATCGCCGATTCTAAAATATTGGAATTATTAGGAAGCAGAATGAAAGTTGCTGAAGAGATTGGTGCAATAAAAAAAGTTAAGAATGTTTCGGTTTTACAAAATAAAAGATGGGAAGAAATTCTTCAAAAAATGGTAGCTGACGGAGAAGAAAAGGGATTAAGTGAAGAATTTATTTTAAAATTGTTTAAAGCAATTCATCAAGAAAGTATTAGCCATCAAGAAAAAATAATGAATCATTCTTCGAATTAACTTTATCTTTGCCTCATGACAGGACTTGTTTATAAATCTACTGGAAGCTGGTACACAGTAAAATCCGAACAAGGGGATTTTATTGAATGCCGCATGAAAGGTAAATTCCGAATTAAAGGCATTAAAAGTACCAATCCAATTGCTGTAGGAGATTGGGTAGATTATGAACTCGAAGAAACCTCCGATTCGGTTACTGGAACGATTCATACTATTCACGAAAGAAAGAATTATATCGTTCGAAAATCAGTGAATTTATCGCATCAAATGCACATTATTGCCTCTAATATTGACCGTGTTTTTCTTTTAATTACGATCAATAACCCACCTACAACCACCAATTTTATCGATCGTTTTTTAGTAACTGCTGAGGCGTACGGTATAGAAACGGTGTTGGTTTTTAACAAGATAGATACATTTGATGAAGCGACGTTGGACGAACAATTGTACTTGCAACATATTTATCAAGAAATTGGATACCAATGTTTGCGAGTTTCTTCAACAGAAATGAAAGGAATTGCCGCATTAAAGGAAATGATGATTGGAAAAGTGAGCATGTTTTCTGGACATTCAGGTGTTGGAAAATCTACTTTGGTAAATGCTCTGGAACCTAATTTGCAACTAAAAACTAAGGTGATTTCTGAGCAAAGTATGCAGGGTCAACACACCACTACATTTGCAGAAATGTATGATTTAAGTTTCGATGCTAGAATTATTGACACCCCAGGAATCAAAGGATTTGGAATTGTTGATATGGAAAAAGAAGAAATTAGCGGTTATTTTCCTGAGTTTTTCAAGTTGAAAGACCAATGTAAATTCAATAACTGTTTGCATAAAGACGAACCCCATTGCGCCATTAAAAAAGCCCTCGAAGACGATAAAATTTCTTGGTCGCGCTATAAAAGTTACCTTAAAATATTGGAAGGTGATGAGGAGCATTATAGAACAGATATTTATGATGAGGATCGAAAAGCAAGTGATGAAACCCGAAATAAGTAATTAATTTGAAAGTAGTAATCCAAAGAGTATCTTCTGCATCGGTAACTATTGAAACCGAAATTGTCGCGAATATTCAAGGCGGTTTATTGGTGTTGGTTGGAATTGAAGACGAAGATTCCCTGGAAGACATCAATTGGCTTAGTCAAAAAATAATTAACCTTCGAATTTTTGGGGATGAAAATCAAGTGATGAATTTATCTGTAAAAGACATTCAAGGAGATGTTATTATTGTGAGCCAATTTACTTTGCACGCCAGCACTAAAAAGGGCAATCGACCCTCTTACATCAAAGCTTCAAAACCCGAAATAGCCGTTCCTTTGTATGAAAAATTTGTAGAACAAATGGAATTGGAGCTTGGAAAGAAAATTCAAACCGGAAAATTTGGAGCCGATATGAAAGTAGCTTTGGTAAATGATGGCCCCGTAACCCTAATTATTGACAGTAAAAACAAATCATAATGAATCTAAAAAATTCCCAACTAGAAGTTGATAATTGGATCAAAGAACACGGAGTTCGTTACTTTAATGAACTCACCAATATGGCACAACTTACCGAAGAAGTAGGTGAGGTGGCTAGAATTATAGCACGTCGATATGGCGAACAGTCAGAAAAAGAATCGGATAAAAGTAAAGATCTGGGCGAGGAATTAGCCGATGTTGTTTTTGTAGTTCTTTGTCTAGCAAATCAAACAGGAATTGACCTGCAAGCCGCTTTTGATAAGAAAATGGATCTAAAATCTGTTCGAGATAAAGACCGTCATCATGACAATGAAAAATTGAAATAATGAATGTAAGGCTTTCAGCAAATGATTTAAAATCTAAATCTAAAATAAACATCACTGGTTCCAAATCGGAGACCAATAGATTGTTATTGTTAAAGGCCATTTATCCAAATATTACTATAGTAAATGCTTCAAATTCTGATGATTCAGAAGTCATGAATTCGGCATTGACCTCCACCAACCAAATAATAGATGTTCACCACGCAGGAACGGCAATGCGTTTTTTAACAGCCTATTTTGCATCTCAGGAAAACAAAACGGTAACATTAACAGGTTCTTCAAGAATGAAAGAACGCCCAATTAAAATTTTGGTTGACGCCTTAAAACAATTAGGAGCGAATATTGAATATCTTGAAAACGACGGTTTTCCACCAATAAAAATTATAGGTAAAAAGCTCTTATTATCTAAGGTATCGCTTCCAGCAAATGTGAGTAGCCAATACCTTTCTGCACTATTGTTAATTGCACCAAGTCTTCAAAACGGCTTGGAACTGGAGCTAATTGGAGAAATCACTTCCTCCCCGTATATTAGAATGACTTTGAAATTGCTTGGTAAAATTGGAGTTGAGACTTCAATGGTCGGGAAAATAATCAGTGTAAAACCCAGCATTCAAAGCCCAACCCCCAAAACCATAGTTGTAGAATCCGATTGGAGCTCGGCCTCTTATTTTTATTCAATAATCGCGCTTTCAAAAGCTGGGACACAAATCGAACTCACCAGTTTTAACAAAACAAGTTTGCAAGGCGATGTTATTTTGGCTACAATTTATGAGCAAATGGGGGTTGAAACTCTTTTTGATGAAGGTAAAATTACATTACTAAATACTAAAAAATTTGAAAATAGGGCTATTGTTTTAGATTTAAATGATACTCCCGATATTGCTCAAACTATTGCTGTAACTGCTTTTGGGTTGGGAATTGAGTGTAAATTAACTGGTTTGCACACGCTAAAAATCAAAGAAACCGACCGCTTAGAAGCCTTGCAAAAGGAACTTTCAAAAATGGGAGCTCTTATTTTAATAACCAATGATAGTTTGTATTTGGCCCCATCAAGATCAATTCCATCCGGTGAAAGTATCGCAACTTATAACGACCATAGAATGGCAATGGCCTTTGCGCCCCTGGCATTAAAAGGCACTATTAATATTGAAAATGCCGACGTGGTATCCAAATCATATCCTAACTTTTGGAAAGATTTAGAGCTCTTAGGATTTGAGATTTTGACATCTTAAATTTGATCTTCTTAGTGTGTTAGCGCCCTTGCGCTTTATTTCAAAAATAAACCCTAAAATACTTGACAACGCCCTTCTCACAATCGTATATTTGCACACGATTTTGAATTAGATTTGAAATCTATAACTTATAATTTATTTTAAATGAAATTATCACATTTTCAATTCAATTTACCTAAAGAACTTTTAGCTGAATTTCCTGCAGAAAACAGAGATGAATCTCGCTTAATGGTTATTAACCGTGAAAAGAAAACTATTGAGCATAAAATGTTCAAAGATATTATCGATTATTTTGATGATGGAGATGTAATGATTCTTAATAATACCAAAGTTTTCCCAGCTCGTTTGTATGGAAATAAAGAAAAAACAGGGGCCAGAATTGAAGTTTTTTTATTACGTGAATTAAATGCTGAGCAACGCCTTTGGGATGTTTTAGTTGATCCTGCTCGTAAAATTAGAATTGGAAATAAATTATATTTCGGAGATGACGATTTGTTAGTTGCTGAGGTTATTGATAATACTACTTCTAGAGGAAGAACATTACGTTTCTTATTTGACGGACCTTATGATGAATTCCGTAAAAAATTAACGGAATTAGGCGAAACTCCAATCCCAAAATACATTAACAGAGAAGTAACTCCTGAAGACGCAGAACGTTATCAAACTATTTATGCAAAAGAAGAAGGTGCTGTTGCTGCTCCAACTGCAGGATTGCACTTTTCTAAACACCTTTTGAAAAAATTAGAAATTAAAGGAGTTGGATTTGCAGAAGTTACTTTGCACGTAGGTTTAGGTACTTTTAATCCAGTAGAAGTTGAAGATTTATCAAAGCATAAAATGGATTCGGAGGAGTTAAAAATCTCTCAAGAAGCCTGTGAAATTGTAAATGCCGCTAAAGTAGCTAAAAAACGTATTTGCGCAGTTGGTACCACTTCAATGCGTGCTATTGAAAGTTCCGTTTCTTCTCAAAGAACCTTAAATCCATACGATGGTTGGACCAATAAATTCATTTTTCCACCACACGATTTTAGCATTGCCAATTGTATGATTACCAATTTCCACACCCCAAAATCAACATTATTAATGATGATTTCTGCGTTCTGTGGACATGATTTAATGAAAGAGGCCTATGAGATTGCAATAAAAGAGAATTATAAATTTTATTCTTATGGTGATGCCATGTTAATCATCTAAATATAATTAATTGCTATTTAAATCTCGTCTGAAAAGGCGAGATTTTTTATTTACACTCCATTTATTGGAGTATATTAATATGGCAAGTGCTATATTTTTGCTATTTTTACCACTATTAAAATTGAATTATGACCTTCCAAAACACCCTTGAATTTGCTAAAGAACTCGATTCTCAAGACCACTTAAAAGAATATAGAAAAGAATTTTATTTTCCTAAAGTGAATGGGAAACAGGTAATTTATTTTACCGGAAATTCACTCGGGCTTTTATCTACTCGTGCAAAAAAATATGTAGATGATATTATGAACGATTGGCAAAATCTGGCTGTGGAAGGGTATTTTTATGCTGAAAAACCTTGGTTGGATTATCACGAACGCTTTGCAAAACCATTGAGTAATATTGTTGGTGCATTGCCTTCTGAAGTTACGGTTATGAATACATTGACCGTGAATTTACATTTATTAATGGTTTCCTTTTATAAGCCGAAACCTAAAAAATACAAAATTATCTGTGAAGCAAAAGCCTTTCCAAGCGATCAATATATGATGCAAAGTCAAGTGCAATTCCATGGTTATAATCCAGATGAAGCGATTGTGGAAATTCAACGTAGAGAAGGGGAACACAATCTTCGATTGGAAGATATTTTAGCAAAAATTGAAGAAGTAGGGGATGAATTAGCATTAGTGTTAATTGGAGGATTGAATTATTATACCGGTCAAGTTTTTGACATGAAAACCATTACTGAAGCAGGGCATAAAGTAGGCGCTTATGTAGGTTGGGATTTAGCACATGCGGCAGGAAATATTAAATTAGAATTACACGATTGGGAGGTTGATTTCGCTTGTTGGTGCAGTTATAAATACATGAATTCGGGTCCCGGAAATGCTTCGGGTTGCTTTATTCATGAAAAACACCATAACAACATGAATCTCAATCGTTTTGCAGGTTGGTGGGGGCACAATAAAGAAAGACGTTTTAAAATGGAACCTAAATTCGATCCTGTTCGTGGGGCGAATGGCTGGCAAGTTAGTTGCTTGCCAGTATTGTCTTTAGCGCCTTATTTAGCATCAGTAGAAATGTTTGATGAAATTGGAATGGACGCTATAATTTTGAAAAGGAATAAAATAACCGCGTATTTAGAGTTTGTAATATTAGAAATTTCTAAGGAAGTTAAAGGTTCTTTCGAGATAATCACTCCCACGGATCCAAATAAGCGCGGTAGTCAATTGTCAGTTTTGCTTCATGGAGAAGGCAAAGCTTTATTTGATTATTTAATGGCGAATGGAGTTATGGTAGATTGGAGAGAACCTAACGTAATCCGATTTGCGCCAGCACCTTTATATTGTTCTTATGAAGACATGTATGAATTTGGTCAAATATTAAAAAGAGGAATTTTAAAATAAGACAATTTAATTCATAAAAAAACCTGCTTGTTAATTCAAGCAGGTTTTTTAATTTAATGCTATTATGAAATTTACAATAATATAGTTGTATTTCACACTACCTATAAAAAATAGGGGGATGTATATAGATATTTGATAATTAATTATTACTTTTTAATTTTTTTATGGGGGTGTTAAAATATTTTTTTACTTTTATTGTGAATTTAAATCAAAATCAATGAGAAAAATTATTTTGAGTATGATCCTCATCACTATTTTGATCCTATCCGTTTTTTCAATTTATTTATTTCCAGCAAATACTGTTTTAGAAGCCCACGTTGTTCCGCTAAAATTAGATACCGGAGATACTGCTTGGATGCTTGTTGCAACAGGTATGGTTTTATTAATGACTCCAGGGTTAGGCTTCTTTTATGGAGGAATGGTTGGTAAAAAGAATGTAATTAGTACCGTATTACAAAGTTTTATGGCTATGGTAATAGTAACCGTATTATGGGTGGTTATAGGATTCGGGTTGTGCTTTGGTCCTTCAATTGAAGGGTTAATTGGAGACCCAACATTTAATTTATTTTTTAATGGGGTGAGCGCTAATACCGCATGGGAATTAGCGCCTACAATACCTTTTATTTTATTTGCTTTATTTCAAGCAAAATTCGCTATAATTACCCCCGCATTAATAACTGGTGCCTTTGCCGAGAGAGTTCGTTTTTGGGCCTACCTACTATTTATGGTTTTATTTGTAGTATTCGTATATTCTCCTTTGTGCCACATGACTTGGCATCCTGAAGGTTTATTATTTAGTTGGGGAGTGCTAGATTTTGCTGGTGGAACAGTAGTGCACATGAGTGCGGGATGGGCTGCACTTGCTGGTGCCATCTTCTTAGGAAAAAGAAAAGTTCAAAAGACAAATCCTGCTCGTATTACCTATGTTTTATTAGGGACGGGATTGTTGTGGTTTGGTTGGTTCGGTTTTAACGCCGGTTCTGCCCTAGGCGCAAATGGGTTAGCTGCTCAAGCCCTTGGAACATCAACTATAGCTGCTGCTGCTGCAGCAATGGGCTGGGTGTTTCTTGATAAAGTTCTAGGACACAAACCATCTGCCATGGGCGCTTGTATTGGAGCAGTTGTTGGGTTAGTTGCTATAACTCCAGCAGCTGGTTTTGTTACCATGCCATCGGCACTAGCTATTGGTTTAATTGCGAGCGTAATAAGTAATTTAGTAGTTTCTAAGTTTCCTAAAGGTAAAATTGACGATGCCTTGGATGTATTTGCTTGTCACGGAGTAGGAGGAATGGTTGGCATGCTATTAACCGGAGTATTTGCTTCAAAATCGGTAAATGCTATAGTAGGTGATAATCAAGGTTTAATTTATGGAGAGACGACTTTATTTTTAATCCAATTGAAAGCACTAGTACTTGTTTCTGCATTTGCCTTTGTAGTTTCTTATTTCTTATTTTATATTGTAAATAAAATTACACCACTTCGAGTAAGTGAAGATAAGGAAGAACTTGGCTTAGATATCTCTCAACATGGAGAACAACTTTAAACTATTTCGATACCATTTTATTGATTTATTTGAAACAAATTTTTAAATACTTTGAGATTTAATTCCGAATAGGTATTCTAATTACAAGATGTCTAAAACTAATTTAACATAAAATTAAATTGATTTTCATTAATAAAGAATACTTTAGTGAATCTTTGTAAAACTATTTCGAAAAGTGGTTTAAGAACACTCAAATTCAAATTGAATCAATTATGTTTTTCAGATACTTATTTGTTTTTATAGTACTCTTAAGTTGTCATCAATCCATGGCGCAAGACACTACAAAAACGAAAGAAGAAACTAAAAAATACAGCAAAATTCAAGTATATTCCAATAAGCGTAAATTTACCAAATTTATATACAAACTAATTTTTGAACCTGTTTATAAATCCGTTATAAAAAAGAACACTTTCAGCAAAGTTAAGAAAACAAATTACAGTGCTGTTGAAGGAAAAATAATAAGAAATATCACCGTAAATTCCTTTGACCCTTTCGGATACTCTATTAATGACACAACTGAAATCCCTAAAAATTTCTTCCTTAGAGCAGGAAATTCACTTCATGTAAAAACCAAAAGTTTTGCTATTAAAAACTTGTTACTAATGCGAGAAAATCAATTATTAGATTCTCTTTTAGTTAAAGAGTCGGCGCGTTTAATTAGGAGCCAATGGTATGTAAGTGAATTGGCTTTAAACACCCAATTGGTTTCAAAAGATTCTGTGGATATTTCAATTAGAATTCTTGATTCCTGGAGCGCTGTCCCTGATTTAGATCTAACTAATACTCAATCAACGTTTTCATTGAATGAGAAGAATTTTTTTGGCCTCGGAAACGAATTTTCTAATTCCTACTCTAAGAATTTTCAAGGCATTCACGACGGCTATAGTGGCAGTTATATTATTCCAAACATTAAAAATTCATTTGTTAAAACTACGCTCTCTTATTCCATTGATTTTGATCAAAATTATTCTAAATTAATTAGCTTCGAAAGGCCATTTTATTCCACATTTACCAAATGGGCTGGTGGAGTATCATTGAGCCAAGTTTATGGGAGTCAAATTGCGTTTTCACCAATTCAAACTGTTGAGCTTCAACGCTACAAAGTTAACTTCCAGGATTATTGGGCAGGACATTCTATGAGAATTTTTAATGGAAATTCGGAATATGAACGGAGTACCAATTTCTTTACTACGGTCCGTTTTAATAATAAGAATTATATAGAGAACCCAATGGTTCCTGATAATGTTCTAGGGTTGTATTCAGATGAAAAATTATATTTAGCAAGTTTCGGGGTAGCCTCTAGAAAATACCTTCAGGATAAATACATTTTTAATTTTAATATAGTTGAAGACATTGCTGCCGGTTTTATTTATTCGTTTACCACAGGATTTCAAAATAAAAATAAGAACAACAGAACCTACTTTGGAGGAAAAGCGACCTTTGGTAATTTCTTTGATTTTGGATATTTAGGAACTAATTTCGAGTACGGAACGTATCTCAATAAAGGTACTATTGAGGAAAGCGCAGCGACATTTAAAGCAATTTATTTCACCAATTTACAAGAAATAGGCGCTTGGAAATTCCGACAGTTTATCAATCCTGAAGTGGTAATTGGAATGAACAGACCCAATGTACTATCTGATAGAATTACCCTTAACGGCGATTCTGGGATTAATGGATTTAATAGTCAATCCCTTTTTGGAACAAAAAAACTATTAATCAGTTTTCAAACCCAAGGCTATTCTCCATGGAAAATTACTGGATTTAGATTGAATCCTTACTTTAGATATACTATGGGACTAATAGGCGATGACAATCAGAAAATATTATCTAGTAAGCTATATTCCCAAATAGGAGTAGGGTTTATTATTAGTAATGATTATTTAGTATTTAAATCGTTTCAATTTTCCTTTTCCTATTATCCTAATTTACCTCTTGATGGAGGATCATTATTTAAAACCAATGCCATTAGAACGAATGATTTTGGTCTAGAAAATTTTGGAATCTCAAAACCGGAATTGGTAAAATACCAATAATACTTCAGGTTTAATAATTTATTTGTATTACAACAATATTGTTGAAATGTAAATTAAATTCTATGAAGGGTAATTATTAGTTTGTAAAAAACAAATAATTATTATAATCTTGTAAAGATTTTGAAGCGATTAGCGGGAACTTTTCGAGACTTTCAAACATCTAATTTGCTCAAAAAGACAGGTTACTAGCTGCTTTTTTTGAGCTTTTTTTTGTCTAAAAAAGATAAAAAGAATTTAAATTTTGAATAGAACAATATTTTGTTTCATCGGTATTGATTTAGTCATTTGTCCTGATGAAATAAAATTATCATCCTTATGTTATTATGATAGTTTTTTTTCAAAAAAAAGTCTCGAGTGCGGGAATACTCGAGACTTTCAAACATAAACTTACAGTAAAAATAACAGGCTACTAGCTGGCTTTTTGATAATTTACAGTTTTAAGTAAATTACGCAATTTTTTCCCAGGTCGAAAAATAATTCGACTTTTCTTAACATCAATTGCGGTTACTTCTTCAGGTGTATTTTTTCCAAAAGAACTAAGGCTAACCTGGAAATTTCCCAAGCTTCCTAATTTAACAATACGACCTTGATTCAGCTCGTTAACAATATTGTATTCTAATGATCTTAATACTGCGTAGCAGTCAGTATCTGTCAAAGTACTTTGATAGGAAATCATTGTTGCCAAAGCTTCCAAATCAGTTTCGCCATTGCCTATTGCAGCAGCATAAAATTTTTCAGGTGCAGTCAGGTCCTGAGGATTCTTTCTCGACTGTGTTTTGAATTTAATTGCCATTTTTTGCTAATTAAATTAATATAAAAATGTTTGCTTAGTACATTAAAAGTAATGTCTTTTTGCTTATCAAAGATACATTGATCATAAGATAAGTGAACGTCATAGTTATTCACAATGGGAGTTATTTTTCAACAAAGATTATCATTAATAATATCACAAAAATAATTATTAAATTATTGAATATCAATTAATTTAGTAATTGATAAAGCATATAATTTGACCCTATATTAATAAAAAAATTAATAAATTATTTTGTCAAATGAAAACCTATATGCTATAAATAATAATTAATAATCATAATTTAATAATTTAAAAAAAAATACTTCTTAATTACTTTCTATTTTTCTTATTTTTTCTAGATCGGATAAGAATTTTTATAAAACTAAATAATTATATAGCTTTAATTTAATTGAAAATCAACATATTAATTACAATTTAACAAAATGTAGCAATTATGAAACTTTTATTTAAAATTATATAAAACCTGAAGAGCTTTTAAAATGACCTTTGTACAATAATTAAATAATACATCGAACCTTTTCCGAAAAAAGATAATAGCAAATTGTTGTTTTTCTTTCTGCTGGAAATAAATCCACGTCAAATTAATTATGTTAAAGTGTCCATTTTTAAATGCCACATAAATTTTAAAATTAATAAAGCTATTTAATAGTCAGCATTCCAATCAAAAAAAGTAATCAATAAAATAACTTTCAAAAATTAGTAGTTAATCAGGAACAAAATTTATTTGATAAATTAGTAAGCTAAAATTTTAATGCCATATAATCAAAATTAGTTAAGTTAGTATCAACGCCATTTAAATTTAGTTGATTAAAACATTTGGTTAATTCAGCTTTTACCCAATAAAGCAACAATTGTATGTATGTTGAGGGACCTATTGTAGCGATTGTGAATTAACCAACTGTTTTTAATTTTAGTCAATTAAAACGATCATTTTTTAATTTGCATTTATCAAAAAATAAA